>JAGKSX010000028.1 GCA_018993155.1 Hydrogenophaga sp.
GGGGGGGGGGGGGGGGGGGGGGGGGGGGGGGGGGGGGGGGGGGGGGGGGGGGGGGGGGGGGGGGGGGGGGGGGCGGGGGGGGGGGGGGCGGGGCGGGGGGGGGGGGGGGGGCGGGGGGGGGGGGGGGGGGGGGGGAGGCGGGGGGGGGGGGCGGAGAGTGGCGCCCCTCCGTCGCCGGCGCGCCCCCCCCCCACCCCCCCACCGTGGAGGGGGGGGGGGAAGTCTGTGCCCGGCCCAGGGGGCGGGGGAGGGCCCGCGGGAGGAGCCGGGGGGGGCGGGGGGGGGAACGGGGGACCCGCCGTGGGGGCAACGGGCGGGACGGGGGGGGGGGGGGGGGCCCGGCCCTGTCCGGGACCCCGCGGCGGGGGGGGCGCCTGGGACGCCCGCGCCGGGGGGGGCGACGCCCGCGGCGCCTGCGGCGGCACCCGCCCCAGTGTCCGCGTCGCCTGCGGCCGTTCCTGCCGTGGCTGCGGTGCCACCTGTGGCCCCGGTTGCCGCACCCGCATCGGGCAGCCTGCTCACCATTGCCGCCACCGGCGAATCCTGGGTGGAGGTCGTCAATGGCTCGGGCAGTGTCGTCATCCAGCGCGTGCTGCAAGCCGGTGACGCCGTCGATTTTTCCAGCGCGCCGCCTTACACCGTGGTGCTCGGCCGCGCCGAGGTCGCTCAGGTTACTGTGCGTGGCAAGCCGTTCGACGTGACGCGCTACGCGCGCAACAACGTTGCCCGATTCGAGGTGAAATGAACATGGACACCCTGGTGCGCCCTGCCGCGTCGTGTGAACCCATTCCGCTGTCGGCGGCGCGAACGCGCCGCACCCGCCAGGGGGTGGTGGCCTGGGGCGACCACCGCGTCACGGTGGGCGGCGATGCGCCGGTGCGCGTGCAGTCCATGACCAACACCGACACCGCCGATGCCGTGGGCACGGCGATCCAGGTCAAGGAACTGGCGCTGGCTGGCTCCGAACTGGTGCGCATCACGGTCAACAACGACGAGGCCGCCAAGGCCGTGCCCTACATCCGCGAGCAGCTCGACCGCATGGGCGTGAACGTGCCGCTGATCGGGGACTTCCACTACAACGGCCACCGCCTGCTCACCGACCACCCGGCCTGTGCCGAGGCGCTGTCCAAGTACCGCATCAACCCCGGCAACGTGGGCCGTGGCGACAAGGGCGACCGCCAGTTCGCGCAGATGGTGGAAATCGCGGCGCGCCACGACAAGGCCATCCGCATCGGCGTGAACTGGGGCAGCCTGGACCAGGACCTGCTCGCGCGCCTGATGGACGAAAACGCGAACCGCAGCATGCCCTGGGAAGCGCGGCAGGTGATGTATGAGGCGCTGATCACCTCGGCACTCGAATCCGCCCGCAAGGCCGAAGAGATCGGCCTGAATGGCAACAACATCGTGCTGTCGTGCAAGGTCAGTGGCGTGCAGGACCTCATCGCGGTCTACCAGGCCTTGGCGCAGCGCTGCGACTACGCGCTGCACCTGGGCCTGACCGAGGCTGGCATGGGCACCAAGGGCGCCGTGGCCTCGGCGGCAGCGCTGTCGGTGCTGCTGCAGCAAGGCATCGGCGACACGATCCGCGTCTCGCTCACGCCGCAGCCCGGCGAAGCGCGCACGCAGGAGGTGGTGATCGCGCTGGAGATCCTGCAAGCCCTGGGCATGCGCGCTTTCGTGCCGTCGGTCACCGCCTGCCCGGGCTGTGGCCGCACCACCAGCACCACCTTCCAGGAATTGGCCAAGCAGATCGACGACTACCTGCGCAGCTCCATGCCACTGTGGCGCGCGCGCTATCCTGGGGTGGAGAACCTCAAGGTGGCCGTGATGGGCTGCATCGTCAATGGCCCGGGTGAAAGCAAGCACGCCGACATCGGCATCAGCCTGCCCGGCACTGGCGAGGCGCCCGCCGCCCCGATCTTCATCGACGGGCAGAAGGCCATGACCCTGCGGGGCGAGGGCATCGCGCGCGAGTTCCAGCAGGTCGTTGAAAACTACATCGAGAAGAAATTCGGCGCAACGTCCTGAGCGTCGGGACCACCCGATGCCTCTGGCGCATGGCTGAACGAGAGATTGCATGGCAGACAAACTGAGCGCCGTCAAAGGCATGAACGACATCGCCCCTCCCGCGTCCGCGCACTGGGAGTGGCTCGAAGACACTCTTCGCACGCTGATGCGCCGCTACGGCTATCGCAACCTGCGCACGCCCATCGTAGAGCCCACGGCGCTGTTCGTGCGGGGGCTGGGCGAGGTGACCGACATCGTCGAAAAGGAGATGTACTCCTTCGAAGACCGGCTCAACGGCGAGCAGCTCACGCTGCGTCCCGAGAACACCGCCGGTGTGGTCCGCGCCGCGCTGGAGCATTCGCTGCTGTACGACGGCGGCAAGCGCCTGTACTACATGGGCCCGATGTTCCGGCACGAGCGGCCTCAGCGGGGGCGCTACCGGCAGTTCCATCAATTCGGTGCCGAGGCCCTGGGCTTCGCAGGCCCGGACGTGGATGCCGAGCTCATCGTGCTGGCCTGCGACCTCTGGGCCGAACTCGGCCTCACGGGCATCGAACTCGAGATCAACAGCCTGGGCCAACCGCCCGAGCGCCTGGCCCATCGCCAGGCCCTGATCGCCTACCTGGAGGCGCACGCCGACCAGCTCGACGAAGAAGCCAAGCGCCGCCTGCACAGCAACCCCTTGCGCATCCTGGACACCAAGAACCCGGCCATGCAGGACCTGGTCAACGCCGCGCCGCGCCTCATGGACCACCTGGGCGCCGAGTCGCTCGACCACTTCAACCGCCTGCGCGGCCTGCTCGATGCGCACGGCATCGCCTACCGCATCAACCCGCGCCTGGTGCGCGGCATGGACTACTACAACCTTTCGGTGTTCGAGTTCGTGACCACCCAGCTGGGCTCGCAGGGCACGGTGTGCGCGGGCGGCCGGTACGACGGCCTGTTCGAACAGATCGGTGGCAAGGCCGCTCCGGCGGTCGGCTGGGCCATGGGCATGGAGCGCATCCTGGAATTGCTGAAAGAGCAGGGGCGCCTGCCCGAGCAGCCTGCGCCCGATGTGTATGCGGTCGTGCCGGACGCGGCCCGCGTGCCCCAGGTGATGCCGGTGCTGCGGGCGCTGCGCCTGCAAGGCGTGAACGTGCAGATGCATGCCGGCGGTGCCGATGGCATGGGCAGCATGAAGTCGCAGTTCAAGAAGGCCGATGCCAGCGGCGCGCGCTTTGCGCTCATCTTTGGCGAACAGGAAATGCAGCAAGGCACGGTGGCGCTCAAGCCCCTGCGTGGCCCGCGCACGGACGCGCCCGCGGAAGCCGCGCAAAGCCTGCTGCCCCTCGACGCCGTCGCCGATTGGGCGGGCCGTCTGCGCGGCGACTGAAGTTCGCGCGTCCGCACAGGGTGGCCTGGGGCCACCCGCCTACAATCCCCCGTTGCGCAACCGGCGCACGAATTCCAGACCCGCATCCACCATGGCCAAACACCTCGACCTCGAAGAACAGGAACAGATCGATCAGATCAAGCACTTCTGGGCCCAGTACGGCAACCTCATCAGCTGGGTGCTGATCGTCGTCTTCGGTTCCTTCGCGGCCTGGAACGGCTGGAACTACTGGCAGCGCACGCAGGGCGTGAAAGCCGCCGCGCTGTACGACGAGGTTGACCGCGCGGTGCTGGCGCGCGACAACGAGCGCGTGGAGCGCGCCCTGGCCGACATGCAGGCCCAGTTCGGCGGCACCACCTTCGCCAGCCAGGCGGCGCTGCTGGCGGGCAAAACCCTGTTCGAAGCCGGTCAGGTCGACAAGGCCCGTGCCGCACTGACCTGGGTGGTCGAGAAATCCGGCGACGCGTCCTACCAGGCCGTGGCCCGCTTGCGCCTGGCCGCGCTGGACGTGGAAGGCAAGGCCTTCGACCAGGCCCTCAAGACGCTGGAAGCCTCCGTGCCCAAGTCTTTCGAACCCCTGGTGGCCGACCGCCGTGGCGATGTCTTCATGGCCCAGGGCAAGGCCGATGAAGCCAAGGCGCAATATCAGAGCGCCTGGCAGGCCCTGGGCGCGCGCACCGAGTACCGCCGGCTGGTCGAGGTGAAGCTCGCCGCCCTGGGCGTGGACACCGCCAGTCTGTCTTCCACCGCACGTTGAAATCCATGGTCACCTGCACACCCCTTTCATCCACGGCGCCCTGGCGCCGGGCCTTGCCCGTCATCGGGCTGGTCGCCGTCGCCTTGCTGTCGGCCTGTGGCTCGAGTTCGAAGAAGCCGCAGCCGGCCGAGCTGCCCGCTGTGGCCGCCCTGATGGGCACCCAGCTCGTTTGGTCGGCCCAGGTCGGCGAAGGCCATGCCTCGCTGGCACCGATCGTGGCGGGCGGACGCGTTTTCGTCGCTGGCGGTGCGGGCAACGTGGCCGCATTGGATGCCGCGACCGGCAAGGATGTCTGGCGCCTGAACCTGAGCACGCCGATTGCCGCCGGGGTGGGTTCCGATGGACAGACCGCCGTCGTGGTGACCCGCAACAACCAGCTGGTGGCCATCGCCGATGGGGCTGAGCGCTGGCGCGTGCGCCTGCCCGCGCGCTCGTTCACTGCCCCCCTCGTGGCGGGCGAGCGGGTGTTCGTTCTCACGGCCGATCGCGTGGTCACGGCTTTCGATGGCAAGACTGGCGCCCGGCTGTGGAGCCAGAGCCGTCCCGCAGAACCGCTGGTGCTGAGCCAGACAGGCGCGCTGCTGGCGGTGGGCGATACCCTGGTGGTGGGCCTGGCGGGACGCCTCACGGGTCTCAACCCCGACAACGGATCCGTGCGCTGGGAGGCACCGGTGGCCACGTCCCGAGGCACCAACGAAGTCGAGCGCCTGGTCGACATCGTGGGGCCGGTCAGCCGCATCCGCAACAGCGTCTGCGCGCGGGCCTATTCGGCCGCCGTGGGCTGCGTGGACGCGAGCCGAGGCACCGTGGTGTGGACGCGCGCCGCGCAAGGCACGACGGGTGTGCACGGCGATGACCGCCTGGTTTTCGGCAGCGAGAGCGATGGCCGCTTCCAGGCCTGGCAGCGCGCCACCGGCGAGCCCGCCTGGAGCATCGACCGCCTGAAATACCGCGGCCTGACCGCGCCGCTGGCCCTGGGCCGCGTCGTGGCAGTGGCCGACAGCCGTGGCCTCGTGCACCTGATCTCCCGCGAGGACGGCAGCGAAATGACCCGCCTGACCACCGACGGCTCGCCCATCGTGGCCCCGCCGGTGCTCGCTGGCGATGCGCTGGTGGTGCAGACACGCAACGGCGGCGTGTTCGCCTGGCGTCCCCAGTAATGCCCGCCACGAACACCGTGTTCGTGACCGCCTGAACGAAAGCTCTTTCCGTGAAACCCGTCATCGCCCTGGTGGGCCGGCCCAATGTGGGCAAGTCCACCCTGTTCAACCGCCTGACGAGTTCACGCGACGCCATCGTGGCCGACTTTGCCGGCCTCACCCGGGACCGCCACTACGGCAACGGCCGTCAGGGCCGGCGCGAGTACATCGTCATCGATACCGGCGGCTTCGAACCCGAGGCCAGCGAAGGCATCTACAAAGAGATGGCTAAGCAGACGCGGCAGGCCGTGGCCGAGTCCGATGTGGTGATCTTCGTGGTCGATGCCCGTGCCGGCATCAGCGCCCAGGACCACGAGATCGCAGGCTACCTGCGCCGCCTGGGCAAGCCCACGTTGCTGGTGGCCAACAAGGCCGAAGGCATGACGCAAGGCCTGCAACTGGTCGAGTTCTACGAGCTCGGGCTGGGTGAGGTGATGGCGGTGTCCGGTGCGCACGGGCAGGGCGTGCGCTCCATGCTCGACGGCGCCCTGGAGCTCATCCCCGGACTGCCGCCGGAGGACGAGGAGGAGCCCGAAGTTGAGACCGGGGTGATCCGCCTGGCGGTGGCGGGCCGTCCCAACGTGGGCAAGTCCACCCTCATCAACGCCTGGCTGGGCGAGGAACGCCTGGTGGCCTTCGACCTGCCGGGCACCACGCGCGACGCCATTTCCGTGCCGTTCGAGCGCTCGGGCCAGAAGTTCGAGCTGATCGACACCGCCGGGATCCGCCGCAAGGGCCGCGTGTTCGAGGCGATCGAGAAGTTCTCGGTGGTCAAGACGCTGCAGGCGATCGAAAACGCCCACGTGGTTCTGTTGCTGCTGGACGCCACGCAGGGCGTGACCGACCAGGATGCCCACATCGCCGGCTACATCCTTGAGAGCGGCCGCGCCGTGGTGCTCGCGATCAACAAGTGGGACGCGGTGGACGCCTACCAGCGCGAGCAGATCGAGCGCCAGGTTGAAACCCGGCTTGCTTTCCTGAAGTTCGCCTCGCTGCACCTGATTTCCGCTCAGAAGCGCCAGGGCCTGGGCCCAGTCTGGAAGTCCATCACCCAGGCCCACGCTTCCGCCATGCGGAAAATGTCAACCCCGGTGCTGACCCGCCTGCTGATGGAGGCGGTGGCCTTCCAGGCACCCACCCGCAGCGGCATGTTCCGGCCCAAGATGCGCTACGCCCACCAGGGCGGCATGAACCCGCCGGTGATCGTGATCCACGGCAATTCCCTGGAAAATGTGCCGGACGCGTACAAGCGCTTCCTTGAAGGGCGCTTCCGCAAGGCCTTCGATCTGGTCGGCACCCCCCTGCGGATCGAGTTCAAGACTTCGGCCAATCCCTTCAAGGAGTAGGAATTTCGACTCAACCTCGGCCCGGCCGCACGGCTGTGGTATGGTCCATTCCTCATTAACTTTCATTGAACACGGAGCATATCGTGAGCAATAACAAAGGCCAGCTCTTGCAAGACCCCTTCCTGAACCAGCTTCGCCGGGAGCATGTGCCCGTGTCGATCTATCTGGTCAACGGCATCAAATTGCAGGGTCAGATCGAGTCATTCGACCAATACGTCGTGTTGCTGCGCAACACGGTCACGCAAATGGTCTACAAACACGCCATTTCCACCATCGTGCCGGGTCGCCCGGTGCAGTTCTCGGCCGTCGGCACGGACGAGCCGGCAGCGTCCTGATTCAACGCCTGAATCGCATCCGGCCCGTGCAGCCGACCTGCCGGGCCCGCAACGCCGTGCGCGTTGTCGCTCTACCGATTTGAATTCACCCGCTTCCACCCCGTCCTCCACGCCGTCCGTCATCCTGGTTGGCGTGGACTTTGGTGTGCCTCATTTTGATGCCGGTCTCGAGGAGTTGGGCCTGCTGGCTCAGACCGCCGGATACACCGTGGCCGATCGCGTCAGCTGCAAGCGCCGCGCGCCCGACCCCGCCTTGTTCGTGGGTTCGGGCAAGGCCGACGAGATCAAGATGCTGGCGCAATCTACCGGTGCTTCCGAGGTGCTGTTCGACCAGTCGCTCAGCCCGGCTCAGCAGCGCAACCTGGAGCGCCATCTGGGCCTGCCGGTCAACGACCGCACCCTGTTGATCCTGGAAATTTTCGCCCAGCGCGCGCGCAGCCACGAAGGCAAGCTGCAGGTCGAGCTGGCTCGGCTGCAGTACCTGTCGACGCGCCTGGTGCGACGCTGGTCGCACCTGGAGCGGCAAAGCGGGGGCATCGGCATGCGCGGTGGCCCGGGTGAAACGCAGATCGAACTGGACCGCCGCATGATCGGCGAGGCCATCAAGCGCACCAAAGAGCGGCTTGAAAAGGTGAAGAAGCAGCGCTCCACCCAGCGCCGCCAACGCGAGCGCCGCGACACCTTCTCGATCTCGCTCGTGGGCTACACCAACGCCGGCAAGTCCTCGCTGTTCAACAGTCTGGTCAAGGCGCGCGCGTACGCGGCCGACCAGCTCTTCGCCACGCTGGACACCACCACGCGCCAGCTCTACCTGGGCGAAGCAGGGCGCTCGGTCTCGCTCTCCGACACCGTGGGCTTCATCCGCGACTTGCCGCACGGCCTGGTCGACGCCTTTGCCGCCACGCTGCAGGAGGCCGTCGACGCCGACCTGCTGCTGCACGTCGTCGACGCCTCCAACCCGTCCCACCTCGAACAGATCGCCTCGGTGCTCGGCGTGCTCAAGGACATCGGTGCCGATCAGGTGCCGCAGATCCTGCTGTTCAACAAGCTCGATGCGATGGACCCAGCCACCGTGCCGAATGTTTTGAGCGATGCGATGGAACTGGACGGCCAGTCGGTCCCTCGAATCTTCGTCAGTGCGCGCACCGGCGTGGGCTTGCCCGAGTTGCGGGCCTTGTTGGCGGCACACGTGATCGCGCAAAAGCCGGGGTCTGACCCCATGCGCCCCGGGGCGCTCCCGGAAATCGGCGAACCCGTGTCCTGATTGGGCACAATGTGATGGTTTTGAATCGACAAAAGAGTTGGCAACCCATGGATGTGAATCTGCAAACCCCTGCCCGCGGCGCTGATCGAGCGACCCGCCCTGTCCGCCGCCGTGGTTGGCACGGGCTGTGGGGCATGTTCAATCTGAACGACCCCCGTTGGGGCCGGGGTGACGACGAGCCCCGCAACGACGGTGGCCAGGAGCCGGGCCGCGAGGAGGACCGCAACCCGCAGCGCCAACCCCCGCGCGGCCAAGGCCCGAACCAGGGCCCGCCGGACCTGGACGAACTCTGGCGCGATTTCAACCGCAAGCTCGGTGGCTTGCTCGGCAACAAGGGCCGGGGCGGCAACCAGGGTGGTGGCAATGGTTCCGGCGGCAATGGCGGCATGCAGGGCTTCAACCCGAACCCCAAGGCCACCGGCATCGGCTTCGGCCTCATCGCGGGCGTGGCCTTGCTCATCTGGATGGGCACGGGCTTCTTCATCGTGCAGGAAGGTCAGCAGGCCGTGATCACCCAGTTCGGCAAGTACCACAGCTCCGTGGGCGCCGGCTTCAACTGGCGCCTGCCGTACCCGATCCAGCGCCACGAAACCGTGTTCGTCACGCAGATCCGCTCGGTGGACGTGGGCCGCGACAACGTCGTGCCCGCCACCGGCCTGCGCGAATCGGCCATGCTCACCGAAGACGAAAACATCGTGGAGATCAAGTTCGCGGTGCAGTACCGTCTGAACGACGCCCGCGCCTTCCTGTTCGAGAGCCGGGACCCTGACGCGGCCGTCGTGAAGGTCGCCGAGACCGCGGTGCGTGAGGTGGTCGGCAAGATGAAGATGGATGCCGCGCTGGCCGAAGAGCGCGATCAGATCGCACCGCGCGTGCGCACGCTGATGCAGAGCATTCTCGACCGCTACAAGGTCGGCATCGAGGTCGTGGGCATCAACCTGCAGCAGGGTGGGGTGCGCCCGCCCGAGCAGGTGCAGGCATCGTTCGACGACGTGCTCAAGGCCGGTCAGGAGCGCGAACGCGCCAAGAACGAGGCCCAGGCCTACGCGAACGACGTGGTGCCGCGCGCCCGTGGTGCGGCCTCTCGCCTGACCGAAGAGGCCGAAGGCTACCGCGCCCGCATCGTGGCGCAGGCCGAGGGTGATTCGCAGCGCTTCCGCGCGGTGTTGACCGAGTACCAGAAGGCACCGCAGGTGACCCGCGAACGCATGTACACCGATGCCATGCAGGAGATCTACAGCAACGTGACCAAGGTGCTGGTGGATTCCAAGTCGGGCTCCAACCTGCTGTACCTGCCGCTGGACAAGATCATGCAGATGACGGGGCAGCCCGCGTCCACGCCCAGCGCCAGCACCCAGCCCAGCGCGCCCACGCAGAGCACGATCCCGGTGCCCACCAGCCGCAGCACGGACAACGCCGCGCGTTCGCGCGAGCGCGAGAGCCGCTGAACAGCGCCAGCGACCAGAGAAACAACATGAACAAACTCGGTTTCATCATCACATCCTTCATCGTGGTTCTGGCGATCGCCAGCTCCATGCTGTTCGTGGTGGACCAGCGCCAGTTCGGCGTGGTCTTCCAGCTGGGGCAGATCAAGCAGGTCGTCACCGAACCTGGCCTGAATTTCAAGCTGCCGCCGCCGTTCCAGAACGTGTCCTACATCGACAAGCGTCTGCTCACGCTGGAGAGCACCGACACCGAGCCGACGCTCACCGCCGAGAAGCAGCGCGTGGTGATCGACTGGTACGTGCGCTGGCGCATCAGCGAGCCGCAGGAGTACATCCGCAACGTCGGCGTGAACGAGCGCGCCGGCGCGCTGCAGCTCAACCGCGTGGTGCGCAACTCCTTCCAGCAGGAAGTCAACAAGCGCACGGTGAACGAGCTGCTGTCGACCCGGCGCGAGCAGCTCATGGCCGACGTCAAGCGTGAAGTGCTGGCGGCCGTGCGCGGCGCCGACAAGCCGTGGGGCATGGATGTGGTCGACGTGCGCATCACGCGCGTCGATTACGCCGAGAGCATCACCGCCTCGGTCTACCAGCGCATGGAAGCCGAACGCAAGCGTGTTGCGAACGAGCTGCGCTCCACCGGCTTTGCCGAGGGCGAGAAGATCCGCGCCGATGCCGACCGCCAGCGCGAAGTGATCGTCTCTGAAGCCTACCGCGACGCGCAGGCGATCAAGGGTGCGGGCGATGCCAAGGCGGCGGCCTCGTTCTCCGATGCCTTCGGCCGCGATCCGGCATTCGCCCAGTTCTACCGCAGCCTGGAAGCGTACAAGTCGAGCTTTGCCAGCAAGTCCGATGTGCTGGTGGTCGACCCTTCGTCCGACTTCTTCAAGGGCATGCGCAGCAGCAACGTGGCGCCGGCCCGGTGAGCCTAGAGCGCTGACAGACCAGGGCACGACATGTCCGACGCGATCTGGCCGGCGCTGGCCCTGGTGCTGATCTTCGAGGGGCTGCTGCCCCTTCTGGCGCCCAGGCTGTGGCGCCGCGTCTTCACCGACATGCTGAGCCTGCGCGACGGGCAGTTGCGCTTCTTCGGCCTGATCTGCCTGGGCAGCGGTGTGCTGCTCTGGTGGTCGCTGGCCTGACTCCGCGCTTCTTTTCCAGCGCCTCCCCGCGCTGAGCGATACCCGCCGGAGTAGCTCCCGGGGGGCCGGTAGAATCACGTTTTTAACAGCGCCTGAAAATATCCATGTCTGCCTGGGTCCTCCCGGATCACATTGCCGATGTCCTGCCTTCCGAGGCCCGTCACATCGAAGAACTTCGCAGGGGCTTGCTGGACACGGCCCGGGGCTACGGCTACGAGCTGGTCATGCCGCCGCTGCTGGAGCACCTGGAGTCCTTGCTCACCGGCACCGGTGAGGCCCTCGGTCTGCAGACCTTCAAGCTGGTCGATCAGCTCTCCGGCCGCACCCTGGGTTTGCGCGCGGACAGCACGCCGCAGGTTGCCCGCATCGACGCCCACCTGCTCAACCGCCAGGGCGTGGCCCGCCTGAGCTACTGCGGCCCGGTGGTGCACACCCGCATCGACCGCCCGCTGGCCAGCCGTGAGCCGCTGCAGTTCGGGGCCGAGATCTACGGCCACGCCGGCCAGGAGGCCGATCTCGAGATCATCGAACTCGCACAGGCCTGCCTGCGCAATGCGGGCGTGAAGGGCCTGCAGCTGGACATGGCCGATGTGCGCGTGATCGATGCCGTGCTCGCCCCTGTCTCGCTCACCGCCGCGCAGGAAGCCCGCATCCACGCGGCGCTCAACGCCAAGGACGTGGCCGAACTCGAGGTGCTCGCGCGCGACCTGCCGGCCGCCGTGCGCCGCGATCTGGTCGCGCTGCCGCGCCTGTTCGGGGGTGTGGCGGTGCTTGACGAGGCGCAGCGCATCTTGCAACCCTCTCCGGCCCTGCACGCCGCGCTGGACAGCCTGCGCTGGCTGGCCTCGCACGCGCAGGGCATGGACGTGTCGATCGACCTGGCCGACCTCCGCGGCTACGCCTACTACACCGGCATGCGTTTCGCGCTCTTTGCCCACACGCCGGAAGGCCGGGCAGGGCAGACACTCGAACTGGCACGGGGCGGCCGCTACGACGAGGTGGGCGCCGTGTTCGGCCGCAACCGCCCCGCGGTGGGCTTCAGCCTGGACCTCAAGGAACTGGTGGCAGCGGTGGCGCCGCGACCGCTGGTGGCAGCCATCCGCGCACCTTGGGGCATGGACGCCGGCCTGCGCCAGGCCATTGCCGAACTGCGCGCTCAGGGCCACACCGTGGTGTGTGCCTTGCCAGGCCACGACCACCAGGTCGATGAATTTCACTGCGACCGCGAACTGGTGCCCGATGCGGCCCGCCGCGGCGCCTGGACAGTACAAACCCTTCGAACGGAAACCAGCAAATGAAGAACAGCAGCAACGCCGTGACCCCCGGGCGCAACGTCGTGGTGGTAGGCACCCAGTGGGGTGACGAAGGCAAGGGCAAGCTGGTCGACTGGCTGACCGAAACCGCCACGGGCGTGGTGCGCTTCCAGGGCGGGCACAACGCGGGCCACACGCTGGTCATCAACGGCGTGAAGACGGCGCTGCACCTGATCCCCAGCGGCATCATGCGCGCCGGTGTGAAGTGCTACATCGGCAACGGCGTGGTGCTTTCGGTGGGCAAGCTGTTCGAGGAAATCGCCGGCCTGGAGAAAGCCGGTGTCGAGGTGCGCTCGCGCCTGCGCGTGAGCGAAGGCTGTCCGCTGATCCTGCCGTTCCACGCCGCCATCGACATCGCGCGCGAGGCCGCCAAGGTGAAGGCCGGCACCGAGAAGATCGGCACCACCGGCCGTGGCATCGGGCCGGCCTACGAAGACAAGATCGCGCGCCGTGCGCTGCGCGTGCAGGACCTGAAGTACCCCGATCGTTTCGCGGCCAAGCTGCGCGAGTTGCTGGACCTGCACAACCACGTGCTCACCAGCTACCTGCATTCCGCCGACATGGCCTGGGACGACAAGATCGCCTCGTACATGAAGGACGGCGCGATCCAGTTCGACGCGGTGTACACCGAGGCCATGCAGCAGGCCGAACTGCTCAAGCCCATGATCGCCGACGTCTCGCGCGAACTCAACGAGGCGCATCAGGCCGGTGCCAACCTGCTGTTCGAAGGCGCGCAAGGCACGCTGCTCGACATCGACCACGGCACCTATCCCTTCGTCACCTCCAGCAACTGCGTGGCCGGCAACGCCGCCGCCGGTTCGGGCGTGGGTCCGGGCCTGTTGCACTACGTGCTGGGCATCACCAAGGCGTACTGCACCCGCGTGGGCGGTGGCCCGTTCCCCACCGAGCTGGAATGGGAAAAGGAAGGCACACCCGGCTGGCACATGGCCACCGTGGGGGCCGAGAAGGGCGTGACCACGGGCCGCAGCCGCCGCTGTGGCTGGTTCGATGCCGCGCTGCTCAAGCGCTCGGCCCAGGTCAATGGCCTCTCGGGCCTGTGCATCACCAAGCTCGACGTGCTGGATGGGCTCAAGGAGCTTCAACTGTGCACCGGCTACGAGCTGGATGGCCAGGTCATCGACATCCTGCCGATGAGCGCGGAAGACATCGCGCGCTGCAAGCCCATCTACGAAACGCTGCCCGGATGGAGCGAATCGTCGGTGGGTGCCACGCGTTATGAAGACCTGCCGGTCAACGCGCAGCGCTACCTCACGCGCATCGCGCAGACCACCGGGGTGCCGATCCACATCGTCTCCACCAGCCCGGACCGCGACCACACCATCCTGGTGCACAACCCCTACCATGGGTGAAACCACCGGGGGCCGCGAGCGGCCCTTCGTGCAAAATTCCCATCGACTTCCCCATCCGGAGCCCGCATGCTGACCGAAGACGGCAAACACCTCTACGTCTCCTACGACGAGTACCACAACCTGATCGAGAAGCTCGCGCTCAAGGTCTACCAGTCGGGCTGGGAGTTCGACACCATCCTGTGCCTGGCACGGGGCGGCATGCGACCAGGCGACATCCTCTCGCGCATCTTCGACAAGCCGCTGGCGATCATGTCCACCAGCTCCTACCGCGCCGCCGCCGGCACCGAGCAGGGCAACCTGGACATCGCGCGCTACATCACCACGCCCAAGGGCGAGATCGCGGGCAAGGTGCTGCTGGTGGACGATCTCGCCGACTCGGGTCACACGCTCAAGGCGGTCATCGACCTGCTCAAGAACAACTACAAGCCGATCACCGAGATGCGCAGCGCCGTGATCTGGACCAAGCAGCTCTCGACCTTCACGGCCGATTACTCGGTGGAGTTCCTGCCCACGAACCCCTGGATTCACCAGCCTTTCGAAGGCTACGACAGCCTGCGCCCCGCGCAACTCCTGGAAAAGTGGAAACTTTGAACTGAATGAGTGACGACCTGTCCACGCGCCTGATTCACCATCCCTACAAGCCCCCTGAGGGTTTCGAGGGGGTGGCCCCGGGGGTGTACAAGGCGTCCACCGTGTTCTTTCCGAACGTCGAGGCCCTGCGCACGACCGACTGGAAAGACAAGAGCGGCTACACCTACGGCCTGCACGGCACGCCGACCACCTTCACACTGGAAGAGCGCATCGCCACCATCGAAGGCGGTCTGCATTGCGTGCTCGCGCCCAGCGGCCTGGCAGCGGTGTCGCTGGTGGACATGGCCCTGCTGCGCCAGGGCGATGAGGTGCTGATCCCCGACAACGCCTACGGACCGGGCAAGTCCTTTGCCTCGGTCGAACTCGCGGCCTGGGGCATCACGCACCGCTATTTCGATGCCATGGACCCGGCCGATCTCGCGCGCAAGATCGGCCCGGCCACGCGCCTGGTCTGGCTGGAGGCGCCCGGTTCGGTCACGTTGGAGTTTCCCGATCTGCCGGCCCTGGTGGCCCGTGTGCGCGAGGTCAACGCCCAGCGCGGCGCCGACCAGCGCCCCGTCGTCACCGCGCTCGACAACACCTGGGGCGCCGGCATCGCCTTCGCGCCGTTTGATCTGGGCGTGGACATCTCGGTGCAGGCCCTCACCAAGTACCCCAGCGGCGGTGCCGACGTGCTCATGGGCTCGGTCGTCACGCGCGATCTGGCGCTGCACCGCCAGGTCTTGCTCACGCACATGCGCCTGGGGCTGAACATTGGCGTGAACGACGCCGAATTGGTCTTGCGCGGCCTGTCCAGCATGGCGCTGCGTTACCACGCCCAGGACGCCAGCACCCGCGAACTCGCCACCTGGATGCAGCAGCAGGCCGGCGTGGTGCAGGTGCTGCACCCGGCGCTGCCGGGTTCGCCCGGCCACGCCACCTGGCAACGCGATGCGACCGCTGCGGCCTGCCTGTTCAGCGCGGTGTTCGACGCCTCCATTTCCCAGGCGCGCATCGACGCGTTCTGCGACAGTCTGCGCCTGTTCAAGCTGGGCTGGAGCTGGGCTGGCCCGATCAGCCTGTGCGCGCCCTACGACATCGGCGGCAGCCGCTCCCTGGGCTGGCCCCACGCGGGCGGTCTGGTACGCTTTGCCGTGGGCCTGGAGTCCGTGCACGACCTTCGCGCCGACCTGGCGCAGGCCTTGACCGCATTGAACCCCTGACCCTCCCCCTTTTTCCACCGACCTGAAAGACTGACTTGGCCACTCCCAATTACGGATACGAAAAGCGCCAGCGCGAGCTCGCCAAGAAGAAAAAGAAAGAGGAAAAGCTCAAAGCCAAGGCCGCCGGTCGCCAGCACCAGGACGCCGATGCGCCCGAGGAGCCGGAGGCCGGATCGCCCGACACGCCCGGTGATGCACCGGCGGCGGGTGGCGACAGCGCGGCCGACTGAGCCCGCTGGTTCCCACGTCGGCCGGCGCTTGGGCGCTCAGGCCGGGTGGGTGGCTGTGGCCTCGTCAGCCATCAGCGCCCGCGCCGCCTCTTCCAGGGCGTCGGGCGACCGGTCCCGCAGCACCAGCGGCCGGGCCTGCGCAAACCGCGTGAAATTGCGCGCGATCGACTGGGCGTACATCGGGTCGTAGTGGCCCGTGAGCAGTTCCAGCACCACCTCCGGTGTGTGGCCCGCACGCACCTTCCCCGTCCAGCCCGACACCACTTGCTTGCCCCGCAGTTCCGTGAGCGCCTCCAGGCGTTCGCAGAACGCCGCCGGGTCCTTGACGAAGAAGTCGTAGTCCTCCAGCAGCAAGGCCACCCGTTCCTCGTCGCCCAGGCGCAGGTCGATGCAGGGGCTGGCGCGCATCGCGTCGATCAGCGCTTCGTTCACGCGCACATTGCCCACCTTTTTGCTCTCGCTCTCGACGTACACCACGCGGCCCGGGTCGAAACCCCGCAGGGCCGCCCACACCAGGGAGTCGAAGCGCTTCTGGCTGGGTTGCGGCTGACCGGGGATCTGGCCCAGCACCGAGCTGCGGTGGCTGGCCAGGGCCTCGAGGTCGAGCACCTGGGCACCCTGGGCGGCCAGGGCATGCAGCAGGCGCGTCTTGCCGCTGCCGGTGGGGCCGCAGACCACGCGGTACGACAGGCCCTGGGCCAGCACGGGCAGGGCGTCCACCAGCGCGGCGCGCCAGGCCTTGTAGCCGCCTTCGATCAACGTCACGCGAAAGCCGATGGCACCCAGGATGGTCGCGAGCGCGCCGCTGCGGTTGCCGCCGCGCCAGCAGTAGGCCAGCGGCTTCCAGCCCTTGGGTTTGTCGATCACCTCGCGTTCGATGTGGGCCGCGATGTTGCGCGCCGACAGGGCCGCGCCGCGCTTCTTGGCCTCGAAGGGATTGACCTGCTTGTACATCGTGCCGATGTCGATGCGCTGCTGGTTGTTCAGCGTGGGCCAGTTCACCGCGCCGGGCACGTGGTCGAGCGCGTACTCGTCTTCGGTGCGCGCGTCGATGAGGGTGTCGAATTCGGCGAGGCGGGCCAGCGCCTCGGTGGCGCTCAGGGTGTGGACGGGCATGCCCGATTATCGGGCGGCGAGCAGCCTGCGCAGCTCGGGCCAGACGTTGTCGCGCATCGTGGCCTGGGCGGACTCGTTGGGGTGGATGCGATCGGCCTGGAACAGCGCCGTGGGGTCTTTGGTGTCGGCCACGCCCTTGAGGAAGAACGGCACGAGCGCGGTCTTTTCGGCCTTGGCGACGGTGGTGAACACCTCGCGGAACTCCTGCCCGTACTTCGCGCCGTAGTTGGGCGGCATCTCCATGCCCAGCAGCAGCACCTTGGCGCCGGCCTCGCGCGAGAGGCGGGCCATGGTGGCGAGGTTCTCGCGCGTCATGTTCAGCGGCAGGCCGCGCAAGGCGTCGTTGCCACCCAGTTCGATCACCACCAGGGCAGGCTGGTGCTGCTTGAGCAGGGGGGCGATGCGCGAGCGCCCGCCGGAGGTGGTGTCACCGCTGATGCTGGCGTTGACCACACGGGCGCGAACTTTTTCCTGTTTCAGACGCTCATCCAGCAGGGCCACCCAGCCGGTGCCACGCTTGAGGCCGTATTCGGCGCTGAGCGAATCTCCCACCACGAGGATGAGCGGATCGGCAGAAGCGGTGGCCTGAGCATGGGTGAAGCCAGAAGACCCCGCGGCCGCCAGGGCGCACAGCGCGCTGGCCAGCACGTTAAAGTGACGGCGTTTCAACTTGAGAAGTCCTTCCATGTCCGATGTGATGATTGCGGTCCAGCATGTGTTCAAGTCCGTGACCGACTCCACCGGCTCCCTGACGATTCTGCGCGATATCGATTTCACCCTGAACAAGGGGGAAACCGCCGCCATCGTGGGGGCATCCGGGTCGGGCAAGAGCACGCTGCTCTCGATCGTTGCGGGTTTGGACACGCCCAGCAGCGGCACAGTTCACATCGACGGCGTCGATTTGTTCGCCCTGGACGAAGACCAGCGTGCCGCGCTGCGCGCGCAGAAGGTCGGTTTCGTGTTCCAGAGCTTCCAGTTGCTGGGCAACCTCACCGCGCTGGAGAACGTGATGCTGCCGCTGGAGCTGGCCGGCCAGCGCGATGCGCGCGCCACCGCTACTCAGATGCTGCAGCGGGTGGGCCTGGGCGAGCGCCTGTCGAGCTACCCCAAGGTGCTCTCGGGCGGTGAGCAGCAGCGGGTGGCCCTGGCGCGCGCCTTCGTGGTGCAGCCCTCGGTGCTGCTGGCCGACGAGCCCACCGGCAGCCTGGATTTCGCCACCGGCGCCCGGATCATGGAACTCATGTTCGAGCTCAACCGCGAGCAGGGCACCACGCTCGTGCTCGTGACGCACGACCGCGCCATCGCCCAGCGCTGCGAGCGCCGCATCACCATCGAAGCCGGCCAGGTGGCCGCCGAGGCCGAAGCGGCCTGAGGCGCCTTCAGGGGGAGGCCGGGCGCAGCCGCTGCCAGAGTTCGGCGACTTCGTCGTCGACCTGTGCGGCCGGGTGTTCCGGCTCACTCAGGGTCTCCAGCAGGCGCGTCAGCAGCTCCACGCGGGGCAGCACCGGCCCGAAGAACAGCACCCGATCGCCCCGGCCCACCAGGACCGTGGGCAGGGTTTCCACGTCGAGGTCGCCGAGCAGCGTGGCCTCGTCTTCGATGTCCAGCCAGCGCCAGCGCAGGTGCGGGAGGCTGCTGGCCGTCTCGTCGATCACCGGTTTCCAGTCGCGGCAGGTGCCGCACCACTGGGCGCACAGGCTGACGACATGGAGGGGTTCAGCGGCCAAGCGGTCCCCTGAGCTGCTGCACGTCCAGCGCGCTGACCGGCGGTGCCTGATTGCCCCATTGGGTGCGCACATAGGTCAGCACGTCGGCCAGTTCCTGGTCGTTGAGCTGCAGCACGAACGGGGGCATGCCGAAGGGGCGCGGATGACCCTCGGTGGCCGGGCCGAAGCCGCCGTTGAGGACGATCTGCACCAGGTTGGCGGGGGAGGCCATGGTCACCGCGCGGTTGCCGGCCAGGGCCGGGTAGGCCGTGGTGCCCTGGCTGGTGATGCCTTCGCCCTGGTTGCCGTGGCATTGGGCGCAATGCTGCTCGTAGCGCTTGCCACCCACGCTGAGCGCGCGGCTGTCGGCGGCGGGCGGCTTCTCGCTGCGCGACGCGGGCGGCTTGGGCAACTGCTGGAGGTAGCTGGCCATGGCCCGCAGATCGGCCGGTGCCCAATGCTGCGTGCTGTGCTGCACCACCTCGGCCATGGGGCCGGAGACCAGCGCGTCGCGGGCGCGGCCGTCCTTGAACAGGGCGACGATCTCGTCGACGGACCAGTCCTGCAACCCGGCCTCCGCCGGATCGAGCAGCGAGGGGGCGTACCAGCGTTGCATGGGGATCAGCCCGCCGGAGAGACCGAGCATGTCGCCCTGGCCGCCCAGCGCATCGCGCGGCACATGGCAGGCGCTGCAATGGCCCAGGCCGTTGACGAGGTAGGCGCCGCGCAGCATCTCGGGTGCGCGCGCGGCCGAGGTCGGCGGCTCCTCGGGGCCGGCCTTGAAGTACAGCGTGCGCCAGGCCTTGAGCGCGAGCTGCGTGTTGTAGGGCCAGCGGATGTCGTGCGGCGGCACCGGCGCGTCCACCGGGGGCAGGCTGCGGAAGTAGGCGTAGAGCGCGTCGCTGTCTTCGCGCGTGACCTGGGTGGTGTTGTTGTACGGGAAGGCCGGGTTGAGCCAGCGGCCGTCCGGGCCCTGGCCGTGGTGCATGGCGCGCCAGAAGTCGTCGGCGCTCCAGGGGCCCAGGCCACTCTCGCTGGGGGTGAGGTTGCTGCCGTACACGGTGCCGAACGGCGTGGGCAGGGCATAACCGCCGGCGAACGGCTCGCCGCCGCGGGGGGTGTGGCAGGCCTGGCAGTTGCCCAGCACCGAGAGGTAGCGACCCCGCTCGATGGTGTTCGGATCGCGCAGGTCGGCGGCCACGGTGGCGGGCGGCACGGCGATGGGCTGCGCAGGCCAGGCGAGCCAGGCCACCACGGCCACGCCGATCAGCAGCAGCACGGCGAACGCGCGCAAGGCGATGCGGCTCATGGGCGGCCTCCCTTGGGCGGCATGGCACTGCCGCATTGCAGGGGCAGGGGCGCAGCACCGGGCGCCACGGCGTGGGTGTTCGCCGGCAGGCGCTGGGTGGAGAGCCAGGCGCTCACGGCCGCGATGTCGCGGATGTCCAGGCGCTGGGCGATGTCGGCCATGCAGTCGGGCGCGTGGGCCTTGCGCTGGCCGGTGCGCCAGGCGCCGAGCTGCGCGTTGAGGTAGTCGCGCGGTAGCCCCAGCAGGCCGGGCGTGGCGGGCTGCACGCCGGTGAGGGCCGCACCGTGGCAGGCGACGCAGGCGGGCAGGCGGCGCGCGGCATCGCCATGCAGGGCCAGCTGTTCACCGCGCTGCAGTTCCTGCGGCGTGGCTTCCGCCTTGGCCGGCGCGGGGTAGGGCACGTCCATGGCGGCGAAGTGCTCGGCGATCTCCAGCAGGTAGGCGTCGCTCAGCGGGTCCACCATCTGTGTCATGAGGCGGTAGGTGCGCCGGCCATCGCGGAAATGCAGCAACTGGTTGTAGAGGTAGCCCGCCGGCTTGCCCGCCAGGCGCGGGTAGTAGCCATCGGGCGCGGCGCGGCCCTGGTTGCCGTGGCAGGCGGTGCAGGCCACCATGCGCTGGGCCATGGTGTCTTCGAAAGTGGATGGCTGCGCGGCGGCCGGGAACCCCACGCAGGCCAGGGCGAGCAGCAGGGAGGGGCGCCAGTGCGGGGGCAAGATCAAGCGGGAGAGCAGGGTCATGTCGTGGGGACCGTTGAAGGTTAGAGCGTGGACAGGGCGGTTCGGTTCCAGTCGGTCAGGCAGGGCAGGCCCGGGGCCAGCGCGGCCGCCACGGGGGCCAGGCGCTGGGGCAGGTCGGGGCCGAACAGCCATTCGTCTTCGCGAAAGAACACGTGTTCGAGGCGCAGCCTGCCAGCGAGGGCTTTCGCGGGCCAGTTTGCGCCAGTATCGGGCACGACCGACAGGCCGTCTTCCTCGCTGCGCAGCAGCACCCAGTGGTCCACCGGGCCGTTCAGGCGCACCGGCGCGATCAGGGAGAAGTCGGCCCATTGCAGGTTGGGCACCGGTTGGAGTTCACCGCGCAGCAGCCAGCCCCGGCCGGTGTCGTGCGCGTACAGCGCGTCGAACGAAGGGGCCACGGTGGCCGCCCGCTCGCCGCTCAGGAAGTCGGCCAGCCAGTGCTCGCGCAGGGCGACGTTGGGTGACTGGAGCAGCGCCTCGATGGCCAGGCGCTGGGCCCACAGCAGCCAGGCCGCGGCCGGGTCGTGCCGCGCCAGTTCGGCCGCGCCGGCCGCCAGCGCGGCCAGCCCTTCGCCCGCACCGCCCAAGTGGGCGGGCACGCCGCAGCGCAGCAGGCCGCTGTCCACCACCTCGCGCAGCGCGTCGAGGCCGGGTGGGGCCGGTGGTGGTTTCGTGGGTTCCAGGGACATGCCGCCATGGTGGCCCAGGCTCATCTGATTCGCAAGATGCAGTTTTATTGAAAAAATACCAGATCAGAAGCGCCTGCTGATCTGTTCTGATCCGCTTGCATTGCGCCGCATCTGAGCCGTGGCAGATGCGGCGCACCGGGCGATACTGGCCGGATGATGTTCCCATTCCCTGATGATCTTGGGCCGCGCGCCAGGCGCGTGGCTGGGTGGGTGGCCGCCGCTGCGCTGCTGGCCGGCCTGCAGTGGCTGGGCGACGCCCTGGTGGCCTTGCTGGGTTGGCCCTTGCCCGGATCGTTGCTGGGCTTGCTGATGCTGCTGGGCCTGCTGGCGCTGCTCGGTGGGGTGCCGCGCGGCCTGGACGAGGTCACCGCACCGCTGCTGCGCCACCTGATGCTGTTCCTGATCCCCTCGGTCGCGGCCGTCGGGCTCTACGGCCACCTGCTGTGGCAGCACGCGGCGCTGTTTGCGCTGGCGGCCACGCTGGTGACGGCGTTCACCCTCGCTGTCACCGGCTGGACCCTGCACCGGCTGATGCGCCGGCGGCAACCGTGAGCACGGCAGTGCTCTGGACGCTGGTGACGCTTGCGGCCTACGCGGCGGCGCTGTGGCTGTACCGGCGCAGCGGCCACCACCTGCTGTGCCTGCCGGTGCTCACCGGCACGGCCCTGGTGCTGGGCGCGCTGGCGCTGGCGGGCACAGGCTATTCCGTTTACGCCGAGGGCACCCGCCTGCTGCGCTGGCTCACCGGGCCGGCCATCATCGCGCTGGCCGTGCCGCTGTACCAGCAGGCGGCGCTGTTGCGGCGCATGGCGCTGCCGCTGCTGGGCGCCTTGCTGGCCGGGTGCCAGGCCTCGGTGCTGGGCACGCTGGTGCTGGCCCAGGTCCTGGGTTCGCCGATGCCTTTTGCGCTGTCGATCGCCCCCAAGGCCGCGACCATGCCGATCGCCATGCAGGCAGCGGAGCGGGCCGGCGGCCTGCCCGCGGTCGCGGCCCTGGCTGTGGTGGCCACCGGCGTGCTGGGCACCCTGTTCGCGGGCCCGGTGCTGCGGTTGCTGCGACTGGACGATGCGACCACGCGCAGCTTCGCGCTGGGCCTGGTGGCGCACGCCATCGGCACCGCGCGCGCCCTGCAGACGCACCCCGGCAGCGTGGCCTTCGCGGCGCTCGCGATGGGCCTGAACGGCGTGTGCACCGCGCTGGTGATCGCGCTGCTGGCGCGCTGGCTGTGAGAGACCCGGCGATGCGGCCGCTAAGATCGGCCGACCCCCTTCACGATGCCGATCCGATGAGTGGCGCCCGCCTCACCCGCTACCAGCAACTGGCCGAAGAAATTGCCGATGGCATCCGCGCCGGCCTGCTGCGCCCCGGCGAGCGCCTGCCCTCGGTGCGCCAGACCTGCGAGCAGCGCGGCGTGAGCCCGTCCACCGTGTTCCAGGCCTATGGGCAGCTGGAGTCGCAGGGGCTGGTGGAGGCGCGGGCCCGGTCCGGCTTCTTCGTGCGCGCGACGCGCCGCCCCGCGCGCTCCGCACCGCAGGCGGCTCGGCCCAGCGGCGAGGCCACACCGGTGGCCATCAGCGAACTGGTGTTCGAGCTGCTGGGCTCCACGCGCGACGCCGACGTGGTGCCGCTGGGCTCGGCCTTTCCGGCGCCGCACCTGTTCCCCTTCGACGCGCTGGCGCGCAGCGGTGCGCGCGCCATGCGCCGGCTGCCGGCGGCCCGCATCACCGGCGCGCTGACCGCGGGCGACGTGGGCCTGCGCCAGGCGGTGCGGCGGCGCTACGCGCTGCACGGCGTGCCGCTGGCCGAGGACGAACTGGTCATCACCAATGGCGCCATGGAAGCGCTCAACCTGTGCCTGCAGGCGGTGACCCAGCCCGGGGACGTGGTGGTGGTGGAGTCGCCCACCTTCTATGCCGCGCTGCAGGCGCTCGAACGCCTGCACCTCAAGGCGGTGGAGGTCGCCACCGATCCGCGCGAAGGCGTCGACCTGGACGCCCTGGCCACGCTGCTGGAGCGCCAGTCGGTGGCGGCGTGCTGGTTCATGCCCAGCTTCCAGAATCCGCTGGGCGCGCTGATGCCCCCCGATCGCAAGCAGGCGCTGGTGGCCTTGCTGGCGCGCCACCGCGTGCCGCTGATCGAGGACGACGTGTACGGCGAGCTGCACGCCGGGGCGCGCCGCCCGCCACCGGCCAAGGCCTTCGACCGCGAAGGCGGCGTGCTGCACTGCTCGTCGTTTTCCAAGTGCCTCGCGCCGGGTTACCGCGTGGGCTGGGCCGCGGCCGGGCGCTACGCCGGCGCGGTGGAGCGCCTGAAGATGTCGAACTCGCTGGCCACCGCCATCCCGCCCCAGCTCGCGCTGGTGGACTACCTCGCGCAGGGCGGCTACGACCGCCACCTGCGCCGCCTGCGCGAGGCGCTGGCGGGCCAGCAGCAGCGCGCGCTGCGCCTGGTGGAGCGCCATTTCCCGGCCGGCACGCGCGTCACCCGCCCGCTCGGCGGCTACTTTCTCTGGCTGGAGCTGCCGCCCTCGGTGGACGCCCTCGCGCTGCACCACCGCGCGCGCGAGCGCAACATCAGCACCGCGCCAGGCGTGCTGTTCTCGGCCGACCGGCGCTTCACGCACCACCTGCGGCTCAACGTCGGCCACCCCGGCGATCCGCGCTTCGACGCGGCGCTGCGCCTGCTCGGCGAGCTGGCGCACACCGCCTGAGGGCGGCCAGCGTCGATAATCCCCGGATGTCCTCCCCCAAAGTGCTGTTCGGCTTTCACGCCGTGGGCGTGCGCCTCAAAACCGCGCCGCAATCCATCATCGAGATCTACTACGAGCCCACCCGGCGCGACGCGCGCATGCGCCAGTTCCTGGACAAGGCGCGCGAAGCCAACGCCCGGCTGATCGAGGCCGATGGCCTGCGCATCGCCAAGCTGGCCGGCAGCCATGGGCATCAGGGTGTGGCCGCGCGCGTCGAAGCGGTGGCGCAGGTGCGCTCGCTGGACGACCTGCTCGAACAGCTCGAACCCACCGGCATCCCGCCGCTGCTGCTGGTGCTCGACGGCATCACCGACCCGCACAACCTCGGCGCCTGCCTGCGCGTGGCCGACGGGGCCGGTGCGCACGCGGTGATCGCGCCCAAGGACCACGCCGCCGGCATCAACGCCACCGTGGCCAAGGTCGCCAGCGGCGCGGCCGAAACCATGCCGTACTTCATGGTGACCAACCTCGCTCGCACCCTGGGCGAACTCAAGGAACGCAACATCTGGGTCATCGGCACCAGCGACGACGCGCCCAAGACGCTCTACCAGGTGGATCTCAAGGGCCCGGTGGCGCTCGTGCTCGGCGCCGAAGGCGCAGGCATGCGCCAGCTCACGCGCAAGACCTGCGACGAGCTGGTGAGCATCCCCATGGCCGGCGCGGTCGAGAGCCTGAACGTCTCGGTCGCCAGCGGCGTCTGCCTCTACGAAGCCCTGCGCCAGCGCAGCTGAACACCATGGGTGACATGGACGCGGTGCGCGGCTGGGTTCGGGGCGCGCGCCACATCGCCGTGCTCACCGGCGCGGGCATGAGCGCTGAATCCGGCGTGCCCACCTTCCGCGATGCACAGACCGGCCTGTGGGCGCACTTCGATCCGCAGGAACTCGCCACCGAATCGGCCTTCCGGGCCCACCCGCAGCGCGTGTGGGACTGGTACGCCCACCGCCGCGACATGATCCGCGCCGTGCAGCCCAATGCCGGCCACGCAGCGCTGGCGGCTTACGCGCGGCAGCACCCGGGGCGCCTGACCCTGATCACCCAGAACGTGGACGGTTTGCACCAGCGGGCCGGCAACACCGACGCCCTGGCCCTGCACGGCAGCATCGCCGAGGACCGCTGGCTCGATGCGCCGCGCGCCTGCTGCCGACCTGAAACCATCGAGGCCGGCCATCCGCCGCGTTGCCCGGTGTGTGGCAACCTGCGGCGCCCAGCCGTGGTCTGGTTCGGCGAAAACCTGCCGGCCGATGCCCTCGAAGCCGCCGAACAGGCGGTGCGCCACTGCGACCTGATGCTGGTGGTGGGCACCTCCGGCGAGGTTTATCCGGCGGCAGGCCTGGCCTTCACCGCCCACCAGAGTGGCGCGCGCGTGGTCATCGTCAACCCCGAGACGACGCCGCTGGACGCGGTGGCCGAGACCTGTCTGAGGGCGACGGCGGCGGTTTGTCTGCCGGCCTTGCTGGCCTGAACCGGGTTACGCTGTCACCTGCCGCCCAACCCACCCGCACAGGAGACGACCCATGGCCCACCCCGTCCTCGACACATGGCACGAACTGGTGAAGACGCGCAACGCCCGAGGCCTGCGCGATCTGCTGGCCGATGACGTGGTGTTCCACTCGCCGGTCGTGCACACGCCGCAGGCCGGCAAGGCGGTGACGACGCAGTACCTGGCGGCGGCGTTCCAGGTCTTCTTCAATGCCTCGTTCCGATACGCTCGCGAGGTGGTTGGGCCGCGCGACGCGGTGCTGGAGTTCCAGGTCGAGATCGACGGCATCACTGTCAACGGCGTGGACATGATCCGCTGGAACGACGAGGGCCGCATCATCGATTTCAAGGTGATGATCCGCCCGCTCAAGGCCATCAACCTGATCCACCAGAAGATGGCGGCGATGCTGCAGGCAAACCAGTAGCCAGGTCTCACGGGGCGAGCTCGGCGAGGTCTCCCGTTGCGAGCCATCGCAGCACCTGGTCCCGGTGGCCATCGAGGGCCGGGGCCTGCCCGCCGTGTGGTGCGATGCCGCCGGAGAACTTCACGGGAAAGTCCACGATCCGGCTGCTGCCATCGCTGGGCGCGCGCGACACGCCGCGCGCCACGACGTGCGGATCGTCCAGCAGCTCGTCGTACTCCAGCACCGGTGACCAGGGGATGTCGCGGGCGCCGAACTGCGCCGCCCACTGCCCCAGGGTCTTCGTGGCGAGGAGGGCCTTCAACAAGGCATTGAGCCGGCGCTTGTGGCGCAGCCGGTCGGGCCGCGTGGCGAAGTCCGCGGCGCCCAGGGCGGGGCAGTCCGGTACCAGCGCGTCGCGCAGGTTGTCCCAGAACTTTTCCTCCAGGATGCCGAGGGCGATGAAGCGGCCGTCGGCGGTGGCGAAGAGGTCGTTGTCGGGCATCACATGGCCCATCTTCTCGATGTCCTTGCCGGTCTTGCGGACCATGCTGTCGATCCCGGGGATGGTCCAGGCGGTCATGGCGTCGTGCAGCGACACGTCCAGGTGTTGACCCTGGCCGCTCAGGCGCGCCGTCATCATGGCCACCACCAGCGACAAGGCGGCGTACATCGAACCGCAGTAGTCCGACAGCCGCACGTTGGGCCGCCCGGTGTGGTCGTCCACCTGCGAAGGCACGGCCCAGTAGCCGGCCAGCGCCAGGTAGTTCAGGTCATGCCCCGCGCGCTGCGCATAGGGGCCGGTCTGGCCGAAGCCCGAGATCGAGCACAGCACGAGGGCCGGGTTCACTTCGCGCAGGGCCTGGTAGCCCACGCCCAGGCGGTCCATCACGCCGGGGCGAAACCCTTCGATCAGGGCCTGGCTGCGCCGTGCCAGGCCTTTCAGGACGGTCTGGTCCTCCGGGTTCTTCAGGTCCAGCGCGATGGAGAGCTTGCCCCGGTTGTACTTGGCGAAGGTGTCGGCGCCCAGCGCACGGCCCGAATCGCCACCGTGGGGGCGCTCGACCTTGATGACGGTGGCGCCCAGTTGCTGCAGCAGCATCGCGGTGTGGGGGCCGGGGTGGAGCTGACCGAGGTCCAGCACGACCTGCCCCGTCAGGCAGGTGGGAGGGACAGCGGTGTTCATGCCAGGATTGCTTTCGCAATGGTGTTGCGCTGGATCTCGCTGGTGCCGGTGAGGATGCGGTACAGCCGCAACCGGCGAAAGGCGAACTCCACCGGGTGGTTCTTGGTGACGCCCACGTTGCCGTGGATCTGCACCGCCTTGTCGGCGATCTCGAAACACTTCTCGGACACGAAGAGCTTGCACATCGCGCCCTCCATGCGCACGTCGCCGCCTTCGTCGGCTTTCTGCGCCGCGGCCAGCACCATGCCTTCGCAGGCGTACAGCCCGGTCGCCATGTCGGCGAGCATGTGCTGAATGGCCTGGAAGCGGCTGATGGGACCGCCGAACTGGCGGCGCTGGTTGGCGTACGCCAGCGACAGCCGCAGGCACAGACGCGCCAGGCCGATCATGTTGGGGCAGTGCAGCAGTCGGTTGACGTTGACGCGCGCCATGGCGATCTTGAAGCCGCCGCCTTCTTCACCGATCAGGTTGGCGCGCGGCACCCGCACCCGGTCGAAGTGGATGTCGGCATCCACATGCTGGCCCGTCATCGGCAGGTAGTCGTAGGTGAGCGAGACACCGGGCGCGTCGAGGTCGACCAGGATGGCCGAGATGCCCTGGGCGCCGGCGTCCGGGTCGGTCACGCACATCACCACGGCGAAGTCGGCGAACGCGGACGCGGTGATGTAGTGCTTGTGTCCCGTGATGATGTAGTCGTCGCCGTCGCGCACGGCGCGGGTCTGGATGCTGGCGGCGTCGGAGCCGGACTGGGTTTCCGTCATGGCGAAGCAGGCGCCTTTTTCACCGCGGGCCACCGGCAGCATGTAGTGCTCCCGCTGGTAGGGTGAGGCGTACTTCACCAGATTGCCGATGCGCGAAGGCCCGCCCCAGTCGCCCAGGACGTGAGGGAAGAGCACGGCACCCGAGGCGGCCACGTCGGCCTTCAGGATCGCCAGATCGCGCACGCCCAGGCCCAGGCCGCCCAGCTCCGGTGGCAACTGCAGCCCATAAAATCCGAGTTCGCGCGAGCGCTTCCAGATGGTCTTGGCGAAGTCTCTCGAGAGCTTGTCCTCGTAGGCGATGCCGGACGATTTTTCGAAGGGGATCAGCTCTTCGTTCAGGTAAGCGTTGAGCCGTTCGCGAAGGCTGGCGAGGTCGGGATGGGTGGCTGTCGTCATGATGGTGTGCCCGTGAAAAGTGGGTGTCGGGTGGATCATGTCGCGCGGAAGGGGTGCGGCGATCCGCAAGTGCCTGGGTTCGATAACCTTCGGGAATAACGTGCGAATCGAAGATCTCAACTACTTCATTGCGGTCGCGGAAACCGGCCATGTGGGTCGCGCTTCGCAGCGGCTGGGTCAGAGCCAGCCGGCGCTGACCAAGGGCATCCAGCGGCTGGAGCGCGAACTCAAGCTGCAGCTGTTCGAGCGCACCGCGCGCGGCATGGAGCTCACCACGGCGGGCACGGCGTTCTTCCAGCGGGCACGCCATGTGCGGGTGAGCCTGGACGACGCCATCAAGGAGGCCAACGACCTCCACCTGGGTAAGAAGGGCCAGGTGCGCGTGGGCGTGGCACCGACCTACTCGGAGATGTTCTTCGGCCAGGCGTGTGCCGAGCTGCTGCGCCAGCGGCCGGCGGCGCGGGTGCAGGTCATGATCGGCCTGAACGATCAGCTGCTCGCGGCCCTGCAGTTCGGTGACCTGGACATGGCCATCAGCGCGCTGCCCGCGCACGAGTCACCGGAGTTCACGCAGATGCCGCTGTTCCGCGACGACATCCACGTGGTGGCACGCGCCGATCACCCGATGCTGGAGTCGACGTCGCTGCGGTTCAAGGACCTGGCGGGAGCCTCGTGGGTCCTGCCGGGGCGCAACGTCGCGGCCCGGCGTTCCCTGGAGGCGCGCTTCGCCGAGCACGGCCTGCCGGAGCCCAACGTGGTGGTGGAGTCCAACTCGTCGGTCACCGCGCTGGCCAGCGTGGTGCGCACCACCGATCTGTTGAGCGTGATCCCGGCGTCGGTCCTGTCACGGCCCCAGGGTACCGGCCTCAAGCCCCTGGCCTTGGCGCAGGCGGTGTGGCCTCGCACGATCGGCATCTCGATGCGCAAGGCCGCCTACCTCTCTCCGCTGGCCGAGCGCCTGGTCGAGCTGTTGAAGGCGCACGGCCCCGTCTGAGTGGCGCCTCAGTCGGCGGTGATCTTGTTGTCGCGCACGATCTTGCCGTAGGCCTCGACTTCGGACGCGATGAACTTCTGGAACTGTTCGGCGGTGGTGGGTTCGATCCGGAACCCCATTTCCTCCATCCGCTGCCGGTTGGCCGGGTTGTCCTGGAAGGCGCGCACCACGCCATGCCAGCGCGCCACGATGTCGGCCGGCATCTGGCGCTGGCCGGCAATGCCCAGCCAGCTGCCGGCGTTGAGTTCCGGGTAGCCCACTTCGGACAGCGCGGGCACGTTGGGCAGGGCGCGTGAGCGCCCCTTGCTTGTGACCCCAAGGGCGCGGATGCGGCCCGCGTTCAGGAATTCCTGGGCGGGGGCGATGCCGATGATGCCCAGGTTGACCTGCCCGCCGGAGAGGTCGGTCAGCGCGTTGGCGCCGCCCCGGTAGGGAATGTGGGTGATGTTCAGGCCGTAGTGCGCCTTGATCATCTCGAACGTGAGGTGCATCGAGGTGCCCATGCCCGGTGTCGCGTAGTTCAGCTTGCCGGGGTTTTTCTTGGCGTAGGCCACCAGCTCGGCCATGTTGTGGATGGGCATGGCGGCGTTCACCAGCACCACGTGGGGCGTGATGCTGACCATGGAGATGGGTGAAAAGTCCTTGGTCACGTCGTAGCCCGGCTTGGCGTAGAGGGACTTCGCGATCGCGTGGTTGCCACCCAGCACCAGCAAGGTGTAGCCATCGGGCGCGGCGTTGGCGACCCGCGCCGCGCCGATGTTGCCGCCGCTGCCCGCCACGTTTTCAACCACCACCGGCTGCTGCAGTTCCGTGCTGGCGAACTGCGCCAGCATGCGCGCGACGATGTCGAACTGACCGCCCGCGCTGAAAGGGATGATGAGTTTGATGGGGCGGTCCGGGTAGCGCCCCTGGGCGTGCGCGGGCAGTCCCAGGGCCAGCAGTCCGCCGGCGAGGCCGCCCAGAAGAAGAGTGCGTTTGGTCAGCATGCGTGGTGTCTCCAGAGAATTTTGATCTGGCTCGATTCTCTGGCGCCAGGGCCCATGGCGCGATTCCGCGGCGGGCGATATCGATGCCCCAGCGGCATGAGCGCGGCCATTCCCGGCGGGCATCGGGATCGCTCGGGGCCTTATCGGTCGGGCCTGTGGCCGATCCTACGATCCGTTCACTTTCATTCTTTGCGAGGAATCCCCGTGAACCAAGGCCGATTTTTGACCCGCAGCGCCCGCTACTGGCCGCAGCGCCCCGCCATTCTTTTTCACGACCGGGTGATCACCTACCGCGAGCTCGACGAGCGCTCCAGCCGGCTCGCCAACGCGCTGATTGCCCTGGGCGCGCAGAAGGGCGATCGGGTGCTCGTCCAGTCGTTCAACCGCCCTGAACTGATCGAGTTCGAGTGCGCCATGTACAAGGCCGGTCTGGTGAAGGTCGCCCTCAATGCGCGCCTCTCACCCGAAGAGATGGTGGAGTCCGCCAACAGCTCGCAGGCGAAGATCATGCTCGCCGGGCCCGAGCACGTGGCTTCGGTGGTGCAGCAGGCCGGCCGGTTGACGGACATCCGCACCCTGGTGGCGCTGGAAAACGGGCCGCAGGGCTTCCTGGACTACGAGGTGCTGCTGGCGGCGGCCTCGCCGGTGTCGCCCGACGTGGAGATGGACGCCTGCGATCTCGCGGTGCTGCATTTCACCTCGGGCTCGACCGGCAAGGTCAAGGCCTCGATGCAGACGGTGGGCAACCGCCTGGCGTCGCTGCGCAAGGTCGTCATGGGCCGGCTGCGGGCCAAGCCCGGCGACGTGCTGGCGCTGGCCGGGCCCGTCACGCACGCCAGCGGCATGTTCATCCAGCCCTTCCTGTTCCAGGGCGGCACCATCCTGCTGCACGACCGATTCGATGCCGAGGTGTTCATGGCCTCCGTGCAAAAGCACCGCGTGACCGCCTGCTTCCTGGTGCCGACCATGATCAACATGATCCTCGCGCACCCGCGGCTCAAGGAATTCGACCTCAGTTCGCTGCGCGATGTCACCTACGGCTCGGCCCCGATCGCACCCTCGCGCATCAAGGAGGCGTGGAAGGCCTTCGGGCCGGTCCTGTCGCAAGGCTATGGCGCGGGCGAGACCACGGGCGGGCTGGTGATCCTGACGGCGGAGGACCACCGCATCGCGATCGAAGAAGGCCGCGAAGAACTGCTGCTCTCCTGTGGCCGCGCGTTCGGTGAATCCCGTGTTCGCCTGGTGGACGACGCCGGCCAGGAGGTGCCGCTGGGTGAGGTCGGCGAAATCGTGATCCAGGGCCCCGATGTGTTCGCTGGCTACTGGCGCGAGCCGGAGATCACCGCCGACACCTTGAAGAACGGGTGGCTGCACACCGGCGACCTGGCCCGCATGGACGAACTCGGCTACCTCTCGATCGTCGATCGCAAGAAGGAGATGATCATCTCCGGCGGCTTCAACGTGTACCCCAGCGAGGTGGAGCTGGCCTTGTACCGGCACCCCGCGGTTTACGAGGTCTGCGTGGTGGGGGTGCCCGACGCGACCTGGGGCGAAGCCATCAAGGCGGTGGTCGTCAAGCGGCAGGGGCACGAGGTGGCCGCCGACGAGCTGGTGGACCACTGCCGCCAGTTCCTGGCCGACTTCAAGAAGCCACGTTCGGTCGACTTCGTGTCGGAGCTGCCCAAGAACGCGAACGGCAAGCTCTCGCGCAAGGAGCTGAAGGAGCGCTACTGGGATGGGCAGGCCCGGCGCGTCGCGTGATGGCGGCCGCGGACATCGACCGGGTGGCCTCGCTGGCCGAGCGCCACACCGTGGACGCCCTGGGCCTGCGCGTGTGCTGGCGCCGCTTCGGTCGCGGTGGCCCGCCGCTGGTCCTGCTGCATGGCGGTTATGGGAACTGGATGCACTGGATCCGCAACGTGGAGGCGCTGTCGGCGGCACACGAGCTGTGGGTGCCCGACATGCCGGGTTTCGGCGAATCGGACGCCCTGCCGCCCGAGGTGCCGCGGGCCGCGCGGCTGGAGGCGCTGGTGGTGCATCTCACGGCCTCGCTCGAGGCCTTGCTCGGGTCGGGCACGCGCCTGGATCTTGCGGCTTTTTCCTTCGGGTCGCTGGTGGCCATGGGCGTGGCCGAGCGCACCCGCCGGGTGCGGCGGCTGGCGCTGCTCGGGCCGGCAGGCCATGGCTCCGGGCGCCAGCGCGAATTCAACCTGGTGGACTGGCGCAGCGGGATCGACGCGGCGCACACGCGCGACCTGCTTCGGCGCAATCTGGCCGAGCTCATGATCGCCCCGGCCAGCGGCATCGACGCGCTGGCCCTGGACATCCACGAGCGCGCCTGCAGGGCCGCGCGCTTTCAGAGCCGGCACTTCTCGCAGTCGGCGCACCTGCCCACCGCGCTGGCGGCCTTCGATGCGCCGGTGCTCGGCGTCTGGGGACGGGAGGACGCGACCGGCCTGGCCGAGCGCGTGGCATCGACCCTGGTCCTGGGGACGGCCGAACGGCCCTGGGCCGTGGTGGAAGGGGCGGGCCACTGGGTCCAATACCAGCGGCCCGACGAGGTCAACGACCTGCTGCTGAACTGGTTTGCGCCGTCAGACCAGGCCTAGCGCGCCCAGCAAGCCGCCCGCGCCGATCAGCCACAGCAGGTGCATCTTCGTGCGCCACACCAGCATGGTGGTGACGCCGGTGAGCAGCCACAGCGGCCAGTCGCGCGCGGGGTGCTCGTGCGAGCCGGTGAGCAGCCAGCCGGTGGCGATCAGCAGCGCGATCACGATCGGGGCCATGCCGGTCTTGAAGGCGCGCACCGCGCGCAATTCGCGGTTCTGGTGCGCCCAGCGCGTGGCGGTGTAGGTCAGCACCGACGAGGGCAGCAGGATGGCCACCATGGTGACCAGCACGCCGGACAGGGCCAGGGCCCAGGCCAGCCAGCCGGCCGAGGGCCCGCCGCCCGCATTGAGACCCACGTTCCAGCCCAGCACCGCCACGAAGAGCACGTTGGGGCCAGGGGCGGCCTGCGAGATGGCGATGGAGGAGGTGAACTGCGCCTCGCTCAGCCAGCCGTTCTGAAGCACGAGGTAGCGGTGCATGTCGGGCGCGGTGGTGATCGCGCCGCCCACGGCGAGCAGCGAGAGCGAGGCAAAGTGGGTGAAGAGGTCGAGCCAGTTGGCCGGGGTGGGCAGCATCATGCTCAGGCGTCTCCCTTCTTGGCGCGGTCGGCGTCGGCGTCGCTCAACACCCGGTAGGCCCACAGGCAGGCCCCCCCGCCGATGCTGAGCAGCACCCACAGCAGCGGCCAGCGCAGCAGGCCGATGGCGATGAAGGTGACGAGGGCCAGAAAGACGCATACCCCCATGCCCATGGCGTTCTTGTCGAGCGCCCCGATGAGCTTGATGCCGGTGGCCGCGATCAGGCCGGCAGCCACCGCCCCCATGCCACGCAGCGCGTCCTGGGCCACGGCGCTGTCGGCCACGCTGCCGTAGAGCGCGGCCAGCAACAGCACCAGCACCATGGGCGCGCTCAGCATGCCGGCCAGCGCTGCCAGGGCCCCCGGCAGGCCGAAGTAGCGCCCGCCGATCATCATGGAGAGGTTGACCACGTTGGGTCCCGGCATGATCTGCGCGACGGCCCAGTCCTCCACGAACTGCTCGCGGCTCATCCAGCGCTTCTTCTCCACCAGCTCGCGCTGCACCACCGCCAGCACCCCGCCAAAGCCCTGCAGGGCCAGCCAGGTGAAGGAGACGAACAGATCGGTCTTTGATTGCGGGTGCTGGAGCGGGAGGGTATCGGGGGTCGTCTGGGCGGGCGGCATGCCAGGATTATCAGGCCCCGGTCGCGTGGGCCAGCGGCAGGCAGATGTCGGTGAGCAGGTCGGCTGGCGCAGTGTCGCGCGGGTTGTTGAGGTACTCCTCGAACACCGGCGCGTCGCCCACCTCGTGGCCGCTGTTCACGAGCCAGTGGCCGTACAGCCACTGGTAGGCCGCGCGCATGGTGGCGTAGGGCCCGCGGTGGCGCAGCACGGCGCAGGGCCCGCCGCCCACCTCGAAGGCCACGAGGGGTGGCGCCACCTCGGCGCTGTCGGGCACGGACAGGCCGGCGCGCGAGCACAGCTGGCGCTCGGGCACCGAGGACGGGTCGTCGACGTACTCGGCGATCCAGCGCGAGGCTGGCCCCACTTGGCCGCGCGCGGCCAGTTGCACGTAGCTGCGCTCGAACGCCTTGCCGATGGCCATGTACGAGCCCTTGTGGTCCAGGCCGGCCAGGCGCACGCGCGGGATCTCCCGCACGCTCACCTCGTAGCCCGCGGGCACGGCGCTCGCCGCCTGCGCCGTGCGAAAGGCCACGTGGTTGCCATGCTGGCGGTACTGCAGCGGGCTCATGCCGTAGGCCGTGCGGAAGGCGCGAGCGAAGGACTGGGCATTGGGGTAGCCGCAGCGGCGCGCGAGTTGCTCCACCGGCAGGCTGGTATTGGCCAGGTAACCCGTGGCCCAGTGCAGGCGCAGCCGCCGAACGGTGACCGCGATGGTCTCGCCGTGCAGCGCGTGGTAGACGCGGTGCCAGTGGTAGGGCGAGAGGTGCGCCACCTCGGCCAGCCGGTGCAGGTCGAGCGGCTCGTCCAGGTGGTCGTGCAGGTAGGCGATCACGCGGCCCAGGCGCTGCTGGTAGTCGGTCCAGCCATGGCCCGGGTTCATGCGGGGGTGCCGCCGTGCCGCAAGCCGATGAGGATGTCGATCTGGCCGTCGGCGCGGTAGCGTTCGCAGTCGGCCACGTAGGCCTTGGGCAGGTCGTCGCGCTGCCAGACCGCCTGCCACGCGGGGACCACCTGGTCGATGCGCCCCTGGGGCACGGGGAAGACCGCGCGCGGCGAGGCCGGCAGCACGGCGTGGCTCATGCCCGGGGGTACGGCCTGCGCGCTGCTCACCGGCGCGCCGATGATGAGCGAATAGACGCCCTCGTTGTTCACGCCGGCGTTCTCGAAGTGCGTGTAGACCGCGTACACCTCGTCGGAGAGCTTGCCCGGGATGCGTGCGAGCACGCCTTCCTCGGTAAAGCGCTGCCAGTGGGGCGGGATGGTCCGCATGGCCTCGTGGTTGTCGGTCCTGAGTTCAATGCCGATGATGCGCACGGCGCGGTCTTGCTGTTCGAGGTGCATGAAGGCTCCTGAAAGGGATGTGGGTCGAGGCCTTCAATCTAGCCGCGCCGGGCTGACATTTCTTGCGGAGTTGCGCCGCGAGCCCTCACAGCGTCAATTCCCAGGTCTCGCCCACCAGGTCTTTGCCATAGCCATGGTGCGCCTCGCTGTGCACCAGCGTGAAGCCGCGCCTGGCGTAGATGGCGCGCGCGGCGCTCAGGATGCTGTTGGTCCACAGGACCATTTTGCGGTAGCCCTTGGCGCGCGCGAAGGCCAGGCATTCGTCGGTGAGGCGCCCGCCCAGGCCCAGGCCGCGCGCGGCGGGGCTGAGGATGAGCAGGCGCAGCTGGGCCTCGGTCTCGCTCTTGCGCACCACGAAGACCGAGCCCACGCGCTCGCCGTCGAGCTCGGCGATCCAGCCGCGCTCCCAGGCCGGGTCGTGCCGGCGGATCATGCCCGCCGCGATCTCGGCGACCAGGGCCTCGAACTCGCTGTTCCAGCCGTACTCGCGGGCGTAGATCTCGCCGTGCTGCTGCACCACCCAGCCCATGTCCCCGGGGCGCACGTCGCGCAGCACGGCGGTGCGGGAGGCGGGGCCGCTGCCGGGGTCGAGCAGGCCTTGCGCGCGCGCGAGCGCGGCCATGAGCGCCTGGCGCTGATCGGGCGCCAGCGGGGCCAGCAGGTGGGCGGCTGCTTCACGCGAGCGTTGCTGCAGGGGCTCGAAGGCGGAGCGGCCCTCGGCGGTCAGGCTCAGCGCGTGCTGGCGGGCGTCGTTGGTCAGCGGGGTGCGCGTGATCCAGCCGGCGCTGGTGAAGCGGCGCACGATGCGGCTCAGGTAACCGGCGTCGAGCACCAGTCGGCGCCCAAGCTCGCTGGCGGTGCAGGGCGCGTGGTGTGCCAGCTCGTAGAGCACGCGCACCTCGGTGAGCGAGAACGCGCTGCCCAGGTAGGGGTCGAGCAGGCCGGTGCGCTGGGTATAGAAGCGGTTGAAGGCGCGCAGCGCACGCACCTGGGCGGGATCAACGGGGAAGGTCATGCCCCCGATTCTGGTTCAGTTGTTTGACTTTGGCAAGTAAGTGGTTGACAGAGGCAATTCAGCCCTGTTGCAGCATTTCTCGCACGCGCTCCCGGGTGAGCGGCTTCGTGACGAAGCCCTGGATCACCGGCATGCCACTGGCGCGCAGGCGGTCCTGCGGTGCGTCGGACGAGGTGAGCATCATCACCAGCATGGTGGGTTTGTCCTGCAGCAGCGGCTGGGCCTGGCGCGCGAACTCGAAGCCGTCCATCTGCGGCATGTTGATGTCGAGAAACAGGCAGGTGGGCGTGGCCAGCGGGTCGCTGCGCAGGAAGTCCAGCGCCTCGGCGCCGCTTTCGAACACCCGCACCTCGCCGGTGAAGCCGGCGCGGCGGATCATGATCTCGTGGTAGACGTTGTCGGCCTCGTTGTCGTCGACCAGGATGAAACGTTGTGGAATGGTCATGGGGCGCCTCGGGACGGCGTGCCGTGGGGCACCGGCAGGTGCAGCGTGAAACGGCTGCCTTCGCCCGGCACCGACTGGACCGAGAGGTGGCCGCCGTGCAGTGCCGCGATGCGCCGGCAGATCGGCAAGCCCAGGCCCGAGCCGGCGTGCGTCTTGCGCGGGTGCAGGCGCTTGAACATGTCGAAGATGCTGGCCTGGTGTTCAGGGGCGATGCCCAGGCCGTTGTCGAGCACGTGGATCTGGTCGAAGCCATGCTCGCGCGTGGCACTCACGCGCACGTGCGGCGGAACGCCAGGCCGCGCGAACGCCAGGCCGTTGGCCACCAGATTCTGCAGCGCGATGCGAAGCAGGGACGGATCGGCCTGCACGGTGGGCAGGGGGTCGCACTGCAACTGGCCCTGGGTTTTCGACAGTGCGTCGCCGAGGTCGTCGCCCACCTGGCCGACCAGCACGGTCACGTCCACCGGCCCGCTGTCGAGCGAGTGGCGGTCCAGGCGCACGTACTTCAGCAGGCTGTCCAGCAGGCAGGCCATGTGCTGGCCGCCCGTGCGCACGAAGCCCAGGTAGCGCCGGGCTTCGGGCGAGAGCTCGTGCTGGTGGTCGGCCTCCAGCAGCGAGGTGAAGTTGTTGATGGCGTTGATGGGCTCGCGCAGGTCGTGCGACAGGATGTGGATGAACCGCTCCTGCTCGAGCGTCTTCTTCTCGAGCTGGACGATGGTTTCGCCGAGCTGGCGTTCCTTGTTCTTGAGTTCCTGGATGTCGCGCCCGCGCATGACCACGCCGCTGACCTTCCCGTCCGCGCCGCGCACGGGCAGCAGGGCGACCTCCATGTGGCGGTCGCCGGCGACCTTGAAATGCGAGACGCGCTGGTAGATCACGGTCTCGCCGGCCATGGCGCGCGCCATCTTGGAGCCGACCATGTTGTTGTAGGTCGCCTCACCCAGGCGGTCCTTCACGGCCATGCCGATGACTTCGCTGCGCGTGCTGCCGATGTAGTTCAGGTAGGTCTGGTTGACATGGCGGTAGACGCCGTCGGCATCGATGTAGGCCTGCAGGTCCAGCCCGGCAGCGGCCATCGCGGTGAGCTCCTCGTGCGCCTGCTGGGCCTCGTTGGCGGAGCGCCGGGCCTCGAGCTGGCGCGCCCGCTCGTGTTCAAGCAGGGTGGAGACCAAGGCCGAGAGGCGGCTCAGGGCGCTCAGCTGCACCGAATGCAGCGTTCGCGCCATCTGGTCGATGACGCACACCGTGCCCAGCGCGAAGCCGTCGCTGGTGACGATGGGCGCACCGGCGTAGAAGCGCACGTTGGTGGGGCCTGTCACCAGGGGGTTGCACTGGAAACGCATGTCCTGGCTCATGTCCTCGACCACCATGACGTGTCCGGGGTCGAGGATGGCGTGAGAGCAGAACGCCACCTCGCGCGGGGTTTCGCTCACGTCCACGCCGACGCGGGACTTGAACCACTGGCGATCGCGGTCGACGAGCGTGATCAGCGCCACCGGCGTGCCGCAGATCACCTGCGCCAGGGCGGAGATGTCGTCAAACGCTTTCTGAGGCAGGGTGTCGAGCACGCCCAGGCCCCGCAATCGGGCCAGGCGTTGTTCCTCGTTGGGGGGAAAGGGAGCAGTCTGCATGCGGGCCGGAACGGGACGGGGACGGAGCGAGGCCCCGATGATTGCATACCAGGCGGGTATATGGCACGCGCAGGCGCGGCTTACGGCGGTACCCGGAAGTACGGCACGCGATTCCGTCACGTTCCCCCGCCAATTCGCGGCCAGACCAAAAAAACCAGGCGAGTGGCGCCAGCCTCCAATGGACCCGCGGAACCGGCTTGGCCGGGCCGCCAGGTGCGTCCCCCCGGGGGGGAAGACGCCGCAGGCGGCGCAGGGGGCTTCTCTACACCGACATGCCGCCCGAGACCTCGATCACGGCGCCGTTGATGTAGCTGGCCTCGTCGCTGGCCAGGAAGGCATAGACGTTGGCGATCTCCTCCGGCCGGCCCAGGCGGTGCAGCGGCACGCGGTGCTCCATCTCGGCGATGACCTTGGCCGGGATGGTGTCCAGGATGGGCGTGGCGATGAAGCCGGGCGCCACCGCGTTCACGCGCACGCCCTTGGGGCCGAGTTCGCGACTCCAGGTCTTGGTGAAGCCGATCACGCCGAACTTGCTCGCGGCGTAGTTGGTCTGCCCGAAGTTGCCATAGATGCCGACAACCGACGAGGCGTTGAGGATCACGCCGCTGCCTTGCGCGGTCATGGTGTCGGCCACGGCCTGCGCGCAATGGAACACGCCGCGCAGGTTGACGTCGATCACGCGGTCGAACTGCTCTGGCGTCATCTTCTGCAGGCGCGCGTCCTGCGTGATGCCGGCGTTGTTCACCAGCACGTCGATGCGGCCGAAGCGTTCCTTCACCTGGGCCACCACGGCGTCGACCATCTCGCGCTGGGTCACGTCCATCACGAAGCCCAGCGCGGTCGCGCCCAGCGCCTCGCACTGCCGCACGGCGCTGTCCACCGCGGTCTGTTTCACGTCGCAGACGATGACGGTGGCGCCTTCCTGCGCGAACTTGAGTGCGGTGGCCAGGCCGATGCCTTGCGCCGCACCGGTGATGAGGCTGACTTTTCCTGCGAGTCGTTTCATGGGGAAGAGGGGGGAGGTGGTTCAAAAAAACGCCGGCGGGGTGGCCGCCGGCGCGTGGGACCGGGCGTGTTCAGTACACCGGCTGGTGCTGGCGGATCGCGTTCTTCGCCGCGTCGTCGAGCGCGAAGCCCGCGCCGTGGCGCGCCGCCAGCTCGGCGCAGCGGCGCTCGAAGGCCTCGATGCCCATGCCGTAGATGAACTGCAGCGCACCGCCCGTCCAGGCCGGGAAGCCGATGCCGAAGATCGAGCCGATGTTGCCGTCGTGCACGCTGGTGAGCACGCCTTCGGCCAGGCAGCGCGCGGTCTCCACCGACTGGCGGTAGATCAGGCGGTCCTTGACGTCCTGAAGGTCCCAGGCGGCACCGGGCTTCTCGAAGCGCGCCTTGAGCTCGGGCCAGAGCTGCTTCTTCTGGCCCGCGGGGTAGTCATAGAAGCCGCCGCCGGCGGCTCGGCCCGGCCGCTTGAATTCCTTGACCATGCGCTCGACCAGCAGCTCGCCCGGCGTGGCGGTGTAGCGGCGGCCTTCCTTCTCGAAATCGGCGCGGGTCTGGTCCATCACGTGCACCGAGAGCGAAAGCGCGGTCTCATCCAGCACGGCCAGCGGCCCCACCGGCATGCCGGCCTGCATGGCGGCGTTCTCGATCACCGGCGCCGGAATGCCTTCGCCCAGCATGGCCGCGCCTTCCATCACGAAGGTGCCGAAGGTGCGGCTGGTGTAGAAGCCGCGCGAGTCGTTCACCACGATGGGCAGCTTGCCCAGGGCCTGCACGTAGTCGAAGGCGCGCGCGATGGTCTCGTCGTCGGTCTCCTTGCCGCGGATGATCTCCACCAGCTTCATCTTGTCCACCGGGCTGAAGAAGTGGATGCCGACGAAGCGCTGCGGCCGACTGCTGGCCTGTGCCAGGCCGGAGATGGGCAGGGTGGAGGTGTTGCTCGCGAAGAAGCCGCCAGCGGCCAGCATGGGCTCGGTTTCCTTGGTGACGGCGGCCTTGACCTCGCGGTTCTCGAACACCGCCTCGATGATCAGGTCGCAGCCCTTGAGGTCGCTCGGGTGGTCGGTGGGCAGGATGTGGTCGAGCAGCTCGCGCTGGTCGTAGGGGCTCATGCGGCCCTGGTCCACGCGGGTCTGGGTGAGCTTGAAGCTGTAGGACTTGCCGCGCTCGGCGGTTTCGATGCTCACGTCCTCCAGCACGGTGTGGATGCCCCGGCTGGCTTGCACGTAGGCGATGCCCGCGCCCATCATGCCAGCGCCCAGCACGCCCACCTTCTTCGGCTTGTAGCGCGAGATGCCCTTGGGGCGCGACTGGCCGCTTTTGATCGCGTTGAGGTTGAAGAAGAACGTGTTGATCATGTTCTTCGCCACCGGGCTCACGATGAGCTTCGCCAGGTAGCGGCTCTCGATGCGCAGCGCGGTGTCGAAGTCCACCATGGCGCCTTCGGCCATGGCGGCGAGCGCCGCCTCGGGCGCCGGGTAGAGCCCGCGCGTTTTCTGCTTGAGCATGGCCGGCGCCACGGTGAGCATGCCGGCGACCTTGGGGTTGCTCGGCGTGCCGCCGGGAATCTTGTGGTTCTTGTCGTCCCAGGGCTGGCGCGACTGCGGGTGCGCCGCGATCCAGTCCAGTGCGGCGTTGCGCAGTGCGTGGGCCACGTCGCCCTCGGGCGACACGAGCTCATGCACCAGGCCAAGCTCCTGGGCTTCGCGCGGGTTGAACAGCTTGCTCTCCAGGATGTAGGGCTGCGCGCCCATCAGGCCGAGCAGGCGCACCATCTTGGTGATGCCGCTGGCGCCGGGAATGAGGCCCAGTGTGATCTCGGGCAGGCCGAGCTGGATCCTGGGGTCGTTCACCGCGATGCGGTGGTGGCCCACGAGCGCCACTTCCCAGCCACCGCCCAGCGCGGTGCCGTTGATGCAGCTCACCACCGGCACGCCCAGCGTCTCCAGCGTGCGGAAGTTCTTCTTGGTCTGCTCGATCTCGGCGAACACGCGCGGCGCGTCGCTGGGCTGCAGGCGCATCGTGCCCTTGAGGTCGGCGCCCGCGAAGAAGGTGCTCTTGGCCGAGGCCAGGATGATGCCCTTGATGTCGGCGCAGTCGCGCATGACCTGCGCCGTGACCTCGGTGAGGTCCTGCTGCCAGTCGGCGCACATGGTGTTGACGGGGGAGCCTTCCTCGTCGAAGGTGATGGTGGCGATGCCGTCGGCGAGTTCGTAGCGGATGGTTTTCATGCCTCAGACCCTTTCGATGATCGTGGCGATGCCCATGCCGCCGCCCACGCACAGCGTGGCCAGGCCGTAGCGCAGCTGGCGGCGGTGCAACTCGTCGATCAGGGTGCCCAGGATCATGGCGCCGGTGGCCCCCAGCGGGTGGCCCATGGCGATGGCGCCGCCGTTCACGTTCACCTTCTCGTGGGGCACGCCCATCTCCTTCATGAACTTCATGGGCACGGCCGCGAAGGCCTCGTTGACCTCGAACAGGTCGATCTGCTCGATGGACAGGCCGGCTTTCGCCAGGGCCTTGCGCGCCGCCGGCATGGGGCCGGTGAGCATGATGGTGGGGTCGGCGCCCGAGAGCGCCACCGAGACGATGCGCGCGCGCGGCGTGAGGCCGTGCGCCTTGCCCGCGCCTTCGCTGCCGATCAGCACGGCGGTCGCGCCGTCGACGATGCCCGAGGAGTTGCCCGCGTGGTGCACGTGGTGGATGCGCTCGACCTGTGGGTAGCGCTGCAGCGCCACGGCGTCGAAGCCCATGCCGCCGAGGTGTTCGAACGCGGGCTTGAGCGAGGCCAGACCGTCCATCGTGGTCTGCGGCTTGATGAACTCGTCTTCTTCCAGGATGGTCTGGCCCAGGAAGTCGGTGACGGGCACGACCGAGCCCTTGAAGTGACCAGCCGCGCGCGCGGCCGCCGCGCGCTTCTGCGATTCGAGGGCGAAGGCGTCGACGTCCTCGCGGGTGAAGCCTTCGAGCGTGGCGATCAGGTCGGCGCCGACGCCCTGCGGCACGAACAGGGTATCGCTGTTGGTCTGCGGGTCCTGCGCCCAGGCGCCGCCGTCGGAGCCGATGGGCACGCGGCTCATGCTCTCCACGCCGCCGGCCACCACCAGGTCTTCCCAGCCGCTGCGCACCTTCATCGCCGCCATGTTTACCGCCTCCAGGCCGGAAGCGCAGAAGCGGTTGAGCTGCACGCCGGAGCAGCGCCAGTCCCAGCCAGCCTTGAGGGCGGCCACCTTGGCGATCACCGAGCCTTGCTCGCCGATGGGCGAGACCACGCCCATGACCACGTCATCCACCGCGCCGGTGTCGAAGCCATTGCGTTGCTGCAGATGCGTGAGCACGCCGGCCAGCAGATCGATCGGCTTGACCTCATGCAGGCTGCCGTCTTTCTTGCCCTTGCCGCGCGGCGTGCGCACGGCATCGAATACGAATGCTTCGCTCATGGTGTCTCCTGGGGGAAGGCGGATGCCGCGAATCAGTATAGACTTTTGCCAAGCATTTGCTTTCTGTAATTCTTCGCCGCAGTCTGATAGGTGACACCATGATCGAACGCACCCTGTTCAACGCCGACCACGAGGCCTTTCGCGACAGTTTCCGCAAGTTCGTGGAGAAGGAGGTCGCGCCACACCACGAGGCCTGGGAAGAGCAGGGCTACGTGGACCGCGCGGTCTGGAGCAAGGCCGGCGAGAACGGTTTTCTCTGCATGACCCTGCCCGAGGCCTACGGTGGCTCGGAGGCTGACAAGCTGTATTCGGTGGTGCAGATGGAGGAGATCGCGCGCAGCGGCTTCAGCGGCATCGGTTTCGGCCTGCACAGCGAGATCGTGGCGCCGTACATCCTGCACTACGGCACCGAGGAACAGAAGAAAAAATACCTGCCCCGGCTCGCCACGGGCGAGATGGTCGGCGCGATCGCGATGAGCGAGCCCGCCGCCGGCAGCGACCTGCAGGGCGTCAAGAGCACCGCCATCAAGCAGCCCGACGGCAGCTACCTGCTCAACGGCAGCAAGACCTTCATCACCAACGGCTGGCATGCCGACCTCGTGATCGTGGTCGCCAAGACCGACCCGAGTGCGGGCGCCAAGGGCACCAGCCTGCTGCTGGTCGAGCGCGGCATGCCGGGGTTCGAGAAAGGCAAGCGCCTGAAGAAGCTGGGCATGAAGGCGCAGGACACCTCCGAGCTGTTCTTCGACAACGTGGCGGTGCCGGCCGAGAACCTGCTGGGCGGCCCGGCGATGGAAGGCCGGGGCTTCATCTGCCTCATGGAGCAACTGCCCTGGGAGCGGCTGCAGATCGCCATCGGCGCGGTGGCGTCGGCGCAGGCCGCGATCGACTGGACGGTGCAGTACACCAGGGACCGCAAGGTCTTCGGCCAGGCCGTGGCCCAGTACCAGAACACGCGCTACACCCTGGCCGAGCTGCAGACCGAGGTGCAGGTGGCGCGCGTGTTCGTCGACAAGTGCTGCGAGCTCATCGTGGACGGCAAGCTCGACACCGCCACCGCGAGCATGGCCAAGTACTGGTGCTCCGACCTGCAGTGCAAGGTGATGGACGAGTGCTTGCAACTGCACGGGGGCTACGGCTACATGTGGGAATACCCCATCACCCGCGCGTATGCCGACGCGCGCGTGCAGCGCATCTACGGCGGCACGAACGAGATCATGAAAGAGGTGATCTCGCGCGGGATGGGGCTGGGCGGGCGCTGAGCCGCAGGCCCTGCTAGAGCGAGATCGTCTGCTTCAGCGGGACGCCCTCGGGCGCCTCGTGGTCCGCCAGCAGCCAGGCGCGGCCGGGGTGGTCGGCGGCGTCCTGCAGCAGCCCGCGCAGGAAGCGGATCGAGGGCGCGTCGAGCGCGGCGAAGGGCTGGTCGATCAGCGTGAGCGGTGTACCCGACGCGAACGCCGCGGTGAGCCAGACCTTGCGCCGGCTGCCGGTGGAGAGCATGTACATCGGCTTGGCCAGGTGCGGCCCCAGCCCGAAGCCCTCCGCCAGTTCGGCCATGGCCTCGGCGTCGAAGTTCGGGTAGTGGTGGCTCAGGCTGTCCAGGTAGCCCTTGGCCGCCAGCGCGTCGTGCGCCTCGGTCTGCGGATCGATCCAGAACACCTGGTGGCGGTAGGCGTCGTGGTGTTCGTCGAGGTGGATGCCGTGGATGACCAGCGAACCGGCGTCGGCGTTCTGCGCCCCGGCCAGCAACCGCAGCAGCGTGCTCTTGCCGCTGCCGTCGTCGCCACGCACCAGGCTGACGCCGGGCGGGATGTCGAACGACAGCCGATCGAACAGGGGCGGCTCGGCCCAGCCGAAGCACAGGCCCCTGACCTGCAGGACGGGTTCTTCCGGGTCGGCGTTCATGTCGTCAGTAGCCGATGGAGTAACGCAGGCCGTTGTGGTTGAGCACCGCGCTGCGCTGGCCGATGGTCTCCAGCTTGAAGCCGGGCGAGATCTCCTGGCCTTCCTGCAGCACCTTGCCGTTGACGATCAGCATGCGCAAAGCCGGGTTCTTGGAGTAGGTCGAGCCGCTCACGTTGACGGCTGGCAATTGCGCGCGGGCTTCGGGCGAGAGCTCGGCAAAGCTGCGCACAGGCGCGGCGTTGGCGTCCGGGGGGCTGGCGGCGGCCGGGGCCGCAGGCGGTGTCACGGCGGGTGCCCTGGCCGTCGTGGCGGGGGCTGGCGTGGCCGCTGCGGCAGGCGCGTTGGCCGGTGGTGGCGCGGCAGGGGTGGCGGCTGGCGCGGGCGCCGGCGGCTTGCTGGCCTGGGGCCGTTTGGGTGCGGGTTCCACACGGGGCGGCGCCAGGATGGGCTGCACCGGTTCGGGCGCGGGCAGGACGGGGCTGGGGGCCACTGGGACTGGGGTCACGGCGGCCACCGGAGGCATGGCGGGTGGCGTTGGCTCGGCGGGTGCTGGCGCTGGCGATGGCGCGGCGACCGGCGGGTTCGTCGGCCCGACCCCCACCCCCACCACAGGCCGGCGGCGATCAACAGCGCGGCCCGCACCCCCCCCGCCCCCGCGGGGGGGGGG
>JAGKSX010000029.1 GCA_018993155.1 Hydrogenophaga sp.
TTTCTGGAGCCAGCGCCCAACCTTGCTTTGAGCCGCCATCGCGGTCTCTCGCGCGACAAACGCGGGTTTCGGCGGGCGAAGGCGGCCCGTATGCTTGTCCCACAACACCCATAACGGAGACATGTGATGAGCAGCACCACCGAAGGCGGGCGCGCCGCGTCGACGCCCGATCCGCACGCGCACCACCGCTTCTGGCCCACGCGCCTGCCGCACCGCATCACCACGCCCGCCACCTCGCTCTGGTGCAACCTGGACGTGAGCGCGCAGCGCTACCCGGACAAGCCCGCGCTGGTGTTCTTCGATCACGTGCTCAGCTACCACGAGCTGCACGCGCAGGTGGAGCGGCTGGCGGCGCACCTGCGACAGCAGGGCGTGCAGGACGGCGACCGCGTGATCCTGTTCATGCAGAACTGCCCGCAGTGGGTGGTGGCGCACTTCGCCATCCTGCGCGCCAACGCGGTGGTGGTGCCGGTCAACCCCATGAACCGGGCCGAGGAGCTCAAGCATTACCTGATCGACCCCGACGCGCGCGTGGCCATCGCCGCGGCCGACCTGGCCGGTGAACTGCTCAAGGCCAACAGCGAGGTGCGCCAGGGCGACCGCCTGCGCCACCTCGTGGTCTCGCACTACAGCGACGCCATCGGCCCGGCCGCCGAGATCCCGCCCGCCTGGGCGGACTGGCTGGGCACGCGGCACCCCACGCCCTCGTTGCCCGGCGGCACGGTGAGCGACTGGGCCGAGGCGCTGGCCTGCGGCGGCAGCGCACCCGCGCACAACCGGGGCCCGGACGACCTCGCCGTGCTGCCCTACACCAGCGGCACCACCGGCCTGCCCAAGGGCTGCATGCACCCGCACCGCACCCTCATGCACAACGCGGTGGGCGTGGGCCTCTGGACAAACAGCACCTCGGAGAACGTGGGCCTGCTGGTGGTGCCCATGTTCCACATCACCGGCATGGTGGCCGGCATGCACGCGGGCGTGTACACCGGTTCGACCATGGTGGTGATGCCGCGCTGGGACCGCGAGCTCGCCGGGCGGCTCATCTCGCGCTGGCACTGCACCCACTGGACCAACATACCGACCATGGTGATCGACCTGCTGGCCAGCCCGAACTTCGACCAGTACGACCTCTCCAGCCTGGTGCTGGTGGGCGGCGGCGGCGCGGCCATGCCGCAGGCCGTGGCGCAGCGCCTGCTCGACCAGTTCGGCCTGCGCTACTCAGAAGGTTATGGCCTGACCGAGACCGCCGCGCCCTCGCACAACAACCCGCCTGACCATCCCAAGCAGCAATGCCTGGGCATTCCCTTCCTGGGCACCGACGCGCGCGTGGTCGACCCGATCACGCTGCAGGAAATGCCGCAGGGTGAGGCGGGCGAGATCATCATCCACGGCCCCGAGGTGTTCGACGGGTACTGGAAACGCCCCGAGGCCACCGAGGCCGCCTTCATCACCTTCGAAGGCAAGCGCTTCTTCCGCTCGGGCGACCTCGGCCGGGTGGACGAAGACGGTTACTACTTCATCACCGACCGGCTCAAACGCATGATCAACGCCAGCGGCTTCAAGGTCTGGCCGGCCGAGGTCGAGGCGCTGATGTTCAAACACCCGGCGATTGCCGAGGCCTGTGTGATCGCGACCCAGGACGCCTACCGGGGCGAGAGCGTCAAGGCGGTGGTGGTGCTGCGCGAAGCCGCGCGCGGACAGACCTGCGAGCAGGCCATTCTGGACTGGTGCCGCGAGAACATGGCGGCCTACAAGTGCCCGCGCACGGTGGAGTTCGTCACCGCGCTGCCCAAGAGCGGCAGCGGCAAGGTGATGTGGCGCCTGCTGCAGGAGCAGGAGGCCGCGAAGGCGCCGCCCAGCACCGCCTGAGGTTCAGCCCGACAGCTCCGGGTGTTTCGAGAACAGCTCGGCGACCCATTCCACGAAGGCCCGCACCTTGGCGCTGAGGTGGCGGTTCGGCGGGTACACCACATAGAGCGGAATGGTGTGGGTCGACCAGTCGGCCAGCACCTGCACCAGCTCGCCGCGCTCGATCAGCGGCACGGCGGTGAAGGCCCCCATCTGCGCCACGCCCAGGCCCGCGAGCACCGCCGCGATCATGGCGTTGCTCTCGTTGACGGACAGCCGGGTCGGGCCCGTGATCTCCACCGTCTGGCCGTCCTTCTCGAACTCGTTGATGAAGGGGCGGCCGTTGCGCGGGGAGAAGTAGTTCAGCATCGTGTGCTCGCTGCCCAGCTGGTCCGGGTGCGTGGGCGTGCCGTGCGCCTGCAGGTAGGCCGGCGAGGCCACGGTCATCAGCGCCATGTTGGCCACGCGCCGGGCCACGAGCGACTGGTCCAGCAGCTCGCCGCCGCGGATCACGCAGTCCACGTTGTCGGCGATGAGGTCCACCGCGCGGTCGGAGACACCCAGGTCGAGCTGGATGTCGGGGTAGCGGCGGTAGAAGTCGGCGAGGGCGGGAATGATGATGTGCTGCGCCACCGAGGTCCCCACGTCCACGCGCAGGCGCCCGCTGGGGCTGGCCTGGGCGTTGGTCATGCTGGCCTCGATGTCGTCCAGGTCGTTGAGCACGCGGGCCGTGCGCTCGTAGTACGCCGCGCCATCGGGCGTGACGGTCACGCGCCGGGTGGTGCGGTTGAGCAGCTTGACCTTCAGCCGCGACTCCAGGTGCTGCACCATCTTCGTCACCGTGCCCTTGGGCAGGTCCAGCGACTCGGCCGCCTTGGTGAAGGTGCCGGCCTCCACCACCCGCGCAAATACCCTGATCGATTGGATCTGATCCATGCCCTCTGTCCTTGATGTGCTTTCTGGCGGGATTGTTCATGCAATGGAAACAGACAACTGGCGGCAGGTGGCTTTATCCGCAGAAAGGGTGTGTCTATAGTTCAGGCCATGGTTTCAACTGCCTCATCCTCTGCCGCCGTGCCGCCCGCACGCACCTTGTCGGTGCCTGGCAAGCCCCCGCTGGCGCTGCGTGTCTGGGGCGCGAAGCCGCGCGGTGGCGTGGTGCCGCTGGTGCTGCACTTCCATGGTGGCGCCTTCATCTCGGGCGACCTGGACAGCGGCGCCTGCCTGGCCGAGCTGCTGGCCAGCTCGGGCGCGGTGGTGGCGTCATTGGCCTATCCGCTGGCGCCGGCGCACCGGTTTCCCGATGCGGTGGAGGCCGGCTACACCACGCTGGAATGGCTGTTCAAGCAGCGCACGCGCCTGGCGGGCGCTGGCGCGCCGCTGTTCGTCGCGGGTGAGGAGGCCGGCGGCAACATCGCGGCGGCCGTGGCCATGATGGTGCGCGACCGCGCGCACCCACCGCTGGCCGGCCAGATCCTCGTTGCGCCCATGCTGGACCCGTGCGGCGCCACGCCCTCGCTGCGGCAGACCATGGGCGAGTCCACCGGCTGCAAGTGGATGGATGGCTGGCAGCAGTACCTGCGCGGCCCGATGGACGCGGAACACCCCTATGCCGTGCCCTGCCGCGCGCAACGGCTGGCCGGCCTGCCGCCCGCGCTGATTCTTACCGGTGGCGACGACCCGATGCGCGACGAGGCCCTGGCCTACGCCGATCGCCTGCGCGAGGCGGGCATCGCGGTGCACAGCGGCCTGCTGCCCCCCACCACCGGCTGGCCCGAGTCGCTGAGCGAACAGCCCGCCGGGGAATGTCCGTGCGCCATCGAGGTGCGCGGTCACGTCCGGGCCTTCCTCCAGGCCGCGACGCCCCCGCCGTCCTGACGGACCCGCGCCCCCCTTTCCCACCCACCTGAAATGCCCACCCCGGTGATCCACCGGGGGCGGCCCCGTTCGCCCTCAAAAAGGAAAAAACATGTCCGACCTGTCCCCATTCAAGCGCCGCGTCTGGTGGCCCACCGCCGCCGCCCTGGCCGCCCTCATCGTCGCCGGCGTCGTGCTCGTCCAGGAAGCAACCCCTGCCCGCGCCAGCGCACCGGTGGGCGCACCGCCGCCCATGCCGGTCTCCGTGGCCACCGTGGCCGAGAGCGACGTGACCGCCTGGCAGGAATTCTCCGGCCGCCTCGAAGCGGTCGAGCGGGTGGACATCCGCTCCCGCGTCGCCGGTGTGGTGCAGGCCACGCATTTCCGCGAAGGCGCGCTGGTGGCCAAGGGCGACCTCCTGGTGTCCATCGATCCCGCGCCCTATGAAGCCGAGTTCGCGCGCGCCGAAGCCCAGGTCATTGCCGCGCAGGCCCGCGTGACCCACGCCAGCAACGAACACGCCCGCTCGCGCCGCCTGTGGGACGACAAGGCGATCGCCCAGCGCGAGTTGGACGACCGCGAGAACGTGCTGCGCGAAGCCGAGGCCAACCTCAAGGCCGCGCAGGCGCAGCTGCAGGCCGCGCGCCTGAGCCTGGGCTACACCCAGGTGCGCGCGCCGGTGGCCGGGCGCATCGGCAAGCTGGAGGTGACCGTGGGCAACCTGGTCGCCGCCGGCCCCGGCGCGCCGGTGCTCACCACCCTGGTCTCGGTCAGCCCGATCTACGCCAGCTTCGATGCCGATGAAAGAACCGTCTCCGGCGCATTGCAGGGCCTGGCCGGCGGCGCGCGCCCGGCGGTCGAGCGCATTCCCGTGCAGATGGGCACCTCGGCCACCAGCGACACGCCTTACGCCGGCCAGCTGCAGCTGATCGACAACCAGGTCGACCCGCGCAGCGGCACGGTGCGCGTGCGCGCCGTGTTCGACAACAAGGACGGGCGCCTGATGCCCGGGCAGTTCGCGCGCATCCGCATGGGCCAGCCGCAGACCGCGCGCACCCTGCTGGTGAGCGAGCGCGCCGTCGGCACCGACCAGGACAAGAAGTACGTGCTGGTGGTGGGCGAGGGCGACAAGACCGAGTACCGCGAGGTCACGCTGGGCGCGCCGGTCGATGGCCTGCGCACCGTGCTCAGTGGCCTCAAACCCGGTGAGCGCATCGTCGTCAACGGCCTGCAGCGCGTGCGCCCGGGCGACGTGGTGCAGCCGCAAGCCGTGCCCATGAACAATGCCCGCGCCGGCACGCCCGAGCGCGCGGTGGCGGTGGCCAAGTCCTGAGCCCAGCCCGTGAAAAGAACACCATGAACTTCTCGAAATTCTTCATCGATCGGCCGATCTTCGCGGGCGTGCTCTCGCTGCTGATCCTGATCGCCGGCCTGGTCGCGCTGCGCGGCCTGCCGATCTCCGAGTACCCCGAGGTGGCCCCGCCTTCGGTGGTGGTGCGCGCCCAGTACCCCGGCGCCAACCCCAAGGTGATCGCCGAAACCGTGGCCACGCCGCTGGAGGAATCCATCAACGGCGTGGAAGGCATGCTCTACATGGGCAGCCAGGCCACGACCGACGGCGTGATGACGCTGACCGTCACCTTCAAGCTCGGCACCGACCCCGACAAGGCCCAGCAGCTGGTGCAGAACCGTGTGTCGCAGGCCGAGCCGCGCCTGCCCGAGGAAGTGCGCCGACTGGGCGTGACCACCGTCAAGAGCTCGCCCGACATCACGATGGTGGTGCACCTGGTCTCGCCCAACGACCGCTACGACATCAACTACCTGCGCAACTACGCGGTGCTCAACGTGAAGGACCGGCTCGCGCGCATCCAGGGCGTGGGCCAGGTGCAGATCTTCGGCGGTGGCGACTATTCCATGCGCGTGTGGCTCGACCCGCAGAAGGTCGCGCAGCGCGGCCTCTCGGCCAGCGACGTGGTGAGCGCCATCCGCGGCCAGAACGTGCAGGCCGCCGCCGGCGTGGTCGGCGCCTCGCCGGGCCTGCCCGGTGTGGACATGCAACTCTCCATCAACGCGCAAGGTCGCCTTCAGACCGAAGACGAGTTCGGCGACATCATCGTCAAGACCGGTGGCGACGGCGCCGTGACCCGCCTGCGCGACATCGCGCGCCTGGAGATGGGCGCGGCCGACTACTCGCTGCGTTCGCTGCTCAACAACCAGCCCGCCGTCGGCATGGGCGTGTTCCAGGCACCGGGCTCCAACGCGCTGGACATCTCGGCCGAGGTGCGCGCCACCATGGCCGAGCTGCAGAAGAACATGCCCGAGGGCGTGGAGTTCCGCATTGCCTACGACCCCACGCAGTTCGTGCGCGCCTCGATCCAGTCGGTGATCACGACCCTGCTCGAAGCCATCGCGCTGGTGGTGCTGGTGGTGATCCTGTTCCTGCAGACCTGGCGCGCTTCCATCATCCCGTTGCTGGCGGTGCCGGTGTCGGTGGTGGGCACCTTCGCGGTGCTGCACCTGCTCGGCTTCTCGATCAACGCGCTCTCGCTGTTCGGGCTGGTGCTCGCCATCGGCATCGTGGTGGACGACGCGATTGTGGTGGTGGAGAACGTGGAGCGCAACATCGAGGCCGGCCTGTCGCCGCGCGACGCGACCTACCGCGCGATGAAGGAGGTCTCCGGGCCCATCATCGCGATCGCGCTGGTGCTGGTGGCGGTGTTCGTGCCGCTGGCCTTCATCAGCGGCCTCACCGGCCAGTTCTACAAGCAGTTCGCGGTGACCATCGCGATCTCCACCGTGATCTCGGCCATCAACTCGCTCACGCTCTCGCCCGCGCTGGCGGCCCTGCTGCTGCGTGGCCACGACGAGCCCAAAGACGCGCTCACGCGCGGCATGGACCGGATCTTCGGTGGCCTGTTCCGCGGCTTCAACCGCTTCTTCCACCGCGGCGCCGAGGCCTACAGCGGCGGCGTGCGGCGGGTGATCTCGCGCAAGGCGCTGATGATGGTGATCTACCTTGCGCTCGTGGGCGTGACCTTCGGCCTGTTCAAGGCCGTGCCCAGCGGCTTCGTGCCAGCGCAGGACAAGCAATACCTGATCGGCTTCGCGCAGCTGCCCGACGGCGCCACGCTGGACCGCACGGAAGAGGTGATCCACCGCATGGGCGAGATCACCAAGAAGAACCCGAACGTGGAAGACGCGATCGCCTTCCCCGGCCTGTCCATCAACGGCTTCACCAACAGCTCGAACTCGGGCATCGTGTTCGCCACGCTCAAACCTTTCGCCGAGCGCCGACGCGCCGACCAGAGCGGCGGCGCCGTCGCGGGCCAGCTCAACCAGGCCTACGGCGAGATCCAGGACGCTTTCATCGTGATGTTCCCGCCGCCCCCGGTGGCGGGCCTGGGCACCACGGGCGGCTTCAAGCTGCAGCTGGAAGACAAGGCCTCGCTGGGTTACGAGGCGATGGACGCGGCGGTCAAGGCCTTCATGGCCAAGGCCTACCAGACGCCCGAACTCGCCGGCATGTTCACGAGCTGGCAGGTCAACGTGCCGCAGCTCTACGCCGACATCGACCGCACCAAGGCGCGCCAGCTCGGCGTGCCGGTGACGGACATTTTCGACACCATGCAGATCTACCTCGGCAGCCTGTACGTGAACGACTTCAACCAGTTCGGCCGCACCTACAGCGTGCGTGCCCAGGCCGACGCGCCCTACCGCGCGCGAGCCGAAGACGTGGGGCTGCTCAAGGTGCGCTCGACCTCGGGCGAGATGGTGCCGCTGTCGGCGCTGATGAAGGTGAACTCCAGCTTCGGCCCGGAGCGCGCCATGCGCTACAACGGCTACCTCTCGGCCGACATCAACGGCGGGCCCGCGCCCGGCTTCTCGTCGGGCCAGGCACAGGACGCGATCGAGCGCATCGCCGCCGAGACGCTGCCGCAGGGCATCGGCTTCGAGTGGACCGAGCTCACCTACCAGGAGATCCTTGCCGGCAACTCCGCGCTGTGGGTGTTCCCGCTGGCGATCCTGCTGGTGTTCCTGGTGCTCGCCGCGCAGTACGAAAGCCTCACGCTGCCGCTCTCCATCATCCTGATCGTGCCCATGGGCCTGCTCGCGGCCATGACGGGCGTGTGGCTGGACGGCGGCGACAACAACGTGTTCACCCAGATCGGGTTGATCGTGCTGGTGGGGCTGTCGGCGAAGAACGCGATCCTGATCGTGGAATTCGCGCGCGAGCTCGAATTCGCCGGGCGCTCGCCCGTGCAGGCGGCCATCGAAGCCAGCCGCCTGCGGCTGCGCCCCATCCTCATGACCTCGCTGGCCTTCGTGATGGGTGTGCTGCCGCTGGTGCTGGCCACCGGCGCAGGCGCCGAGATGCGCTCGGCCATGGGCGTGGCCGTGTTCGCCGGGATGATCGGCGTGACCGCCTTCGGCCTGTTCCTCACGCCGGTGTTCTACGTGCTGCTGCGCCGCCTGGCCGGCAACCGCGCGCTCAAGCTGCACGGCGCCGTGCCGCACCTGGAGGGCTTTGCCCCCGGCGGTGGCGGCAGCGCCCGCGCCGTGCCTGCCGCTCCCCTGACCCATTGAAGACCCGGAAGGTGAATCCCGTGAAACATTTTGATCGCCTGCTGACGCTGACCGCCGCGCTCGTGCTGGCCGGCTGCGCCACCGCGCTGCCGCCCTTGCCGGCGTCGGTGCCCACACCCCCGCAGTTCAAGGAACAGCCGCGCCAGAACGAACACTGGACCATCGCCCAACCCGCCGAGGCCCAGGCCCGGGGCACCTGGTGGAAGGCGTTCAACGACCCGGTGCTCGACGACCTGGCCGAACGCGCCGCCGCCGGCAACACCAGCATCCACGAAGCCGCGGCCCGCCTGGCCCAGGCGCGCTCGCTGGTGCGCGGCGCGCAGGCCGACCGCCTGCCGCAGATCGGTGTGGGCGCCGACGCCTCGCGCGGCGCCGGTGCCAACACCGCCAACGGCGCGGCGCCGGCCACGCTGCTGCAGGCGGGCGTCAACCTGTCCTACGAGCTCGACCTGTTCGGGCGCCTGGCGGGTGCGCGCGATGCGGCCGCGCTGGATGCGCAATCGCGCGAAGCCTTGCTGCAAAGCACGCGCCTGCTGGTGCAGGCCGAGGTGGCCCAGACCTACCTGGCCCTGCGCGCGCTGGACACCGAGCGCACCCTGGTGCAGGACACCGCCGCCGCCTATGCGGACACGCTGCGCCTCACGCAGCGCCGCTTCGAGGCCGGTGATGTGGCCGAGCTGGACGTGATCCGCATCCAGACCGAGCTGGCCGCCACCGAGGCCGAGGGCTTCGCGCTTGGCCGCAGCCGCGCCGAGCTCGAACACGCGTTGGCCGTGCTGGTGGGCGAGCCGGCCTCCGGCTTCGCGCTGGCGCCCGCCGACGCTGCGCGGGTGCTGCCCGTGATCCCGGCCGGCGTGCCCGGCACCGTGCTCACCCGCCGGCCCGACGTGGCCGCCGCGCAGGCCGCGCTGCTGGCCGCCCAGGCCCGCGTGGGCGTGGCGCAGGCGGCGTGGTTCCCCAGCGTGGCGCTCACGGCGGCCGCGGGCTATGCCTCGCCCGACCTTGGCGACCTGTTCAAGTGGTCGGCGCGCGCCTGGGGCGTGGGCGCGTTGCTGTCGATGCCGCTGTTCGACGGCGGCCGGCGCGAGGCCGGCGTGCAGGGCGCGCAGGCGCAGCTCGACGCCGCCGCCGCGAGCTACCGCGGCCAGGTGCTCACGGCGTTCCGCGAAGTGGAGGATCAGCTCTCCGCCCTGCGCTGGCTGCAAGACCAGTCCCTGGCCCAGGGCCGCGCGGTGAGCGCCGCGCAGCGCGCCAGCGCGATCTCGGAAACGCGTTACCGCAACGGCCTGGTGAGCCAGCTCGAACTGCTCGACGCGCGCCGCAACGAGCTGATCAACCGGCGGCAGGCCCAGCGCGTGGAGGCCGCCCAGCAGCAGGCCACGGTGCGGCTCATCCGCGCCATCGGCGGCGGCTGGGAGGCGGGCGCCCCCCCCCGGGGCGCCTGAGCGACCTTCGCGGCGGGCCAGGACCGGCACAATAGGCTTTGCTGCCGGCCCCCCGCTACCCCTTCCTAGGAGATGCCCGTGTTCGAAGCCCTGCTGATCACCAAGCCCGAGTCGGGCTACCGCTGCGAACTCACGCAGCTCGACGAGGCGCAACTGCCCGCCGCCGGCGACGTGACGGTGCGCGTGGATTGCTCCACCATCAACTACAAGGACGGCCTGGCCATCACTGGAAAATCGCCCGTGGTGCGCAGCTTCCCCATGGTGCCCGGCATCGACTTCGCCGGCTCGGTGACGCAGAGCGATCACCCGAAATGGAAGCCCGGCGACCGCGTGCTGCTCAACGGCTTCGGCGTGGGTGAGGCGCACTGGGGCGGGCTGTCGCAGATGGCGCGCGTCAAGGGCGACTGGCTGGTGGCCCTGCCCGACACGCTGAGCGAGCGCGAAGCCATGTCGCTGGGCACGGCCGGCTACACCGCCATGCTGTGCGTGCAGGCGCTGCAGAAACACTGGGCCGAGGCGGGCGTGGCCGCCGGCAGCGGCGAGGTGCTGGTGACCGGCGCGGGCGGTGGCGTGGGCAGCGTGGCGATCTCGCTGCTGGCCGGCCTGGGCCACACCGTGGTGGCCTCCACCGGCCGGCCGCAGGAAGCCGACTACCTGAAATCGCTCGGCGCGGCCAGTGTGATCGACCGCAACGAACTGAGCGCGCCGGGCAAGCCGCTGCAGAAGGAGCGCTGGATCGGCGTGGTGGATTCGGTGGGCAGCCACACGCTGGCCAACGCCTGCGCCAGCACGCGTTATGGCGGCGCGGTGGCGGCCTGCGGCCTGGCCCAGGGCATGGACCTGCCCGCGAGCGTGGCGCCGTTCATCCTGCGCGGCATCACCCTCCATGGCATCGACAGTGTGATGGCGCCCATGGCCAGGCGCGAGGCCGCGTGGGACGCGCTCGCGAAGACGATCAACCGCGAACAGCTGGCGTCGATCACGACAGAGATCGCGCTGCCCGACGCGATCGCCGCTGGCAGCCAGATCCTGGCCGGCCAGGTGCGCGGGCGCCTGGTGGTGAAGCTCAAGGCCTGAGCCTCATCGCGGCGGCACCACCTGGCGGTAGGCGTGCCAGGTGGCGTGGCCCACCACCGGGCCGACGACGATCAGGCCCAGGAACCAGGGCAGCATCGCCAGCACCACCAGCAAGGTGATCAGGGCACCCCACCAGGCCATCACGCCCGGGTTCTGCAGGCAGGCTCGGATGCTGGTGAGCGCGGCCGAGATCGCATCGACCTCGCGGTCCAGGATCATGGGGATCGAGACCGCGCTGGTGACGAAGATCAGGCCCGCGAACACGCCGCCCACCAGGGTGTAGGTGATCAGGAACTCCAGGTTCTCGCGTGCCAGCAGCTGCGAGAGCAGGTTGGCGGTGTCGGGCAGGGTACTGAAGCTGACCGCGAACACCACCAGCGAGGCACGGCCCCACAGCATCTCCAGGATCAGCAGCACGCCCGCGAAGATCGCGATCGAGCCCTTGGTCTGTTCCCAGGCCAGCAGCGAATCCGGCAGCGAGGGCTCGCGGCCTTTCTCCAGCGCGCGACTCACGTGGTACAGGCCCAGGCACAGGAAGGGCCCCAGCAGCAGGAAGCCGGCCGAGAGCGCCAGCACATAGGCCGGTGCGGCGAGGAACACCCCCATGAGTGCGTGCCCCATGAGGAAAAAACACAGACCGTAGAACAGGCCGACGCGGCTGCGCAGGAAATCGCGCCAGCCCAGGCGCAGCCAGCGCAGCGGGTCGCCGGCGTTCAGTTCGGCCAGTCGCAGGTCGAACACCGACGGCGGCGGTTGGGATTCTTCGGTCATGGCGTGTCTCCTCGGGTGATGGCGCGCCACCTCGTGGGCGGGTGGCTGTGGCGCCCGGAAATGCAGCGGATCAGGCGAGCGCGTGTCGCCGCAGGTGCAGCGCCAGCCCGGCGTCGAACGCGTGCGTGTGCTTGGCGAACCACGCGCCCAGTTCGCGCGCCATCCGGCGCACCGGTTCCAGCTGGCCGTTGCGGATTAACCCCAGGCCCTCGCGCAGCAGGGTCAACACCACGCGGTGCTGCAGCGCGTGGGCGTCCGCCTGGCCGTGGCCGGTCTCGCGCATCCAGGTGTCTTCCTGGCCGAAATGCGTGGCCACGTGCGACACCAGCTCGGCCCAGGCCTGGGGCAGCTCCGTGTCACTCGCCGCCTGGGCGCGCGCGCCAGCTGCGCCATGAGTTCGCGGTTCATGCTGTCCAGCGGGTCGAAGTCCAGCCAGAGGGCCGGGGTCCATTGCGCGTTGCTTTCCATTGGGTGTTGCTCCTTGGGCCGTAGCTTGGCAGCGGGGGCGCTGCGGCGTCTTGATCCAGCGCAAACGCCGGCCTCACCCAAGGCCCGACAGGCCGTGGGTGGACCGGCGCGCCGCTACACTGGCCGGCCATATGACCAGCGAATTCCAGCCCCCCTACGTGCCGCTGTCCGATGTGCACAGCGCCCTGAAAACCACCGGCTTCGCCTTGCTGAGCGCCGAGGCCGTGGGCGAGTGGCTCGCCGCGCGCCCGGTGGATCTGGCCGAGTTGCACACCGGCTGGAACCAGTTGCCGCCCGACGCGTACCTCAAGGACGGCGGGCGCTACCGCAGCCGCCGCCACAGCTGCTTCGTGGTGGAGGACGACCGCGTGCGGCAGGTGCCGCACCGCGCCCACTGGCAGCCGCTGGAATACAACGCCCTGCACGGCGGCATGCAGCGCTGGTTCGAACCCATGGAGCCGGCCACGGTCGCCTTGCCCGTGTGGAGCCGCCTGCTGGCGCGGCTGGGCGAGGCCGCCAGCGCGCTGCGCGGTGCGCAGCCCTGGAGCGTGGAGGCCCACGTGTTCCGCATCGACACCACCGACGGCATCGGGCGGCCCACGCCCGAGGGCGCGCACCGCGACGGGGTGGACCTGGTGGCGGTCTTCATGGTGGACCGCCATGCCATCAAGGGCGGGGAGAGCCGCGTGTTCGAAGCCAACGGCCCGAGCGGCCAGCGCTTCACGCTGCGCGAGCCGTGGTCTCTGCTGCTGATCGACGACGCGCGGGTGATCCACGAAAGCACGCCGATCCAGCCACTGGAAGGCGATGCCCTGGGCTGGCGCGACACGCTGGTGGTGACCTACCGCAGCGGGGCGTTCCAGGGCGACTGAACGCCGCGCCCGCCGGGGCGCGTCAGACGCTCACCCAGCCCCGGAATCCCCGCGCGGCGTAGTACGACTGCACGCCGTTGTGGTACACGAAAACCTGGCCGTAGCGGCGGTCGCAGAAAAGGGCGCCGCCCAGCTTGCGGATCTCGGGCGGCGTGGCCACCCAGCTCGATGTTTTCAGGTCGAACTCGCCGAACGCCTGCAGGTGGCGGTATTGCGCCTCCGTCAGCAGCGACACCCCCATGGCCGAGGCCATGTCGGCGGCGCTGCCTGCGGGCTTGTTCTCTTTTCTCGCGGCCAGGGCTTCGCCGTCGAAGCACAGACTTCGGCGTCCCGACGGGCTTTCGGCCGCGCAGTCGCAGAACAGGTAGGCGCCCTGGTCGTCCGGGCCACCGATGACGTCGGGTTCACCACCCGTGCGCTCCATCTCGACAAGCGCCTTCAGCTTGTCCGGGCTGGCCTGAAGGCGGGCCAACACGCCGGCCCAGTCGGCCTTGGCGTGCCGCTTCATGTGCTTGTCGAACCGCTGCTGCAAGGTGCGCAGGAGTTCGTCGCGTTGTTCTGCCTTCATGGCGCGCCCTTTCGGATTCAGGTCCGCTCGAAGATCGCGGCGATGCCCTGGCCGCCGCCGATGCACATCGTCACCAGTGCGTAGCGGCCCTGGATGCGCTGCAGTTCGTGGATGGCCTTCACCGTGATCAGCGCGCCCGTGGCGCCGATGGGGTGGCCCAGCGAAATGCCCGAGCCGTTGGGGTTGACCTTGGCCGGGTCCAGGCCGAGGTCGCGCGTGACGGCGCAGGCCTGCGCGGCGAAGGCTTCGTTGGCCTCGATCACGTCCAGGTCCTTCACCGTGAGGCCGGCCTTCTGCAGCGCCAGCTTCGTGGCCGGCACCGGGCCGATGCCCATGTACTTCGGGTCCACCCCCGCGTGCGCATACGCCACCAGGCGGGCCAGCGGCTTCGCACCGCGCGCCTTGACCGCGCTGCCATCCATCAGCACCACGGCCGCCGCCGCGTCGTTGATGCCCGAGGCGTTGCCGGCGGTCACGGTGCCGTTCTCCTTCAGGAACACGGGCTTGAGCTTGGCCAGGTCGTCCATGGTGGCGTTGGCGCGGAAGTGCTCGTCGGTGGCGTAGGCCACGTCGCCCTTCTTGCTCTTGAGCATCACGGGCACGATCTGGTCCTTGAAGAGGCCGGCTTCGGTGGCGCGCTGCGCGCGGTTGTGGCTTTCCACGGCGAGCCTGTCCTGGTCCTCGCGCGTGATGCCCCACTTGGCCGCGATGTTCTCGGCCGTCACGCCCATGTGGATGGTGTGGAAGGGGTCGTGCAGGGCGCCGACCATCATGTCCACCATCTTGGTGTCGCCCATGCGGGCGCCCCAGCGCATGTTCAGGCTGGCGAACGGCGCGCGGCTCATGCACTCGGCACCGGCGCCGATGGCCACGTCGGTGTCGCCCAGCAGGATGCCCTGCGCGGCCGAGACGATGGCCTGCAGGCCCGAGCCGCAGAGGCGGTTGACGTTGAAGGCGGGCGTGCCTTCGGCGCAGCCGCCCTGGATGGCCGCGACGCGCGAGAGGTACATGTCTTTCGGCTCGGTGTTGACCACGTGGCCGAACACCACGTGGCCCACGTCCTTGCCCTCGACGCCCGAGCGCGCGAGCGACTCGCGCACGACGAGCGCGCCGAGTTCGGTGGGGGGCTGGTCTTTCAGGCTGCCGCCAAAGGTGCCGATGGCGGTGCGCACGGCGCTGACGACAAAAACTTCTCGCTGGTTGCTCATGGGGGTCTCCGGGGAGTGAAGGGAATCGCTTTCCATCGTAGCGCGCCAGGGCCGCTCAGAACATCTGCCGCGCCACCTCGCGCAGCTGCGTGCCGCTGCCGTCCTTGCCTGGCCGGGTGAGCAGGATCTCGCCCATCGCGGGGTTCTGGCCGGTGAGGGCGGTGATGTTGACCTGGTGCGTCACCAGCACCTGGTTGCGCGGCGCCTGCCAGCCCTGCACGGCATCCAGCACGTCGCGGGTGCTCATCTCGCGCTCGTCGGTGCCGAAGAACGAGTTGAGCGGCGCCCAGACCGTGTTCTCTTTGAACGCCAGCATGGCGGTGTCCACGCAGCGGCACCAGGCGCTGGAGCGAACCTGGTGGATCTTGATGCGCTCGCGCAGAAAGGCCGCGTGCACCTTGCGCGCCTGTTTTCGCCCGGCCTCGCTCAGGTTGCGCTGGGTGCTGCAGTCGCCGAGCGTGAAGTTCGGCGGGTCGCCCACGCCGGGCGTTGTCTGCGCGTGGCGCATCAGCAGCACGCAGCCGCCTTCGCGCAGCAGGGTCCAGAAGCCCTTGTCTTGCGTGAAGGCGAGGGTGGGCAGGGTGGTGAGGGCGAGGGCGGTGGCCTGGGCGAAGTGGCGTCGTTGCATGGGGTCTCCCGTCGCTGTCAGTCAATCGCGCACGTCGGCCACGGGGTTGCTGCCGAAGTCGGGTCGGTCCAGCCAGGCCAGCACGCTCGCGGCGGCGTCTTGCGGGGTGCTGAGCTGGCCCTGGCTCTTCAGGTCCTTGAAACGCCCGACGTCGGGGAACGCGGCCGGGTCGCCCGAGCGCAGTTGCGACTGCATGTCGGTGTCGATCACGCCCGGGGCCAGCGACACCAGCCGCGCGCCATGTGGGCGCTGCGCTTCGTCGAGCGCGCTGCAGCGGGTGAAGTGGTCCATGCCGGCCTTGGCGGCGCAGTAGGGCGCCTGGGCCGCCATGGCGCGCCGGCCCAGGCCCGAGGAAATGTTGAGCACCTTGCGCGGGCCGCGCCAGCCGGCGTCCACCCAGGCGCCGGTGGCGCGCAGGAAGGCGGCGGTGAGCTGCATGGGCGCCTCCAGGCCGACGCGCAGCGCGTTGGCGAGGTCGTCGGGCGGGCAGTCGTCGATGGGGCCGATGCGCGGGATCACGCCGGCGTTGTTGATCAGGGTGGCGCCGGCGAAGCCCTGGGCGGCTTGCTCATTCAACCAGTTCTCCAGGCGCTGCGCGGCGCCGGTGGTGTCGGCGAGGTCTTGCGCCCATTGCGTGAGGGTGGCGTCGAGCCGCTGGGCTTCGTCGGCGAGTTGGGTGTTGATGTGGCGTGAGATGCAGAGCAGGTGGCCGTTGGGCCGCAGCGACTGCAGGGCCATGGCCAGGCCCATGCCGCGCGAGCCGCCGGTGAGGATGGTGAGTTGGAGTGGGGTGGTGGTCATGTCAGAAGGGGCAGGGGCTGTGGAAGTGCACGGTGTCGCCGTGCTGCGGATGGGGCAACGAGAGTTGGTGGGCGTGCAGCAGCAGGCGCGGGGCGCGGGTCTGTTGCTCGGGGGTGGCGTACAGCATGTCGCCGAGTATGGGGTGGCCGATGGCTTGCAGGTGCACGCGCAGTTGGTGGGTGCGGCCGGTGACGGGTTCGAGTTCGAGCCGGGTGGTGTCGTCGTCTGTGGGTGCGCCGGCGAGGCGCCAGCGGGTGACGCTGGGTTTGCCGAGTTCGGCGCTGACGATGCTGCGGGGCCGGTTGGGCCAGTCGATGGTGAGGGACAGGTCGACGGTGTTCCAGCCGTTGTCGGGTTGGGGGTTGTGCAGGGTGCCGGCGACGATGGCGGTGTAGCGTTTGTGGACTTCCCTTTGTTCAAAGGCGCGGCTGAGCCGGCGTTGGGCTTCGATGCCTCTGGCCATGACGACGAGGCCGGAGGTGGCCATGTCGAGCCGGTGGACCACGAGGGCGTCGGGCCATCTCGCCTGGGCTCTGGCGCTCAGGCAGTCCTGCTTGTCGGGGCCTCTTCCGGGGACGGCGAGCAGGCCTGCGGGTTTGTCTAGGACGATCATCTCGTCGTCTTCGTGGATGACCTTTAGCTGGCTCACTCGGCGCACCTCGCGGGCGCATGGGCGCCCGGCACTCTGCTCCGCGGGTGTCCTCCGGCGGCTGGTGCCGCCTCCCCCTTTACCCCGCTGCGCAGAGCGCCGGGCGCCCACGCGCCAGAAGGAATGTGGGCGTGCAGTGTCTCGCTGACCCATGAGGCCCTTGGTGATCGGGGGGGCCGGCGCAGCGAAGTGAAGGAGGAGAACCGGCGAAGCCGGTTCGGGGGACATGAGCGGAGCCGGCCCCCCCGATCACCAAGGGCCGGGCCAGCCGGAGAAAAAACGCAAGACATCCAGACATTCTCCAGGCAAAGGACAATACGCAGCATGCTGCTGCTGGCCCCCATGGAAGGATTGCTCGACGCCACCCTGCGCGATGTGCTCACGCGCACGGGCGGGATCGACCGCTGCGTGAGCGAATTCATCCGCGTAACGAACACCGTGCTGCCCGAGCGTGCCTTCATCCGCGTGGTGCCCGAGCTGCTCCATGGCGGCCGCACCCGTGCCGGCGTGCCCGTGCGTGCCCAGCTGCTGGGCTCCGACCCGACCCTGCTCGCGGAAAACGCCGAGCGCCTGGCCGGCCTGGGCCCGCACGGCATCGACCTGAACTTCGGCTGCCCCGCCAAGACCGTCAACCAGAGCCGGGGCGGTGCCGTCCTGCTCGACGAACCCGAGCTGGTCGGGCGCATCGTGGCGGCCGTGCGCCGTGCCGTGCCGGCCCACATGCCCGTCTCCGCCAAGATGCGGCTGGGTTACAACGACGACGAACGCGCCGAAGATTGCGCCCACGCCATCGCCGAGGCCGGGGCGGACGAACTCGTGATCCACGCCCGCACCAAGGCCCACGGCTACCGGCCCCCCGCCTACTGGGACCGGCTGGCCGAGGTGCGCGCCTCGCTGCCTCCGGCCCATCGGCGCCTGCCGGTGATCGCCAACGGCGAAATCTGGACCGTGGCCGACGCCGCGCGCTGCCGCGAGGTGACCGGCTGCGAACACCTCATGATCGGCCGCGGCATGGTGACCGACCCCGGCCTGGCCCTGGCGATCAAAGGCCTGGGCGGTGTGCCCTGGTCGGTCCTGCCCCCTCTGTTCGAGATCTTCTGGCGACAGGTGAGCGCCCGCGTGGAGCGCCGCCACCGCTCCGGGCGGCTCAAACAATGGCTCAACTACCTGCGCAAACGCTACCCCGAGGCCCAGGCCGCGTTCGACGAACTGCGCCTGGTGAACGAGCCCGACGACATCGAAGCCTGGCTGCGTCGGGCCCAGGGACCGGACATCCTTACCACAGAGTCGATCCGGGCGCTGCCAGCAGAAATGGCGCCGGCGTGTTAACTTCCGGCCCCGGACCCGAACCACGACGCCTGTATGACCTCTCTCGAACAACGGCTGGCCGCCCTCCCTGGAGACCGTCTGCGCGGCATGCGTCGCGGCATTGAAAAGGAAAGCCTGCGCGCCCAGCCCGACGGCAAACTGGCGCTCACGCCGCACCCGGCCGCGCTGGGCAGTGCGCTCACGCACCCCCACATCACCACCGACTACAGCGAGTCCCAGCTCGAGCTCATCACCGGCGTGCACGACAGCGTCGAGGCCTGCCTGGCCGAGCTGACCGAGGTCCACCAGTACACCGTGCGCAGCCTGCGCGCCCAGGGCGACGAGATGATGTGGGCGTCGAGCATGCCCTGCGGCCTGCCGCCCGACGAAACCATTCCCATCGGCCGCTACGGCTCGTCCAACGTGGGCCGCGCCAAGAGTGTCTACCGCATGGGCCTGGCGCACCGCTATGGCCGGCGCATGCAGACCATCTCGGGCATCCACTACAACTGGTCGCTGCCGGGCGTGGACAACGACGGCTACTTCGCGCTGATCCGCAACTTCCGCCGCCACGCCTTCCTGCTGCTCACGCTGTTCGGCGCCTCGCCCGCGCTGTGCTCCACCTTCGTCGAAGGCCGCCAGCACGAGTTGCAGAAACTGGGTGACACCGGCACGCTGTACATGCCGCACGGCACCTCGCTGCGCATGGGCCGCCTGGGTTACCAGAGCGAGGCCCAGGCCACGCTGGCGGTGAGCTACAACGGCCTCGAAGGCTACGCGGCCTCGCTGCACGACGCGCTCACGCGCCCCTGGCCCGCGTACGAGGCGGTGGGCATCCGCAACCCGGGCGGCGACTACAACCAGCTCGCCACCACGCTGCTGCAGATCGAGAACGAGTTCTACGGCACCATCCGCCCCAAGCGCGTGATCCGGCCTGGCGAGCGCCCGCTGCACGCCCTGCGCGAGCGCGGCGTGGAGTACATCGAGGTCCGGCTGATGGACCTCAATCCCTTCGAACCCATCGGCATCGGCGCGCCCACGCTGCGTTTCCTCGACGTGTTCCTGCTGCACTGCCTGCTGTCGGACAGCCCGCCCGACACGCCGGCCGAAATCCGCGAGCTCGCGCACAACCAGCACCTGACCGCCGCGCGCGGCCGCGAGCCCGGCCTGACCCTGATGCGCAACGGGCAGAGCGTGCCGCTGATGCAGTGGGGCGCCGAGCTGCTGGAGCAGCTCGTCCCGATCGCCGCGCTGCTGGACGAAGCCCATGGCGGCAACGAGCACGCCCTGGCCGTCGCCCTGGCGCAAGGCCATCTGCAGGACCCCGACAAGCTGCCCTCGGCCCGCGTGCTGCAGGCCATGCACAAGCACCATGGCGATTCCTTCGTCGCCTTCGCGCGTGCCCAGTCGCGCGTGACGCACCAGCATCTGGCGGGCCTGCCCTGGGCCGGCAAGCTGCAGGCGAAGTACGAAGCGATGGCCGCGAAGTCGGTGGAAGACCAGCGCGCCATCGAAGCGGCCGACTCCATGCCGTTCGAGATTTACCGGCAGGAATACATCTCGCCGGCGCGGCTGGGCCGTCCGCAGGTGCAGACCGCGTCGCTGGCGGCCTGAGGCAGGGCGGCAAAGCCCGCCTGACCGGATGGGCAATGGCCCGCCCCGCCCCGGGGGGACCTATCCTGCGATCTTTTTGCCGGAGATCGCCCATGACCCGTCTGACCGCCGCCGACTTCGATCAGGAACTGCTGATCCTGTTTGACGCCTACGTGCATGGCGACATCGACCGCCGCGCCTTCCTGGACCGCGCGTCCAAGTTCGCGGTGGGCGGCATGACGGCGGCGGGCCTGCTGGCCGCGCTCAGCCCGAACTTCGCCGCGGCCCAGGTGGTGCCGGCGAACGACCCCCGCATCAAGACCGAGACGGTGAGCGTGCCTTCGCCGATGGGTTACGGCACCATCAAGGCCTATGTGGCCAAGCCGGTGGCGCCCCCCGCTGGCGGGCGCCTGCCGGCTGTGCTGGTGGTGCACGAGAACCGGGGCCTGAACCCCCACATCGAAGACATCGCCCGCCGCCTGGCGCTCGACGGTTACCTGGCGTTCGCGCCCGATGCGCTCACGCCGCTGGGCGGCTATCCGGGCGACGAGGACAAGGCGCGCGCGCTGTTCGCCCAGCTCGACCAGGCCAAGACGAAGCAGGACTTCCTGGCCTCGGCCGCCACGCTCAAGGCCCGGCCGGATGGCAACGGGCGCATCGGCGTGGTGGGGTTCTGTTATGGCGGGGGGGGGGGCCCCCCCC
>JAGKSX010000030.1 GCA_018993155.1 Hydrogenophaga sp.
CCTGGCGGCGGCCGTGCCCTACTACGGCACCCACCCGCCGGTGGAGGCCGCGGCCAAGGTGAAGGCGCCGCTGCTGATCCATTTCGCGGGGGTGGACGAGCGCATCAACGCGGCCTGGCCGGCCTACGAGGCCGCGCTCAAGGCGGCGGGCGTGCGCTACACCGCGCACCAGTACCCGGGCACCCAGCACGGCTTCAACAACGACACCACGCCGCGTTTCGACGCCGCCGCGGCCAAACTCTCGTGGGACCGCACGCTGGCGTTCTTCAGGCAGCACCTGGTGTGATCAGCCGTTCGCCACCGGCCGACGTGGCGCTTTGCGCGAACGCGTTCCCGCCCAGGGCCCGCGCCGTGAGCACATGGGACGCAGCTGCCTGCCCATTCACATCGAGCAGGAACTCCGAGGCGACGACCCGAGCGCCGCAGAAATCGAAGATGCCGTGGTCGATCTGGGTGCGCATCGCCTTGTCGTAACCGTGCCGCGCATAGGTGCCGCCGTCCGCGCCACCGATGCCGATGAGGTGCACCGCGAGGCGGCCCAGCCGCTTGCCCAGCGTGCCGTCGGGCGCCTCGTCGTAGGCCCAGCCATTGGCGAACACGCGGTCGATCCAGCCTTTGAGCTGGCCGGGGAACGACCACCAATAGACGGGATAGACCAGCACGAGCGCGTCGGCGCGGTCGATGCGCGCCTGCTCGCGCAGGACGTCCGACGGCAAGGGCTTCTGGAGAAAGTAGGCGCTGCGGTCGGCCTGGTTGAAGGCTGGGTCGAAGCCTTCCGCAGCGAGGTCGGCGAAGTCGGTGGTGTGTTCGCCCGAGGCCGCAATGCCCTCGGCAAACGAGCGCGCGACGGCGTGTGTGAGGGACTGGGCATCGGGATGGCTGACGACGATGAGGGCGTGCATGGTGGTTCCTTGGGGGTTTGGGTGTAAACTACCTTTGGTAATCTACTGTCTGTAGGTTACCTTTGGTAGGTTAACAATGTCAAGCCATCTGATGAACCCTGCTGATCCAGCTGCGCCGAAGAAGCGCCTGTCCAAGGAAGACCGCAACCGCCAGCTCATGGAGGTTGCGTGGTCCATCGTGCGCGGCGAAGGCACCGATGCGCTCACGCTGGGCTATCTGGCCGAGCGCGCGGGGGTGACGAAGCCCGTGGTGTACGACCATTTCGGCACGCGCACCGGCCTGCTCAGCGCGCTCTACGAGGAATACGACAACCGGCAGCACGCCTTGATGGACGAGGCCCTGCAGGCCTCGGGCAAGTCGCTGCCGGCCGTGGCGAAGGTGATCGCGACGACCTATCTCAACTGCGTCATGGCGATGGGCCGCGAGATGCCCGGCGTCAGCGCGGCGCTGGCGGGCTCACCCGAACTCGACGCGCTGAAGAAGAAGCTGGAGGCCGCGTTCCAGGCGAAGTGCCAGGCCGCGCTGCAGCCGTTCGCGAAGCAGCCCATCGGGCCGGCGGGCATGCGCGCCATGCTGGGCACGGCGCAGGCCGTGTCGTTCGCGGCGGCCGCGGGCGAACTCGACCTGGCGGATGCCGAGCACGAGATCTACGACGCCATCGTGCGGATCGCGCGCAGGACTTGAAACGCGCTCACGGAAGGCGGCAAGGGGCGATTCAGGCCTCGCCGCCGAAGCGCTTGATGAGGTTGGCGATGTACTTTTCGACCAGCTTCTCGAACTCGCCCTCGACCACGGGGGCCACCACCATCTTCATCAGGCCGGGCAGAGGCACCTCGATCTCGCCCTGGATGGCCAGGGTCAGTCCGGTGGACTTCTTGTTGTCCACGATCTTCCAGTTGCCGCCCACCAGGGCGTTGCCCACGCCCTTGACCGGGGTCCATTTCACGGTGCCGCGCGCCTGGTCGCTCACGTATTTGCTGGCGTACACGGTCTGGATGTTCACCTGCGCGGTGCCGACCTTTTCCATTTCCCACTGGTAGACACCGCCGCCCAGGTCGGTGAGCTTCTCCACCTTCGGGAAATGGCTGACCGACTCGGGCACATTGGAGAGCACTTCAAACACCTCGGCCGCCTTGGCCTTGACGTCGAACTCGTAGCCCAGATCGATCTTGACGGTGATGCTCATGAGGCGCCTCTGCGGGTGTTGGATTGAGGCCGATTGTAGGGACGGCCCAGGCGCGCGACCCCGGGAGTTACACCAAGGCACAATCCCTGCACCCGCCCCGCAACCTCCGTTTCCCCCAGAGAGATTCCCCCGATGAGCATCCAGTGGTTTCCCGGGCACATGCACCTCACGCGCAAGGCCATCACCGAGCGCGTGAAGGACATCGACGTCGTCATTGAGATGCTCGATGCCCGACTGCCCGGCTCCAGTGCCAACCCGCTGCTGGCCGAACTCACCTCGGCCAAGCCCACGCTCAAGGTGGTCAACAAGCAGGACATGGCCGATCCCGAGCGCACCGCGCTCTGGCTGGCGCACTACAACGCCCAGCCGAACACGCGCGCGATCCCGCTGGACGCCAGCGTGACGGCACCGGCGCGCGCCATCATCGCGTCCTGCCACGAGCTGGCGCCCAACCGGGGCGGCATGGTCAAGCCCATGCGGGTGCTGATCTGCGGCATTCCCAACGTGGGCAAGTCCACGCTGATCAACACCTTCATGGGCAAGCGCGCGGCCAAGACCGGTGACGAGGCGGGCATCACCCGCACCGAGCAGCGCATCGCCCTGGCCGACGACTTCTACCTGTTCGACACGCCCGGCATGCTCTGGCCGCGCATCGTGGTGCCTGAAAGCGGTTTCAACCTCGCCGCCAGCGGCGCGGTAGGCCGCAACGCCTACGACGACCAGGAGGTGGCGCTGGAGCTGCTCAACAAGCTCAAGCTGTCTTACGCACCCCTGCTGGAGGCGCGCTACAAGCTGGGCCTCGCGCCCGAGGCCATCGCGGCCCTGCCGGACGAAGAGCTCATGGAGGCGATAGGCCGCAAGCGCGGCGCGCTGGCGGGCGGCGGCGCGGTGAACTGGCAGAAGGCGGCCGAGCTGGTGATCGCGGACTTTCGCAGCGGCACGCTCGGGCGCATCACGCTGGAGACGCCCGAGCAGTTCGTGCGCTGGCTGCAGGCCGGGCAGAAGGCGGATGCCGAGCGCCAGGGCCGCAAGAAGGAACGCGCGGCCAAGCCCCGCAAGCCCGACCGGCGTTGAGCCGGTGAGCGGGCCTTGACCCGCGTCAAGGCGCCCGCGCCCGCGCGGTGCGAGCATGGGCTGCATCCTTTCAGGAGCCCGCCATGGTCACCTCTCCCCGCCGCATTCTGCTGATCGAAGGCCATCCCGACACCTCGGGCCGGCACCTCAACCACCTGCTGGTCGAGGCCTACTCCGGAGGCGCGATCGCGGCCGGCCATGAGGTGCGCCGCGTGGCCGTGGGTGAGCTGGACTTTCCCGTGCTGCGCAGCGCGCACGACTGGAAGCAAGGCGGTGTGCCCCCGGCGCTGCAGGCTTCGCAGCAGCACATCCTCTGGGCCCAGCACGTGGTGCTGTTCTTTCCGCTCTGGCTGGGCGAGATGCCGGCGCTGCTCAAGGCCTGGCTGGAGCAGGTGGCGCGGCCGGGTTTCGCGGTCGGCCCCGAGGGACCCAGGGAGTTCGGCCGCAAGCCCCTGAGCGGCCGTTCGGCCCGTGTGGTGGTGACCATGGGCATGCCGGCACTGGCCTACCGCTGGTACTTCCGCGCGCACAGCCTCAAGGCGCTGGAGCGCAACATCCTGGGGTTCATCGGCTTCGCACCGGTCCACGAAACACTGGTGGGCTCGGTCGAGCAACTGGGGGAGGCCGGTGTGGCCCGGTGGCAGGCCAAGCTGCGCCGGCTCGGCCGCGACGCGGCCTGAGGCACGCCGGTGCTCAGGCCTCGATCTTCACGCCTTTCCAGAACGCCACGCGGCCCTTGACCATTTCGGCCTCGGGTTTGGGGTCGGCGTAGTACCAGGCGGCGTCGGTGTTGAGCTCACCGTTGACCAGCAGCGAGTAGTAGCTCGCCTGGCCCTTCCACGCGCAGGTGGTGCGGTGGTTGCTGAAGGTGACGTGGTCGCGGTTGAGCGAACTCTGCGGGAAGTAGTGGTTGCCTTCCACGACCACGGTGTCGTCGCTCTCGGCGATGGTCACGCCGTTCCACGTCGCCTTCATGCGGCGGCGCTCACTTGTTCTTCTCTTTGCCGCGCGGCATCACGGCCGTGACCGGTGGCACCGGCCGGTCGGAGGACACGGGGCCCTTGGGCGCCGAGGTGTCCTTCTTGGGTTTCTTGGCCATTTTTTCGTTGCGTTGTTCCTTGCCCATGGGGACCTCCAATTGACACCGCGATGCGCGGCAGATGCGCCGATGGTAAGCGACAAAATGCGCGTTTCAAGCCCCTGACGGGCGCCCGGAAAGCGCGTTCGCGGACTACTGCCCCATGCCCAGGAAGTTGGCCAGGGCCTCGACGCCGAGGGCACCGCTTTGCGTGATCACGGCACCCGTGCGCTGGTGCTTGGCCACCATGAACGGCACCGAGGTGGCGCCCAGGCGCTCCAGCAGCGCGGTGTTGGCCTTGATGCTCGCCATCACCTCGTCCGGAATGCTGGCCGAGGCCGACATGCCGCCCTGGCCGGTGAGCAGCTGCTGCTCGTGCGCGTTCATGGTTTCCACCGGGTTGGCGGCGGTCATGATGGCCGCGCCTTGCGGCGCGCTCTTGGCGTTCATGATGGCCACGGGCAGCCACACGAACTTCACCTTGCTCTGCAGCGGCACGGACGCTTGCCACAGGTGGCCGCAGTGCGGGCACTGCGGGTCGAACAGCACGTAGACCGTGTTGGCGCTCATCAGGGCGCCGGCGGTGAAGCCCTTGCCTTGCGCGGCGAGCACGTCGTAGGCCTGGGCCGGCGGGATGGGGCTGGTGTCGGCCGCGGGGGCGCCAGCGGCGCTCGGCGCGCCGGTGGTTTCTTCCTTGGAGCAGGCAGCCAGCGAAAGGGCCAGGGCGGCCATCAGGGGGAGGGTGAGGTGGCGGAGTTTCATGGCGGATCGCATCGGTGGTTTTCCTGGGCCGCATCATCGCAGAGAAGGCGCACCCCCGTGAGCGCGGGGCCCATGGCAAAGGGCGCAGCACCCCGGCTTGCGGATGTGCTGCGCCCTGGGCGCGGTGGTGCCTGCGCCGTGGAACGTCAGTTGTTCAGGATCAGGTTGGCGATCAGGCCGGTGGCGATGGCGACCAGCACGTAGTCGGTGCCGACCTGCACCCACTGGTGGCCGCGCGGCGGCGCGTACAGGCGGTGCTGGTGCGGATTCACCACCACGTACTGGCGGTTGCGGTATTCGTAAGGGATGTAGCCACCGCGGCGGAACTCGGGGCCGCGCGCGTTGTAGTAGTAATGGTGGTAGTGCCGGTCGTTGCGCGAATGGCGGTAGTCGCGCCGGTCGTCACGGCGATCATGGCGGAAATCGCGGCGATCGTCGCGCCGGTCCTGGCGGTAGTCCCGGCGGTCATCGCGCCGGTCGTCCACGCGCTGCAGGTGGCTGGGCTCGAATCGCGCACCTTGCGCGAAGGACAGCGAGCTCACGCCGAGGGAGGCGGCCGCCAGGGCGTACACAACAAGGTTTCGGGATTTCATGGAGCTTTCTCCTGGGGTTGGTGAGACTCCATCGTGTCCGGCGCATGTGAACGCCCGGTAAATGCCGCGCTCCGCCTGTGCAAAGTTCTGTACCGGCTTGTGCCGGCCACCGAAGCCTTGCCGCTCAGCCTTTCATGGCGGCCTGGGCATGCAGCTTGGCCGCGATGTACTCACCATGTGTCACATGCAGCAGGCCGGCCACCTTGCTGATGACATGGTGCTCGTGCGCGTCCAGGTGGTGGTCGGCGAAGGCCACCTCCCACATCGCTTCCACCACGCGGATCTTCTGCGCCTGCGTGAAGCGCTCGTTCATCAGCGCGGTGAAGCGCTGGTAGTCGTAGGCGGTGCGCGCGGTCTCGTGGGCCAGCTCCAGCAGGCGCTGCAGCTCGTCGTCGCTCAGCGCGAACTTGCGCCGCAGGGCCGTCAGCACCGCGTCGCGCTCGCTGTCCTGCAGGCTGGGCTCGGCGCGCACCACTTCCACCAGCAGCACGGCGGTGGCGAGCTGCAAGGTGTGCTCCTGCTCGGCGGGCGCCTGGGCGCCGGCCGGTGCCGTGAGGCTGGCGGTGAGGGTGTCGAACAGGTCCTTGAGGTTTCTGAGCATGGTGTGGAAAAGGTGTGGCGCGTGGGTAGAGAGGTGGAGCCGGGGCGAGGGCTCAGGGTTCCCGGCGCCAGACCAGCAGCAGGTTGTTGGCCGGCAGGGCGTGCCGTTCGCTCAGCACCAGGCCGGCGCGCCGGGCTTCACCTTCCACGGCTTCCCGCTGGCGGATGCCCCAGGCCGCGTTCTCGCGCCGCAGGCTCTCGTCGAACGCCAGGTTGCCGGGTGAGGTGGGCACGCCGTCTTCCAGGTAGGGACCGTAGGTGATGAGTGCACCCAGCGGCGTGAGGTGCCGGGCCGCGCCCTGCATCAGCGCTGCGCAAGTGGCCCACGGCGCGATGTGCAGCATGTTGGCGCAGAAGATGCCGTCAAAGGGTTCCGGGCCCACCGGCCAGTGGGGCGCGAGCACGTCCAGCTGCAGCGGCGCGAGCACATGGCCTGCGGTGGTGTCGGCCGCCCAGGCGCGGATGGAGGGCAGGGCGTCGGCCTGGAAGTCCGTGGGCTGCCAGCGCCAGCCCGGCATGGCCGCGGCGAACCAGGCCGCGTGCTGGCCGGTGCCCGAGGCGATCTCCAGCACGCGGCTATGTTCGGGCAGCGCCTGGCGGAGCACCTCCAGAATGGGCCGCTTGTTGCGTTCGGCGGCAGGGCTCAGGCGCAGGACATTGGCGTTCATGGGGGCATTGTCCGGTACGGAGGGCGGTGCGAGAGTTCGCTGCCATGAAGCCATGGACCTTCATGGTCGCCCTGGCAGCCCAGCTGCAAGGCTGTGCCCTCCACCCCGTGGCGAAGGCGCCGACCGAGCAGGTGTCGAGCGAGTCGTTCACCGTGGTCACCGGTCGGGTCAACGACGTGATCGACGGCCAGACCCGGCGCATCGGGACAGGTCTCTCGCCTCATGCGCCATGGGCCCGATATGCCCATCGGCGATCGCCTGGTGGAGCGCTGGAAGGCCGATGCGACGGGGCTGGAACGCGAACTCTGCGGGGGCCTGATGCGCTGAGGGCGCGAGGCTTCAGCGCAGGCGCGCGGGCTCGGTCTCCACCCCTTGTTCGCCGTCGCGGGGTGCCGTGCTGGCCATGGCCAGCGCCTGGCGTTCGGCTTCGTTGATCACGTCGGTGGGCGTGGCGCTGGCGGGGGCCACCGTGACCACGCCCAGGCCGATGCGCGGGCGGAACGGCTGGCGCTTGCGCTGCTCGTCGAACACCGTCAAGGGGTTGGATACCGTCAAGGCCATGCGCGCGGCCGTGGCGCGCACCGGGGGCTGGTGCGGGTCCATGGTGAGCACCACCACGAAGCACCGGGGGTGGTACAGCCCCACCACGCAACGAAAGCCCGCCGCCCGGCGGATGCGCGCGGCCACGGTGGACAGGATCTGATGCTCCGCGCTGGGCCCGGCCGAATCGGCCAGTTCGTACAGGTTGCTCACGTACAGGCACAACACGGCCGCCTCACAGTCCAGGCGGGCGGCGCGCCAGAGGGCGTGTTCCACGTCGGCGATGAGGGCCGAACCCGTGGACAGGCCGGTGGCCGGGTCGGTGCTGTTCGACAAGCGCGAGAGGCGCGCGATCTCGCGGTTGTGCCGGTTGCGCAGCAGGCCCAGCACCGAGGCCATGAGGAAAAACACCAGCGTGATCACCGCGGTGAACAGCCAGGTGCCCACGCCCAGGCCCGGCACCTCGAGGCCACGCAGGTAGTGGCCGACCGTCGTGACGGCCAGGCAGCCGATGGCCACCACCATCCAGCGCGCGAGCGGGTCGCCCAACCGGGCTGCGCGCAACGCGGCCGCCAGGGCGAGCAAGACCGGCACCATGTTCACCACCGCGGTGGCCACCAGCAATTCGCGGAAGTTGTCGGGTTCGATCTGACGGGCGAGCACCACCAGGATGACCGGGGCAGACACCAGCAGCGCACCGCCCACCGCCGTGAGACGGTGCACCCGCCCGTCCTCGCGGGCGCCACCCAGCCACGTGCCCACGTAGTACAGGCCCATGGCCCCGGCCGCCGGGCCCAGGCCGGCCTTGAGCACCATCATCAGCCGCTCGGGCAGATCGGGAAAGAAGACCTCGGGCAAACCCGTCATCACCACGCAGCTGGCACCGGTGATCGACACGAACAGCAGGTTGCGAAGAGAGCCGATGCTGTGGCCCTGGAACAGGTCGGCCAGTGCCAGTGCCGCGAGGGTGCACAAGCCACCCAGCATGGCGGACCAGACAGCGATTTCGGCAATGGGCATGCGAGGATTATCGGGAGTCGACCGGGAGGGCGAGGTCCTATCCCGTCAAGTTTGTCACGCCCTTTCGCATTGCGTGCGGATCCCGCTACCGGCCCGTGGCCGACGTGCGCTGCTGCTGTCCCTGAAAGGGCTCCTTGTGCCTGGGCTTGCTGGGGCGGGGCTTGAGCCGCGGCATCGGTTCGAGGAAGGTCGAGTGCTGGCGCAGCAGCATATCCGCTTCGGCCTGCGCGCGGCGTTTGGACATCACGTGCAGCACCAGCAGCCCCACGCCCAGGCCCAGCGCCATCCAGGCCGGTGCAAGCAAAGCCTTGGCGGCGGACTTGAGCGAAGCCTCGGTCGCCATCGCCAAGGACACCATCCACAGGAAGATGCCTGCCAACAGCGCGCCGAGGCCGTTGAAAAGCAGGGGTTGGGTTCTGCGCCGATGGGCTTTGCGCCGCCCGGACTTGGTCTTGGAGCTGGTGGTCTTGGTCATGAGAAATCCCCGCCATCATGTGCCAAACGCCGTTCAGGCCGCGCCGCAGGGCGACCAACGGAGCCATGGCCGGCTGACCGCGAAAGGCGTTACATCTGGCGACCGCAGGTGTAAGAAAAATCCCTGCCTGGGCACTTGCGCCTACATTCCTTGCATGCAATCTGTTTCCGCCTCCGAGCATGCCGTTTCTCGCCTGCGCACCACCCGCCTGGCCGCCAGCGCCAAACCTTTTGTGGCCCGCGGCTCAGGCCTGGGGCGCTGCGCCGGTTGCCGGCTGACCGCCAGCCATTGCCTGTGCGCCTGGCGCCCGCAGACGCCCACGCGCGCCGGCGTCTGCCTCATCATGGGCGACATCGAAGCGCTCAAGCCCAGCAACACCGGCTGGCTGGTGGCCGATGTGGTGGCCGACACCTGGGCCTTCAAATGGTCCCGCACCGAAGTGGACCCCGGCCTGCCCGCCCTGCTGGCTGATCCGCAATGGCAGCCTTACCTCGTGTTTCCCGGCGAATTCGTGCCGCCCGAGCGCGTGGTGACCGACTTCCGCCACGTGGAGCCCGCACACGGAGGCGCCAGGAAACCCTTGTTCGTGTTGCTCGACGGCACCTGGTCCGAAGCGCGCAAGATGTTCCGCAAGAGCCCCTATCTGGACCACCTGCCCGTGCTCAGCCTGCACCCCGAACAGGTGGTCTCCAACTACCGCCTGAGGCGGTCGTTCCGCGAGAGCCACTTCTGCACCTCGGAAGTGGCGGCGCTCTGCCTGGAGCTGGCCGGTGAAAGCCATGCGGCGCAGACGCTGGCCGCGTGGCTGGACGTGTTCACCGCGCACTACCTCAGCATCAAGCGCAGCACCCCGCTGGACATCGCCTCCGAGGCCCACGGGCGGCTGCAGGCGCTGCGTGCGGTAGATTGACGCGATGCAGAAAAAGGTCTTGCTCACCGGTTTCGATGCCTTCGGCGGTCAACCGCTCAACCCCAGCTGGCTGGCCGTGCAGGCGCTGCACGGCCGCAAGGTGCTCGGCCACACCGTGGTGGCGGCGCAATTGCCCACCGTGTTCGAGGCCTCGCTGCGCGAGCTGGACGCGCTGCTGCGCCAACACCAGCCCGCCCTCGTCATCTGTGTGGGGCAGGCCGGTGGGCGCAAAGTGTTGTCGCTGGAGCGCGTGGCCATCAACGTGAACGACGCGCCCCTGGCCGACAACGCGGGTGCGAAGCCCGTGGACACGCCGGTGGTCCGCGATGCGCCGGTGGCCTACTTCACCAGCCTGCCCATCAAGGCCATGCTCGCCGCGCTGCATGAGGAAGGCGTGGGCGCCGAGGTGTCGCAGACCGCCGGCACCTTTGTCTGCAACCACGTGTTCTACGGCCTGATGCGCACACTGGCCACGGTGCCAGAACTGGCACACACGCGCGGTGGTTTCGTGCACGTGCCGTGGCTGCCGGAACAGGGGGTGCCGAACATGGCGCTCGACGACATCGTGCGCGGGCTGCGGGTGGCCGTGCGCAGCGCACTGCAGGTGGACCAGGACCACGCGCTGGGCGCCGGCACCACCCACTGAGCCGGCCGGCTCAGGCCTGCCAGACACCGAAACCGGCAGAGCGCAGGTCGATGCCGATCTCGATTTCCTTCTCCACGGCGGCTTCATACCGCATGGGGTTGAAGGCCTCGTAGAGGTCGGGCAGCAGGCGCAGCCCGTACTTGAACACGTAGGCATTGGCCTGGATGCCGGCCTTGTGCTTGTCGAAACGCACGTCCGGGTCGAGGCCGGTCATGCCGACGTAGACGCAGGGTTTGCCGTCGATGTAACCCGGGTTGTTCTTGCGGAATTTGCTTTCGCTCAGCACGTCTTTGGAGAGCTCGATCACGTAGACGTGGTGGTGAGGGCGCGGCATATCCGGTGGATTCTGCCGCGTTCAGCCTGCGGTCATGCCCAGGCGTGAATGGCATCGCGGGTAATTCGAACAGCCCCAGAAATCGGACCCACCTCTCGATGGTGTTCGCCTGACCATCTTGATTCCGCAGCTTGCACACGTCGGTCGCGCGTAGTCGCCCTCGAATGCCACGCCCAGCAGGGCTTGTTGCTGTTCCGGTGTGCGTTGCGCAATCAGTGTGATGAGGCCCTTGCCATCCAGCAAATGAATGCCGTTGCGTCTCGCGAAATCCACCGCATCGGACGTGAAGGTGGAGGTGGTGGCATACGTGCCGCGCTTCAGCTGGTTTGATGCCATGACCCCCAAGAACTCGCGCACCTCCTTCACCCCCACGCGTTTCGACCGCCAGTGCTTGCACTGCACGACCAATGCGGGACCCTGTGCGTGTTTTGAATACAGCCACACGTCCACGCCACCATCCGGGCCATGGGA
>JAGKSX010000031.1 GCA_018993155.1 Hydrogenophaga sp.
AGGCCCGCCTGTGCGAACAGCAATTCGCACACCGCTTCGAAGCGCCGCCATTCGATGGCTTGGAAAACCGCCGGGCTCCACTCCTTGAGCGGGCGAGACGTGTTGGCCGCGCCAGCCGTTTCTGCAGCACCTGAATGCCAGATGGCCGTTTCTTCATGCGGGCCCATCGGTTTGACGGATGCGGCTCCGCGCAGACCGGGTTCGACCTTGGGCAGCGGCCGAGCGCGTTCATCGGCAGCCTTGGCCTTCAGCAAGCAGTGAATGCCGACCAGCAGGACCCCCACGCCCATCAAGAACCATGCGAGCGCTCGAAGCGATTGGCCTGCGCTGCCGAGCAAAGGATGACCCGCCATCAACAGTGGGAGCAACCACAAACCGGCACCCAGAAACAAGGCGCGCAACCCCTTCTCGAGAAATGGCTGATGGTCCTTTCTGCGATGTGCCCTTGGAGTCGATGACCTGCCCATGCGAGAAACCCCCGTTTGATTTTTGTTCGGTCGCGGGCATGATGCCGCAGTTCCACAACGCGGGAGGGCGCAATGGCAACAAGCGAGGGCACGAATCGGCGAGCGCGTGCGCTGGGCCGACTGGCGGTGGTGGCCGGTCTCATGATGGCGATGTTGACCGCGTCTGGCCAGACGGTTTACCGATGCGAAACCAGGGGCAAGGCCTCTTACTCGCACGAGCCGTGCGGTGCGACGGCTGCACCAGGCCCCGCTTCAAGCAAACTCCCTGCCGCTCGCGCATTTCGCTGTGATGGCCGCTTGCATTGCTCACAGATGACCTCGTGCAGTGAGGCCAGGCTTTTTCTCAAGCACTGCCCGGGTGTGAAGATGGACGGCGACGGGGATGGCGTTCCGTGCGAGCAACAGTGGTGCACGGGTTTGGCCGATCGGTGAATGGAGCGAGGCGGAGACGTATGCGAGCAGACACGGAACACGGCGAGCCTATTGGAGTGCAGCAGACGCGGGCGCCCGCAGCCACGAAAGGCAAGCCGATTGAACCAATGATGTTGCTCAAGCGTCTCGTGGCGTTCATGGGCGCCATACCGTGGGTGACGTTGGGAGCGGTCGGCACGGGTTGTGGCTTGGCGCTGCTGTATTTCTACTTCCGGTCAATCGAGTTTGTGCCGGCGGACATCCCCGCGATGTTGAGTGCGAGTCTTTTCGTCGGGCTGCTGGCTGCGGCCCTTTGCCTGTACACGGCAGGCTCGCTTCTTGCGCCACTGTGGGCGTACCGAGAAGCCGGACTGGACGATCAAACCGATATCAACAGGCCTTCGTCCCTGTGGACATTGCAGTTGGTCGGAGTCGGTGCGTTTCTGCTTTTCGTCGGGTACCGGTTGTGGCGAGATTGCAAGAATGACCCGGAGTTCGTGCTGGTTCCAGGCGCGGTTTTTGTCTTGATCGGTGGCTTGGGATGGGCGTGGTACCAGATCAAACAGACGGCACACCAGCACCCTTGGTGGCGACGGCAGCTTTCAGCGATCAACGTCTGCTTCTTCGGTGTCTTCCCATTCCTTGCACTCTTCTCCGTTTTGTACCCTTCGCAGGGTGCTGACGGGTGGCATGTCGGTGTCTTCGTCGTAGCCTGGCTGATGGTTGTTCTCGCGACCTCCCTGCTTTTCCACAGACTGCCTCTATGGGGATGCGCCTTGATGCTGATGTTCCTGATGCCGCTTTTGATGATCTCGCTGCCGGGCTTGCAAGGGCGGATCAGCTACCTGCCCACCGTCGTCGCGGAGATGGCAGGTATTCGTGCAAAACAGGTCAATGAGTTGCGCGTGTCGAAAGGCACATGCCATCTGATTCGGAGTGCGCTGACTTCCGCCTCAGCCGCCAAGCCAGTGAATTGCACTGAAGATGCCGACTGGGGCACAGTCCACGCGCAAGTGCTTTCCAACCTCGGCGAGCGCTGGTTGATCGAGGTGCAACTGGACGGCACTCAACCGAAGGGCCGCAACGGTGCGGTGCGCATCACCATTCCAGGTGAGGGCGTCCACACTGTTCGCCAGATGCCCGCGCTATCGACCGCGCAAGCAGGCGGTTGCCGCACTTGAGTTCACACCCTCTCCGTGCGTCCGCCATCCTCTCGCGTGCCCTCAGACCAGGGCCTCAGATCTGAGCCAGTGCAGCCGCCACCTTTCGTGCCGCCACGATCAGGTCTTCCAGCAAACGCGCGTCCACTTCCATCAAGCCCTCGTATTCGCCGAGGTTGCGCTTGTGATGGCAAAGGTCCAGCACGCGCCATACCTCGGGTCCGAGCCCCAGCGTGTGCGGCAGAGCCTGAAAAGCGATGTAGCGATTGCTCGCCCGATAGCCCTTGGCACGAAGGGCCGCCAGACACAGCGCATGGGCTGCGTTGTAGGCGAGGTCGAAGCGGCTCTCCAGCGCCAGTGAAGCGTTGCCTGCATCGGCCAACCGGGCGAGGCCGGTGCGCAAGAGGCCCGCTGTCTCTGCCGCATCGGGCGGCTCGGCCTTGAGCGAACCACCTGGGCGGCTCAGGTTTTCAAGCGGGGTGGGTGGGCTCATGTTGGGCGGATTTCTCCTGGCCGATGAGCCATATCTTGGGCTGTTGCATCACACGGTTGATGAACGCATTGTCGCCATGGAGCCGTGCGCGAAAATCCGCTGCGGTGTAGAGAGCCGGGTTGATCTTGCGTCCCAATGCCAAACCGGCCTCTTCCAGTGCGGCAAACACATCGCCATAGCCCAGCTTGTCGGTGACCACCAGCAAGTCCACATCGCTCTGCGCGTTGTCCTGTTGCTTGGCGATGGAGCCAAACACGAAGGCGCACTCGATCTGCGTGGCCAGTGGCGCCAGCGCGGCGTGCAGAACATCCGCCAAGCCGATGGTCTTGAGCACCAGGCCGCGCAGCTCGGCGAACACAGGGGACGCCGGGTTGGCTTGAAAATGCTTCTGGTTGCCCTGCTGGCGCACGGTCAGCAGTCCGGCGTCCGCCAGTGCAGCCAGCTCGCGCTGCACTGCACCGGCACCCGATCGCGCCATACCGATCACTTCACTGGTGTAGAAGCTGCGGTCGGGTGAGCCGAACAGAACGGCCAGGACGCGTTGCCGCGTCTTCGGAAACAAGGCATTCGCCGCCGCAGAACCTGCCAAGGTGGATTCTTTACCCATATTGGGGTGGATCATACCCAATTTGGGTTTTTGATCGCAAGGATCGCTAGCTGCTCAAAGCCACACCGACCCCGGCCCCGGACTGGTCTCGATCATGTACTCCGGCGAACCGCCCAGCACGAAGGCGCCGAGCACCACGCTGAGCAAGGACATGAACAGGCTGGCCCAGAACGCGGTCCAGAAGCCATCGACCTTGAAGCCGTTCACCACCTTGGCCACCAGCAACAGCATCAGCGCGTTGATGACCAGCAGGAACAGGCCGAAGGTCAGCAGCGTCAAGGGCAAGGTCAGCAGCACGAGCAAGGGCCGCACGATCGCGTTGGCCAGGCCCAGCAGCAGCGCCGACACCACCAGCGATGACGTGCTGCTGAACTGGATGCCCTTGAACACATGGCTCGCCACCCAGAGCGCGAACCCGGTGATGGCCCAGTGCAGCAGGAACGGCGTGAGGTTGGTGAGCATGGTGGGATGTTCCCTCGGATGTGTTTACTTGCCCCAGGAGTCTTTCAACCCCGTCGCCCGGTTGAACACCGGTTTGCCCGCCACGTGGTCCTGGCGGTCCGCCACGAAGTAGCCGTGCCGTTCGAACTGGAACTTGTCGTCCGGCAACGCCTGCGCCAGTGAAGGCTCCACGTACGCGGTCACCACCTTCAGGCTGTTCGGGTTCAGGGCTTCGATGAAGTCCTTGCCACCGGCGTCGGGCTGCGCGTCGAGGAAGAGGCGGTCGTAGAGGCGCACTTCCGCCTGCACGCCGTCAGCCACGCTCACCCAGGTGATGGCGGCCTTGGCCTTCACGCTGTCGGCGCCCGGGGTGCCGCTCTTGGTGCCGGGGATGACCTTGGCATGCACTTCGGTGACCTTGCCGTCCGCGTCTTTCGCGCAGCCGGTGCATTCGATGACGTAGCCGCCCTTGAGGCGCACCACGTTGCCGGGGAACAGGCGCTTGTAGCCTTTGGGCGGCACTTCCTCGAAGTCCTCGCGCTCGATCCACACGGCCTGGCCGATCTTGAACACGCGCGGTGCGGGTTCGGGCTGGCCTTCGGCGATGGCCGAGTGGGGCAGGGCGGGCTGGGTGCAGTCCTCGGTGTGGTCATCGCTGCCGAAGGTCTCGGCCCAGTTGGTGAGCACCAGCCTGACCGGGTCGAGCACGGCCATGCCGCGGTGGGCCTTGTTCTCCAGGTCTTCGCGCAGGCAGCCTTCGAGCGTGCTGTAGTCGATCCAGGAATCGCTCTTGGTCACACCGATGCGTTCGGCGAACAGCTGGATGCTCTCGGGCGTGTAGCCGCGCCGGCGCAGGCCGACGATGGTGGGCATGCGCGGGTCGTCCCAGCCGCTGACTTTGTGGTCGTACACCAGCTGCGCGAGCTTGCGCTTGCTGGTGATCACGTAGGTGAGGTTGAGCCGCGCGAACTCGTACTGGCGCGGTGGCGGGGTCTGCAGCAGGCCGCCTTCGCACAGGCGCTCGAGCAGCCAGTCGTAGAACGGGCGCTGGTCTTCGAACTCCAGCGTGCAGAAGCTGTGGGTGATCTGCTCCAGTGCGTCTTCGATGGGGTGCGCGAAGGTGTACATCGGGTAGATGCACCAGGTGTCGCCCGTGTTGTGGTGCGTGGCGCGGCGGATGCGGTAGATCGCCGGGTCGCGCAGGTTGATGTTGGGGCTGGCCATGTCGATCTTGGCGCGCAGCACCATGCTGCCGTCCTCGTGCAGGCCGTCGCGCATCTCGCGCAGGCGCTTGAGGTTTTCGGCGGGCGTGCGGCTGCGGAAGGGGCTGTCCACGCCGGGCTTGCCGAAGTCGCCGCGGTTCAGGCGCATCTGTTCGGTGGTCTGCTCGTCCACGTAGGCGTGGCCGGCCTGCACCAGGTACTCGGCCGCGCGGTACATGAAGTCGAAGTAGTCGCTGGCCTGGTAGAGGTGCTGCCGGCCGTGGGCCTCCCAGCTGAAGCCGAGCCATTTCACGGCGTCGATGATGCTGTTGACGTACTCGGTGTCTTCCTTCTCCGGGTTGGTGTCGTCAAAGCGCATGTGGCACACGCCGCCGTAGTCGCGCGCCAGCCCGAAGTTCAGGCAGATGCTCTTGGCGTGGCCCACGTGCAGGTAGCCGTTGGGCTCGGGGGGGAAGCGGGTGCGGATCCTGGCCGGGTCGGGCTGGCCCTGGGCCTGGTGCGCGGCGTCGCCGGGGCTGCCAGCCCAGCGGCGGCTCTGGTAGGTGCCTTTGTCCAGATCGTTCTCGATGATCTGGCGCAGGAAGTTGCTGACCTTGTGTTCGCCGTCGGTGGCGGGGGTGCTGGTTTTGTTGCTGGGGTGGGTGGAGCTCATGCGCCATTCTATTGACCCGGCCCGATGTGCACCGCTTTTGGCCGAGTGCTACTTTGGTTCCATGGTGGCGCTTTCCGGTATCGTGGCCGTTCCCGGACGAGGAAGAGGAAGCCCGAGATGAACAACAACGACAACCCCGACACCATGCCCACCGACGAGCCGACGCGGTGGGAAATCACGCAGACGGAGGACGTGTTCCTGCCCTCGGTGCGCGTGCAGCTGGGTTGGCGCGACGTGGAGGCCGCCGTGGAGCGGGGGGCCATCCCGCCGGCCGAGGCGCATGCGCTCTGGGCGTCGTGGGCCTCGCCGGGCAGCCCGCTGCGGGTGGCCGCAGGCGCCTCACCGTCCCCCTCCGTGGTGCCCACGGCGGCCGAGCTCGCCCAGGAAGACCTCGCCGCCGGCTCGGCGGCACCGCCGGCCCAGGCCCCGCGCCCCGCGCTGGACCGGGGCCCGGCGTTCAGCTTCACCAACACCCTCTACTACTTCGGCGGCATGCTGGCCATCGGCGCCATGACGCTGTTCATGACGCTGGGCTGGGAGCTGTTCGGCGCCTGGGGCGTGTTCGTGCTGGCCCTGGGTTACCTCACGGGCGCGCTGCTGGTGGCGGGCAACCTGCTGGAAAAAGGCCTGCGCACGCCCGCCGGTGTGCTGGCCACGCTGGCCGTGTGCCTGGTGCCGCTGGCGGTGTGGGCGTTCCAGTCGGGCATCGGCCTGTGGCCCGAGGGTGGACCCGACAGCTACCGCGACTACCACCGCTACATCGATTGGCGCTGGCTCACGCTGGAACTGGCCACGCTGGCCGCCGCCGTGGTGCTGCTGTACCGCTACAAACTGCCCTTCATGGTGATGCCGGTGGCGGTGACGATCTGGTACCTCAGCATGGACGTGGCGCACATGCTGATGCAGAAGGACGGCTTCGACTGGACATTCACGCGCGACGTGTCCCTGGTGTTCGGCCTGGCCACCTGCGCCATCGCGGTGTGGGTGGATCTGCGCACGCGCACCGCCGACAACGCCGAAGACCGGCAGGACTTCGCCTTCTGGCTCTACCTGTTCGGCGCCATCATGTTCTGGGGTGGCCTGAGCCTGCGCGACAGCGATTCCGAGCTCAACAAGTTCCTGTACGCGCTGATCAACGTGTTCCTGGTGTTCCTCGGCGCGGCCATCGGGCGGCGCGTGTTCACCGTGCTGGGCGCCATCGGCGTGGCCAGCTACCTGGGCTACCTGGCCTACCGCGTGTTCGAAGACAGCCTGCTGTTCCCGTTCGCGCTCACCCTGCTGGGCCGGGGCGTGGTGGCGCTGGGCATCTGGTGGCAGCGCAACGAAGACCGCCTCCACGCCCGGCTGGCCGACTGGCTGCCGGCAGCGCTGAAGCCACTGGCGAGAGCGAAGTGACTTGACCAGGGACACCGAGGGTCCGGCTCCGCCGGCCCCAGGTGTCGCCCCCCTCCCGCCGAAGGCGAGAGAGGGGGGGGCGGCGAAGCCGCGCGGGGGGAGCCTCTTCAATACATCAAGTTGAGCTGCATCACGGCGGTGGTGCCGCTCACTTCGTTGCCCACCACCAGCAGCGGCTTGCCGTTGGGCGAGCGGGTCGCGGGAATGAACACCAGGCCTTCGGGGCCGAGGTCGCCCGCCGTGGCCAGGCTCGGCGGGTTGGTGACCCACTCGTCGCGGGTGTTGAGGTAGTCCACGCGCCTGGGGGACGTGGGGCTGGTGATGTCGTACACCAGCACGCCGCCCATCCGCTCCAGGCCGATGAAGGCGAAGGTCTTGGTGCCGATCTGGCCGAGCGCGATGCCCTCGGGTTCCGGGCCCTTGGCGTCGCTGCGGCTGTCCTTCGCGTTGCCTTCGTCGTGTCCGGCGTTGAAGAAGTCGGCGCAGGGAATGTTGCGCGCGCTGCCCAGCTTGCAGTCGCTGCTGGCGAGGAATTTCTCGATCTCCGCACCCGAGTCCCACACCAGGCCACCGTTGGCGTTCCAGATGCTGAAGGAGCGCGCGCCGTAGCTGTACAGCTGGTCGTACATCAGGCGGTTGCCCAGCGGGTCGGCCACGCCGGCGGCGCTGAACATCATGGGCGAGCCATCGGGGTTGGTGCGGTAGCCCATGGTCCAGCTGATGTTCAGGCGGCCCAGGGCGGCATCGGCGCGGCAGCCCAGCGGGTCGCCGGCAATGGCACCGCAGTAGCCGAAGGTGGCGGGGTTGAGCAGGCCGCCCGCGGCCATGGCGTTGAGCTGCGGCGGCAGGTCGTCGCCCGCGCGGCCCGCCCAGCCGTTCTTGTTGACCAGGTGCTTGACGCGGAACTCCTCGACGAAGCCCTTTGTCGCGTCACCGCCCCAGTACGCCGCGTTGTCTTCGCCCCAGGCGCGCGCGTCGCCTTCGTTGGCGGTGACCAGGTAGGTCGCGCCGCCCACGGTGTACGAGGCCATGGCATCGGGCAGGTACATGCCGCGCACGCCGGGCCAGGTCTTGATGTTGATGGCCCCGCCGTCCGTGTCCGAGGCGTCGAGTTCGTTGCCGGCCACGCCGTGGTCCTTGTAGCCCAGCGGCAGCACGTCGGTGACGGTGGCGGTGGCGATGTCCACCTTGGCCATCGCGTTGTTCTCCTGCAGCGTCACCCAGGCGGTCTTGCTGTCGGCCGAGACGGCGATGTACTCGGGCTCGAAGTCCTTCGCGGCGGTGGCGTTCGGGCCGTAGATGCGCACGCCGGCGGCGCGCAGGGTGGCTTCCTGGCCGTTGAACGCGGTGAAGGTCGCGGTGCGCACGACCGGCGCGGCGGGGTTGCGCACGTCGATGATGCTCACGCTGCCTTCGGGGTCCACCTGGTAGTCGTCGCTGGGCTCGCCCTCGTTGGCCACCAGCACGGTGTTGCCATCGGGCGTGAAGGTCACCATGTCGGGCAGGGCGCCGATGGTGACCGAGCTGATCAGGCTCAGGTCGCTCGCGCGGTACAGCGCCATGCGGCCGGTGTCGGTCTTCACCGGGGCCTGGATGGCCACGGCCACGATGCCGTTGTGCACCGCCACGCTGTTGATCTCGGCGCCGGCCAGCACCGCGGTGGCGTCGATCACGCCGATCTTCACCGGGTTGGCGGGGTTGGCCAGGTTGAGCACATCCACGGCGCCGAGCTGCGCGTTGACCACGAACAGGCGCTTGCTGGCGGCGTCGAAGGCCGGAATCTCCGCCGCGCTCACACCGAACTGGCCCGTGCTGTAGCCGCCGATCTTCTCCAGCTTCAGGCTCACCGGCGTGGCCTCGGGCGTCGGCGTGGTGGGCGCCGGGGCATCGCTGCCGCCACCGCAGGCGGCGAGCACGGCGGTCATGAGCAGCGAGGCGGTGAACAAGCGGGTGGTGGGGGCGCTGGGCAGCAGGGGTCGCATTCGGGCGGTCTCGACGTGGTGGTTGAAAACCACGGTTGTAGAAACCGGCCGTGACGCGATCGTGACTTGTTCGTGTCTTTTTGGTGACGTTTCCCTGGGGCGCGCCGGCCTCACTGCCCGAAGCGCGGTCCGTCTTTCAGGAAGTCTTCTTCCGCGGGCGTGCTGGTGCGCCCGAGCACGGCGTTGCGGTACGGAAAGCGGCCGAAGCGGCCCACGATGTCGCGGTGCAGCCGCGCGAATTCGAGGTTGCGCTCCAGGGTGTCGCGCAGCTCGGGCGCGCAGGTGTCGAGCAGGCGCTGGAAACGCAGCACGCTCTCGGCCTGCAGGGCGGCGTCTTCCGCGTGCATCAGCGGCATGTTCAGGAACACCAGGCCCACGGTGGCGAGTTCGGCGTCCATGCCGCTGGCGTGCGCCTGCAGCGACAGCTGCTGGGCCCGCGCATCGCCCGCGAAGGCGCGCGCCTGGCCCCGGTGCACGTTGCGGGTGAACTGGTCGAGCAGCAGCACCAGAGCGAGCCGCGTGTCGATGCGCGCCTCCCACTCGCCCAGGCCGCCGTCCAGCGCCTGTTCCACCAGCGCGCCAAAACGCTCGCGGATGCGTGCGTCGATCTCGGGACTGCCGCCAAACCAGAGCTCGTCGCGCTTGTCCGAACACCAGCCGCGTTCCAGGCCGTCCCCGAGCCAGAAGTCGAGCACGTCCTGCGCGGTGGGTGGCATGAGGGTTTTCATGGAGGTTTCAATGTAAAGATGGGGCAGGCGTTACGTCTGGCAACGACTTTGACCGAGTATGTGGAACAGGTTAGCGCGGAATTGCCTGTAATACGGTCACGGGGTGCGCAAACCACCCTGCATTGGAGCCCCACATGAACACACAGACCTTGAAAACCCCTTGGAGCCGCACCTCGGCGCTGGCCCGTGGTCTCACCCTCGCCACCCTGGCCGCTGGTGCCTGGGCCTTGTCGGCCATGGGCTCGCAGGCCCACGCCCGCAGCGACGTGCACTGGTCCATTGGTGTGAACACCCCAGGCGTGGTCGTGGGCGTGTCGAACGCGCCGCCGGTCTACTACGCACCGCCCCCCGTGTATTACGCGCCGCCGCCGGTGTACTACGCCCCCCGTCCGATCTACTACGCTCCCCGCCCGGTCTACTACGGGCCGCCGCCGGTGTACTACGCGCCGCGTCCGGTCTACCGCTCCGGCTGGGGCCCCGCGCCACGGTGGGAAGGCCGCCGACACGGCCATCGCCACGATCGTGACGACGACCGCTACGACGGTCGCCGCCGCTGAGCAAGGCGCGCGATCAGGCCGCGCCGCGGGCGATGCGCGCGGCCAGCCGCGCCGCCAGGCGCGAGGTGATGCAATCGCGGTCGAGCACCGGGCAGAGTTCCGCGATGTCGGCCGCGACGACGCGGCCAGACGCCATCACTTGATCGATCAGCCGCTCCACATGGGCCAGCGGCACGCCCAGCGTCGCGGGCGCTGACACCCCCGGGGCCTGCGCCCCGGGCAGTACATCCAGACACACCGTGAGGTACACGGCATCGCAGTGCGCGAGGTCGAGAGACAGCGCCTGCTGCGCGTCGTGCACGCCGCCCGCGTCCTGCAGGTGCTCGTCCAGCCAGTAGCGCGCGCCGATCTGCCGCGCCCGGTCGAACAGGGCCTGGGTGTTGGCGAAACGGCTGATGCCCAGCGCGCGGTAGTTGAAGGCCTGCTGGTGTTGCACGCACCAGTCGTGCATCTGGCGGAAGGGGGTGCCCGAGTTGGCCTGGGCCGCGGTGCGCAGGTCGAAATGGGCGTCGAGGTTGACCACCAGCAGGCGGTTCGTGTCGGGGCGTTTCTTCACGATGCCCTGGAAGGTGCCCCAGGCCATTTCGTGGCCGCCGCCCAGCACCAGCGGCAGGCTCTTGTGCTGAATGGCCTGGGCCACGCGCGCGGCCAGCCGGGTCTGGGCGTCCTCGAGCCCACCTTTCCCGCAGCTCACGTCGCCCGCGTCCCACACCGCGGGCTCGCCCAGCACGGGCAGGTTGCACAGGGCGTGGCGCAGCGACACGGGCCCGCGCGTCGCGCCGGGGCGGCCGCCGTTTCGGCGCACACCCTCGTCCACCGCGAAGCCGATCAGCGTGACGCCGCCGGTGGATCGGGTGGTGGCCGCGCGCACGTGCTGGTGCCAGCGGGTGGTGACGCCGGTCTCTTCGGCGTCCACGCGGCCGCTCCATTCAAAGGGGGGTGCCATGTCCATGGGAAGTCCTTTCCTGTCCGCCCACCACCACGCGGTGGCAGGGGTTGCGGCCAAACCAGTAGGCCAGTTCGTTCGGGTGCTCGAGGCCCCAGGCCACGAAGTCGGCGCGCTGGGTGGCGGCGAGCCGGCCCCGGTCGGCCAGGCCGAGGGCGCGCGCGGCGTTCACCGTGATGCCCTGCACCGCTTCCAGCGGCGTGAGGCGGAACAGGGTGCAGGCCATGCTGGCCATGAGCAGCAGCGAAAGGCCCGGCGAGGTGCCGGGGTTGTGGTCGGTGGACACGGCCAGGGGCACGCCGGCCGCGCGCAACGCCTCGATGGGCGGCAGTTTCGTCTCCCGGAGAAAGTAGTACGCGCCCGGCAGCAGCACGGCCACCGTGCCGGCCGCCCGCATGGCCGCGATGCCCTCGGCGCTCAGGTGTTCGAGGTGGTCGCACGACAGCGCCCGGTAGGAGGCCGCGAGCGCGGCACCGCCCTGGTCGGACAACTGCTCGGCGTGCAGCTTGACCGGCAGACCCAGGCCGACCGCGGTGTCGAAGACGCGCCGCGTCTGCGCGGGTGAAAAACCGATGCGCTCGCAGAAGGCATCGACCGCGTCCACCAGGCCCTGCGCGTGCAGCTCAGGCAGCCAGGCGCAGACGGCGTCGATGTAGCCGTCCGGCCGGCCTTCGAACTCCGGTGGCACGGCGTGGGCGCCCAGGAAGGTGGTGCGCACGGTCAGCGGCAGTTCGGCGCCCAGGCGGCGCGCCACGCGCAGGCAGCGCACCTCGGTCTCGAGCGAGAGGCCGTAGCCGGATTTGATCTCCAGCGTGGTCACGCCTTCGGCCATGAGGCACAACGCTCGCTGCCGGGCGCTGGCCAGCAGCTGCGCTTCGCTCGCGGCGCGCGTCGCGGTCACGCTGGAACGGATACCGCCGCCGGCGCGCGCGATCGCTTCGTAGCTCACCCCTTTCAGGCGCTGCTCGAACTCGGCTGCGCGCTGGCCGCCATAGACCAGGTGGGTGTGGCAGTCCACCAGACCGGGCGTGACGAGCGCACCGCCCAGATCCACCTCGTGGTCGGGCCGGGCCTGCGCGGGCAGATCGGCCAGCGCGCCCACCCAGGCGATGCGGCCGCCCTCGGTGAGCAGGGCGCCGTGTTCGACCAGGCCCCAGCCGTCGCTGCCCCGGTTCGGGTCCAGCGTGGCCAGGCGGGCGTTGCGCCAGAGGGTGGTCATGTCCAGATCGCGACACAGAGGTCGGGCTGGCCCGCACTGGCCTCGCCGCGCAGCACCAGCTGCAGGGCGGCCTCGATGTCGGGGGCGAACAGGCGGTCCTGCGCGTAGAAGGGCACGCGCTGGCGCAGCGTGGCGTGGGTGTGCGTGAGGCGCGGGCTGGTGGTCAGTGGGCGGTGGAAGTCCACGCCCTGCGCCGCGGCCAGCCACTCGATGCCGAGGATGGTCGCGGTGTTGCGCGCCATCTCGTCGAGCCGACGCCCCGCGAAGGTGGCCATGCTCACGTGGTCTTCCTGGTTGGCGCTGGTGGGCAGGCTGTCCACGCTGGCGGGATGGGCGTGCGACTTGTTTTCCGAGGCCAGCGCGGCGGCGGTCACGTGCGCGATCATGAAGCCCGAGTTCAGGCCCGGGTTGTCCACCAGGAAGGGCGGCAGGCCCGAGAGCGTGCTGTCGATCAGCAGCGCGATGCGCCGCTCGGAAATGGCACCGATCTCCGCGATGGCCAGCGCCAGCGTGTCGGCCGCGAAGGCCACCGGCTCGGCGTGGAAGTTGCCGCCCGAGATGACCTCGCTGGTGTCGATGAACACCAGCGGGTTGTCGGTGACCGCGTTGGCTTCGATCAGCAGCGTGCGCGCGGCGTTGGCGATCAGGTCGCGGCAGGCGCCCATCACCTGGGGCTGGCAGCGCAGGCTGTAGGGGTCCTGCACGCGCTCGTCGTTGTCCAGGTGCGAGCGGCGGATCTGGCTGCCTTCCAGCAGCGCGCGCGTGGCCGCTGCCACCGCGATCTGGCCGGGCTGGCCGCGCGCGGGGTGGGTGCGGGGGGGGGGGGGGGTCTGCAGGAAGGGCACGCCGGTGTCGAGGAACAGCACCGGAGGGGCGGGGGCGACGTCCGCCACCAGCGCCAGCAGGACGGCGGACTCCGCCCCGAACGACGACAGCACCGCGGGCCGGAGCCCCAGCGCGGGATCGAGCGCGGCCCGCAGCACGCCTTGGGCGTCGGCCTCTCCGGCGGCGGCGGCCAGCTGAGCCGCCAGCGTCTCCGGGCTCCGGGGCGGAGCGCGGCGGCGCCAGACCGGGACCTCGGCGTCGGCGCCGGGCTGATAGACGGCGCTGAAGGCCCCGGCCATCCGGTCCCAGGCCTCGACATCGGCGCCCTCGGGCAGCACCACGGCGTCAAAGCCCGAGCGGGCGAGATGGCGCGCCTGGTCCGGGATCAGGCGGCCGGCGGCGACCAGTCGGCCGCGGTAGCCGCCGGCGCGCAGGGCGGCGGCCAGCGAGAAGCCCCGGCCGTCACGAAAGGCCCCGAACTCCAGCACCAGGGTGGCGGCGTCCGCCGCCGTGGTCGTGATCGTTTCCAGCGGGGTGTCGACCGCCAGACGGACGCCGTCCTCGGGGGCGCGCTCAAGCCACAGCATCGAGCGCTCCATAGATGGCCTCGCGGAACGGGCCGACGCCCAGCCGGCGCACCGCCGCAAGGAAGGTCTCGCCCTCCTGGCGCAGCTCCAGATAGCGGTCGAGCGCGCGCCGGATGGCCGGGGCCACCTCCTCGGCGGCGAGGCTGCGGCCGACGATCTCGCCCAGCGCCGCGGTCTCGTCGGGCGAGCCGCCGAGGGTGATCTGGTAGTATTCCTCGCCCTTCCGGTCGACGCCGAGGATGCCGATGTGGCCGACGTGATGATGGCCGCAGGCGTTGATGCAGCCGCTGATGTTGACCCGCACCGGCCCCAGTGTCTCCTGCAGGTCGGGGTCAGCGAGGGCGGCCGAGAGGGCCTGGGCCACCGGGATCGAGCGGGCGTTGGCCAGGCTGCAGTAGTCCAGCCCCGGGCAGGCGATGATGTCCGTCACCAGATCGGCGTTGGGCGTGGCCAGGCCCGCCTCGCCCAGCACGCGCCAGACCTCCGGCGTATCCTCCAGCCGGACGTGGGGCAGGACGAGGTTCTGCTCGTAGGCGGCGCGGATCTCGTCAAAGCTGAAGCGCTCGGCCAGGTCCGCCACCACCTCCATCTGCGCCGCCGTGATGTCCCCCGGCACGCCGCCGGGCGGCTTCAGCGAGACGACCACGCTGGCGTAGCCGGGCACGCGATGGCGGCGGATGTTGCGCCGGGCGAAGCGGGCGAACCGGGCGTCGGCCAGCTTCGCCGCCTCGAAGGCCGCGCTGACGGGCGCCAGGTCCGCGAACGGCGGCGGGGCGAAGTAGGCGGCGATCCGCGCGATCTCCGCCTCAGGCACGCGCAGGTCCTCCAGCCTGAGGGTGGCGAAGTGGCGATCGACCTCGGCGCGGAAGGCCTCCAGGCCCATCGCCGCGACGAGGATCTTGATGCGCGCCTTGTGGATGTTGTCGCGCCGGCCCAGCAGGTTCCAGGCGCGCAGGATGGCGGTCAGATAGGCCGGCAGGTCGCGCCCCTTCACCGCCGGGGCGATCTCCTGCGCCAGATGCGGCAGCCGGCCCTGGCCGCCGCCGACGAAGACCCGGAAGGCGGTCTCCCCGTCCGCGTCGCGGATCAGCTGCAGACCCACATCGTGGGTGCGCATCGCCGCCCGGTCGGCCTGCGAGGCGATTACCGCGATCTTGAACTTGCGCGGCAGGAAGGAGAATTCCGGGTGCAGGGTCGACCACTGGCGGATCAGCTCGCACCACGGGCGCGGGTCCTCGACCTCATCATCGGCGCAGCCGGCGAAGACGTCGGTGGTGACGTTGCGCACGCAGTTGCCCGAGGTCTGGATGGCGTGCATCTCGACCTCGGCCAGCTCGGTCAGGATGGCCGGCATGTCGCTCAGGGCCGGCCAGTTGAACTGGATGTTGGTGCGGGTGGTGAAGTGGCCGTAGCCGCGGTCGTAGCGGCGGGCGATGTGCGCCAGCCGCCGCATCTGCCCGCTGTTCAGGGTGCCGTAGGGGATGGCCACCCGCAGCATGTAGGCGTGCAGCTGCAGATAGACTCCGTTCATCAGCCGCAGCGGCTTGAACTCGTCCTCGCTCAGGGCGCCGGACACCCGCCGCGCCACCTGGTCGCTGAACTCGGCGATGCGCTCGCGCACGACCGCGGCGTCGAACTCGTCGTAGCGGTACATCAGGCGTGACCCAGGCTGTGGCCGACGGTCGGCCCACGGGCGCGGATCGTCTCGCGGAAGCGGTCGCGGCCCGACGGGCGGCCCGCCTCGACCTCGACCAGATAGGGATTGACGAAGACGGCCGGCTGGCGCGCCGCCCGGGCCAGCGCCGCCTCGGCGGCGGCGTCGTCGAACCGGCCCGCCGCGTCCAGACGATCGACCGGGGCGCCGTCGGCGGCGAGATAGATCACCCGGCCGTCGGCCAGGCGGTTGGCGGTGACGATCTTCATGCGGCGGCCCCGACCCCGGCGAACGCGTCGCCCTGTCCGGACGCCGCGGCCCAGGCCGCGACCTCGCCGATCACCAGCAGCGCCGGGCTGATGACCTGCTCCCGCGCCACGAGGGCGGCCAGTCCGTCCAGCCGGCCGGTCAGGACCCGCTGCTCCGGCCGCGAGCCGTTCTCGATCACGGCGACCGGCGTGTCCGGCGCCCGGCCGGCGGCGATCAGGCCCGCCTGCACCTCGGGAGCGGCGACGACGCCCATGTAGACCGCGACCGTGTGGTCCGGGTCGGCAAACCCGCGCCAATCCGGCCCGGGGGCGCCGGGGCGGGTCTCGGCGGTGACGAAGCTGACGGCCCGGGCCTGGTCGCGGTGGGTGAGGGGGATGCCGGCGGCGGCGGCGCAGCCGAGGGCGGCGGTGACGCCGGGCACGACGACGACCTCCAGCCCCGCAGCGCGCACGGCGGCCAGCTCCTCGCCGCCGCGGCCGAAGATGAAGGGATCGCCGCCCTTCAGGCGCACCACCCGATGCCCAGCCCGCGCCTCGGCGATGATCAGTTCGGCGATCTCCTCCTGGGGCACGGCATGCTCGCCCCGGCGCTTGCCGACGTAGATGCGGCGGGCGTCGCGGCGGGCCCGGGCGAGGATCTCAGGCGGGGCGAGGCGGTCGTGGATCACCACATCGGCGTCCTGAAGAACGCTCAGGGCCTTCAGCGTCAGCAGCTCCGGATCTCCCGGGCCGGCCCCGACCAGGTGCACGACCGCCGGGCCGCCGGCAGGCTGG
>JAGKSX010000149.1 GCA_018993155.1 Hydrogenophaga sp.
GCCGCCGAAGAGAGTTTCAAGAAAAAACGCCATGGATGCTTCCGTTCGCGAGAAAAGGTGCCGTCAAGTGGTGCCGTGGAACTGGCTTTGCCAGGCCACAGGCGCCGCCCCCTTGAGGGGGGCGCGCGCAGCGCGGCGGGGGTGTTTCATGATGTGCCGAGGTAGGCGCTGATGACCTCCTCGTTGCGGCGGACTTCCTCGGGCGTGCCGTCGCCGATCTTCTTGCCGTAGTCCAGCACCACCACGCGGTCGGAGATGTCCATCACCACGCCCATGTCGTGCTCGATGAGCACGATGGTGGTGCCGAACTCGTCGTTCACGTCCAGGATGAAGCGGCTCATGTCCTGCTTCTCCTCCAGGTTCATGCCCGCCATCGGCTCGTCCAGCAGCAGCACCTGCGGCTCCATGGCCAGGGCCCGGCCCAGGTCCACGCGCTTCTGCAGCCCGTAGGGCAACTGCCCCACCGGCGTCTTGCGGTAGGCCTGGATCTCCAGGAAGTCGATGATGTGTTCGACGAACTCGCGGTGCGCCTCTTCTTCCTTCTGCGCCCCGCCGATGCCAAAGGGGTTGCGAAAGGCCTGCGCCAGCAAGCCGCTCCTGATGCGCAGGTTGCGCCCGGTCATGAGGTTGTCGATCACGCTCATGCCCTTGAAGAGCGCCAGGTTCTGGAACGTGCGCGCGATGCCCATCTCGGCCACCTGGCGGCTGTTCATGTGCCTGAAGGTGCGGCCCCGAAAGCTGATCGAGCCCTCCTGGGGCTGGTACACCCCGTTGATGCAGTTGAGCATGGAGCTCTTGCCAGCGCCGTTGGGCCCGATGATGGCGCGCACCTCGTGCTCGCGCACGTCAAAGCTGATGTTGGTCAGGGCCTTGACGCCGCCAAAGCGCAGGCTGATGTTCTGGACGTTGAGGACGACGTCGCCGATCTTCTTCTGTGTCATTTTGGGGTCTGGGCTCAATCAGGCTGCGGCCTTGACGGGGGTGAAGGTCTTGGCGTCGCTCAGCTTGAGCGTGGCGCTGACCGAGCCGGTGCGCCCGTCCTCGAACTTCACCTGCGTCTGGATGTACTGCTCGGCCTTGCCGCCGTACAGCGCCTCGACCAGCACGCCGTACTTCTCGGCGATGAAGCCGCGGCGCACCTTGTTCGTGCGGGTGAGCTCGCCGTCGTCGGCGTCCAGCTCCTTGTGCAGCACCAGGAAGCGGCTGATCTGGCTGCCCGCGAGCAGCTCGTCTCGGCTGAGGTCGGCGTTGACCTTCTCCACGCACTCGCGGATGAGTTCGTACACCTCGGGCTTCTGCGCCAGGTCGGTGTAGCCGGCGTAGGGCAGGTTGCGCCGCTCGGCCCAGTTGCCCACCGCCTCGAAGTCGATGTTGATCATCACGCAGACCCGCTCGCGCTGGTCGCCGTAGGCCACGGCCTCCTTGATGTGGGAGAAGAACTTGAGCTTGTTCTCCACGTACTTGGGCGCGAACATGGCGCCGTCGTGCGCGCCGCCCTTCAGGCGCCCCACGTCCTTGACGCGGTCGATGATCTTCAGGTGCCCCGAGGCGTCGATGAAGCCCGCGTCGCTGGTGTGGTACCAGCCGTCGGCGGTGAGCACCTCGGCCGTGGCGGCCTCGTTCTTGTAGTAGCCCTTGAGCAGGCCCGGGGACTTGACCAGGATCTCGCCGCTCTCGGAGAGCTTGATCTCCACGCCTTCGCAGGGCACGCCCACGGTGTCGGCGCGGGCCTCGTGGTCGGGCTGCAGGCAGACGAAGACGGCCGTCTCGGTGGAGCCGTAGAGCTGCTTCATGTTGATGCCGATGGAGCGGTAGAAGCTGAAGAGGTCGGGCCCGATGGCTTCGCCCGCGGTGTAGGCCACGCGCACGCGGCTCATGCCGAGGTTGTTGCGCAGCGGGCCATAGACCAGCCAGTCGCCCAGGCGGTACTTGATCGAGTCGATCAGGCCGATCGGTTTGCCGTCCATGCGGTCCGGGCCCACGCGGCGGGCCAGCGCCATGAAGCGGTGGAACATGCCGCGCTTGATCGCGCCGGCGTCTTCCATGCGGATCATCACGCTGGTGAGCAGGCCTTCGAAGATGCGTGGCGGCGCGAAGTAGTAGGTCGGGCCGACTTCCTTGAGGTCGATCGTGACCGTGGAGGCCGACTCCGGGCAGTTCACCACGTAGCCGGCCACCAGCCACTGCGCGTAGCTGAAGATGTTCTGCCCGATCCAGGCCGGGGGCAGGTAGGCCAGGATCTCGTCTTCGCGCGTGAGCTTGTCGAACCTGGCGCCCACGGTGGCGCGGTTGATGAGGGTCTGGTGGGTGTGCACCACGCCCTTGGGGTTGCCGGTGGTGCCGCTGGTGAAGAACATGGCGGCCACGTCCTCGGTGCGGCCCAGCTCCACCTGTTCGCGAAACAGCTGGGGGTGGGCCTTGGCGTGGGCCTGGCCGGCTTCGATGAGCGAGGCCATGCTGCGCAGGCCGGGCTGGTCGTAGTTGCGCAGGCCGCGCGGGTCGTCGTAGTAGAGGTGGCTGAGCTGCGGGCAGCGCTCGCGGATCTCCAGCATCTTGTCGACCTGCTCCTGGTCTTCCACCACGCAGAAGCGCACCTCGGCGTTGTTGATCGGGAAGACGCACTCGGCGGCCACCGCGTCCTGGTACAGCGGGATCGGGATCGCGCCCAGCGACTGCGCGGCCAGCATCGTGGCGTACAGGCGCGGGCGGTTGGCACCGATGACCACCATGTGCTCACCGCGCTGCAGGCCCGCCTGGTGCAGCCCGCAGGCCAAGGCCTCCACCAGCTCGGCCATGCCGGCCCAGGTCGTGGTCTGCCAGATGCCGTATTCCTTCTCGCGCATCGCCGGCCGATCACCATGTTCGGCCGCTTGTGCCAGCAGCCATCGGGGGAAAGTCGTGTTCACAGGGGTCCTACCTTGGCAACGCGAGAAGCTTGAAAACAGGTCGCGGCGCGCTCGACATCGGCCCGCAGAACGACGTCCTGCACCTGGCTCATGACGCCCTTGCAATACGTCCACTGCTCGGTGTTCACCGAGGCCCCCAGCTCGACGGCCTCTTTCAGCCGCAGCAACGCCAGCCGACGGTGTTTGAACTTGATGCTGCGGTCCAGCAGCGCCAGCGCGATCACCTGGCTCTGGAGTCTGAGCAAGGGTTCGGCCTGTGCGCCGCTCCCGACCCGCGCCAGGCGTTTGAGAGAACGAAGATGCTTCCGCCCCCGGCCCTGCAGAGGCGCTTCGGAAAGCAAGCCCATCACGCGCCCTTGTCCAACGCCGCTTCGACGGAACGGTCCAGCACGTAGACCGTGCCGTGCAGCAACGCGATGTGCTCGTCGTCGCGTGCGCGCGTGATCTTCACCTGGTAACTGCCGATCTTGCGCGAACGCGAGACTTCGTAGGCATGCGCCACCAGCCACTCGCCTTCCTCGACCGCCGTGGAGATGCTCAGCTGCCCATCCACCAGGGTGGCGATCTTTCCGTACGAGTTGCAGGCCAGGCCCAAGGCCATGTCGCCCAGCGCGAAGAGCGCACCGCCGTGGCACCGGTCGTTGAAGTTCATGTGCTTGCGCATGACCTTCATGCGCAGCGTGGTGCTGCCCATCGACGCCGACACGAGCTCGATGCCGAGCAGCCTCGCCATGTTGTCGCCTGCGATGCAGGTGGACACCAGGTTGTAGGCCGCCTTGGCACCGCCAGCCGCGTGCCGCCGGCCGCGCTCGCTGCGCGCATCGAGCCAGTCCACCACGTCGCCGACGCCCTGTTCGCTGGGTGCCGACACGCACTTGACCGGCGGAGCCTCGGCCTGCGAGCGCCTGAGTGTCAGCATGGCCAGCAGCTCGGACTCGGTCTTGCGCGCGTCGGGGAGGTCGGCCTTGGTCACGACAAAGAGGTCTGCGATTTCCAGCACGCCCGCCTTGATTGCCTGCACATCGTCGCCGAGGCCGGGAGGGCACACCACGAGACGCGTGTCGGCGAAGCGCGTGATTTCCACCTCGGACTGGCCTGCACCCACGGTCTCGACGATCACGACGTCGAATCCGGACGCGTCGAACAGGTCGATGACGTCTCCGGCCGCCACCGACAGGCCACCGAGATGGCCGCGCGAAGCCAGCGACCGGATGAAGACACCTTCGTCGCTCTGGCGCTCGCCCATGCGGATGCGGTCACCCAGCACCGCCCCGCCCGTGAACGGGCTGGAGGGATCAATGGCCACGACGGCGACCGTCCTGCCCTTTTGCCGCAGGCCCTTGATCAGCGACGACACCAGCGTGGACTTGCCACCGCCGGGTGGCCCTGTGACGCCGATAACGTGGGCACGGCCTTGCGACCCTGCAATGGCGCGGCGCACCTCGTAGGCGGCTTCGCCGCCGTTCTCGAGCGCGCTGATGGCCCGGGCGATCGAGCGCCGGTCGCCCGCCAGCACCTTTTGGATGGACATGTTGCTCACGGCGATCACACCACCGTCAACGGATGTCCGAAGCCCAGCTCCTTGCGCAAGGTGCCACAGATCTCGCCGTGGGTGGCACCGACCTCCGCCGCGGCCACCACATGCTCGAACACGTTGGACTTGGCCGTGTTGGCCGAGCGCGCCAGCGCGCCGATCGCCTTGTCGACGTCCGCGCTGGAGCGCGACTTCTTGAAGTCGGCCAGGCGGCGCAGGTACGACTGCATGCGCGCGGCGTCGGGGTACTCCAGCGACGGGTAGGTCGCGGGGTCTTCCTCGACCTGGTAGGCGTTGACGCCCACGATGGTCTGTTCGCCCGCGTCGACCTTCTTCTGGAAGGCGAGCGCGGAATCGCCGATCATGCGCTGCACGATGCCTTTTTCCACTGCCTGGTACATGCCGCCGGCCTCGTCGATCATCGAGATGATCGCGTTGATCTTCGTCTCCATGTCGTTGGTGAGCGACTCCACGTAGTAGGAGCCGCCCAGCGGGTCGATGACGTCCGTCAGGTGCGCCTCTTCCCGCAGGATGTTCTGCGTGGCCACCGCGATGCGGGCGGCCTCGGCGGTGGGCGTGGAAAACGCCTCGTCGTAGCCGTCCGTGTGGAGCGATTGCAAGCCGCCGAAGATG
>JAGKSX010000150.1 GCA_018993155.1 Hydrogenophaga sp.
GCTCGACGAGATTGGTGCGCGGTGTGCACTGAATCTGGAGCTTGGGTTTGAAGGGGGGGGGGTTGAGCAGCGCGCTTTCCATCGGCTGTTCGATCGAATCGTGCGCGCTATCGGGGCAATTGCGCCCGGCACGGCCTTGCCACAGCAATGCCAAGGCGTGCTCTGCGCAGTTGATAAGGCAACAAGGCAGAAGTGCCTAATTCGAACCTAAAAGCAAAACGCCCCAGAACCCTGACGGGTGCTGAGGCGTTGAATCTTGGTGGCCTGGGGCGGAATCGAACCACCGACACGCGGATTTTCAATCCGCTGCTCTACCAACTGAGCTACCGGGCCTTTGGAAGAAGCGAGATTGTAGCAGCTTCCGGCACCTGGTTTTTCCGCCGCTGGGCGCTCAGAGCGCGTTGCGCTTGCTGCGCGCCAAGTCCACGCCGAGTTGCTTGAGCTTGCGGTACAAGTGGGTGCGCTCCAGGCCTGTCTTTTCGGCCACGCGGGTCATGGAGCCGGACTCTTTGGCGAGGTGGTACTCGAAGTAGGCCTTTTCGAAATCGTCCCGCGCTTCGCGCAGCGGGCCATCGAGGTTGAACGACTGCAGCGACTGCGGGCCCAGGTCCATCATTGCCGGCTCGGGCAAAGCGCTGCCACTGACGGTGGCCTCCACCGCGATGTCGGTCGATGACAGCACGCCCCCTCCCATGCGCAGGGCGGACACGACAGGGCCATTGGGCTTGGCGGGAGCTTTGTTGAGCCCCTGGTCCACCGCCTTGAGCAGCTTGGCCATGGTGATGGGCTTTTCGAGAAAAGCGGTGGCACCGATGCGCGTGGCCTCGACGGCGGTGTCGATGGTGGCGTGGCCGCTCATCATGATCACGGGCATGGAGAGCAGGCCACCGCTGGCCCACTCCTTGAGCAGGGTCACGCCGTCCGTGTCGGGCATCCAGATGTCGAGCAACACCAGGTCGGGGCGCAACTGGGCGCGCACAGCGCGGGCCTGTGCGGCGTTTTCAGCGAGTTCGACCGTATGGCCTTCGTCGTTGAGGATCTCCGAGAGCAGGTCTCGAATCCCCAGTTCATCGTCTACGACCAGAATAGTTGCCATGGCGCGGTGTGTGTCCCTCGGAACGTGTTGTCAATTTGCAACTGCGAATGATAACGACACTTGCGCGCCGATCACCTTGCCTTCGGTCATGCGGTTGCTCAGATCCACGCGGCCGCCGTGTTCATCCATGATTTTCTTGACCACCGCAAGGCCCAGGCCGGTGCCCTTGACTTTGGTGGTGACGTAAGGCTCGAACGCCCGCTTGAGAATGTGTTCGGCAAAACCCGGGCCTTCGTCGAGCACCGACAGGCGCACCCACTGGCCGGAGTCGGAGCGCCGGGTGCGCAGCAGCACCTGGGCGTCGGGCACGCCGGCCATGGCGTCCTGCGCGTTCTGCACCAGGTTGTGCAAGGTCTGCCTCACCTGCTGCGGGTCGGCCATGGCCTTGGGCAGGTCGTCGGCGAGTTCCAGGCGCACCGGCACGGCGGCGTTGTCGTACAGCACGACGATGTCGCGCACCAGGGCGTTGAGGTCGACCGGCATGAGTTGCGCGGCGGGCAGGCGCGCGTAGTCGCGGAATTCGTTGACCAGGCGCTTCATCGCATCGACCTGGTCGACGATGGTTTTCACCGACTTGTTGAGAATGGCCTGTTCTGGCGGCTGTACCTTGCCGTCGAGTTTCATGGCCAGCCGCTCGGCCGAGAGCTGGATGGGCGTGAGCGGGTTCTTGATTTCGTGCGCGAGGCGGCGCGCGACCTCGCCCCAGGCCTTGGCGCGCTGGGCGGACACCATTTCCGAAACGTCGTCGAACACCAGCAGGCGTTCGTTGTTGGGCAACAGGGCGCCGCGCGCGATGAGGGTGATGCCTTCGTCGAAGGGTGTGGTGCCGTCCGCGCTGAGCTCGAAGGACTGCTGCCAGTAGCCGCCTTCGTGTTGCGCCTGGTCGGACAGGAAGCGCTCGAATTGCTGCAGCACGCCGCCGCCAAAGGTCTCCAGTCCCGGCACCTCGGCCAATGGCCGGCCCATGTGCACGGCCAGCGGCGTGTGCAGGATGCGCGCCGCGCCGGGGTTGACGCTGCGCACACGGCCCTCCTCGTCGAGCACGACGACACCGGCGGTGAGGTTGTCCAGGATCGTCTGCAGGTTGTCGCGCGCAGCGTCCACCTGCTCCATGCTTTGCTGCACAGCAGCGCGCGCGTCCGAGAGGTCTTGCGTCATGTGCGCGAAGGTGCGCGTGAGGCTCGCGAGCTCGTCGCGCGAGGTCAGCGCGGTCTTGGGCGCGAGGTTGCCGGCGGCCACTTCGCGCATGCCCTCGGCGAGCACGAGCAGCGGGCGCACCAGCTGGTTGCCCAGCAGCACGGCCAGCAGCACGGCGCCGAACACGGCGAGGAACAGCGCCAGCGTGAGCGTGCCGATGTACATGCGGCGCAGGCCTTCTCGGGTGAGCGCGCGCTCCTGGTACTCGCGGTTGGCGACCTGCACGGCCAGCGCGTCCGTCACCAGCGCACCGGGCAGCGGTGCCACCACCTGCAGGTAACGCGGCTCGGCGTTGAAACCGAAGTTGGGTGGGCTCACCAGGGCCAGCACTTTGATGCGCGGTTGGCTCGCCGCGATCAGGGCCTCGATCTCGCCGCTGCCGTCCTCCTCCAGGCCTTCGATCTGGGCCACGACGCGGGCGTTGCGGGCGCTGCGCAGCTGGGCTGGCGTGGGGCGCTCGGGGTTGATGTCGAAACGCGAGCTGCCCGAGCTGCCCAGGGCCTGGCCGTTGGCGCTCCAGAGCACAAGGTCGGTCACGCCGAGCTGTTCGCGCACGCGCTCCAGCGCCAGCACGGCCGACGGGTTGGGCACGCGCGAGAGGCCCTCGGCGGCCACGCGGGTCTTGCTGCTGAGGTCGGCGGTCAAGGTGTCGAGCGTGGTGCGCCCGAGATTGAGGCCGGCGACCAGCGCGGATTCCACGCGCACGTCGAACCAGCTCTCGATGGAGCGCGAGACGAACTGGTAGGACACGGTGTAGATCAGCAAACCCGGCAGGATGCCGACCAGGCCGATGATGGCGGCGAGCTTGATCAGCAGCCGGCTGCCGAACTTGCCGCGTTTCAGGCGCAGGGTCAGGCGCAGGGCCAGCCACAGGATGACGAGCAGCAGGAAGGCCGCCACCGCCACGTTGATGCCGACCAGCCAGTTGAAGTTCTGCTCGTAGAACGCGCGGTTGTTGGTGGCCAGGGTGAGCAGGAACAGCAGCACCATGCCCACGCCGGTCATGAACACCAGCCCGGCGCCGATGGCCCAGCGCACAGCGGCGGGCTTGGTCTTGGGGGCGGGGGTGTGGACCGGGGGCACGATGGGGGCCTGGCCGCGCGGGCCGTGCACGCTGGGCATGGCCGCCAGCGCGTGGGCTCGCGCACGCTGGGGTCGCCGGGGAGCTCGACGGCGGGCACGCCGCCGGCCGTGGGGTCCGGGGCCTTGTCGGCCTCCGCCCGCCCGGGCACCGGCAGGGTCTGGCGGACTTCCACGGTCCATTCGGGCTGGTTGGCCATGCCGATCTGGAACGGCCGGGGCAGCAAGGTCAGATCCAGCCGGAACGAGAACTCGACCTCATGCTCGGCATCGGGTTCGAGCCGTGCCGCGTCGGCCAGCTTCCAGCGGGCCACGCGGCCCACGCCGGCCAGCGCCTCGTTGAGGGAGTCGAAGTTCTGGTGCAGGGCGTACTGCAGGCCGGCCCCGCCGGAGGCGGCGGCGGTCTCGTTGGACAGGCTCACGCGCCAGCGCCGTGTGAGCGGCTGGTACGCCAGGCGCAGCGTGCGCGTGGCACTCGCCACGCGTTTGTCGGTCCAGTACCAGCGGGCACGGTAAACGTCGGCGTGCCACACGAAATAGAGGGGAACAGCCTTGTACAGGGCGTCTTCGACCACCGGCGCGGGCTGGAGCTCCATGCGGGCCGAGAGGAACAGCGCTTCGGGGGTGCGCTGCAGGCCGAGTTGCTCCACCAGCGGGGCCTGGGCGTGCACGGGCCAGAACGCCAGCAGCGACAGCGCCAGCCCCAGCACAAACCCACGCCATCGGTTCATGGCGCGGGCCCGGCGGGTGGCGATGGGCGGTCGGTCAAGGCAGGGCCTTGTCGATGCGGGCATAGAAGAAACCGTCGTATCCACCCGGAGGATTGTCGTTGAACTCCCCCGACGGGGCGGCCGAACCGGGCAGCAAATGCCCCGGCGAAGGCCGATGAAGCGCGTCGGTGTGGCGCACAAGGAACGACTTGACCTGCCCGTCGCCTTCGGCGCGGAACACCGAGCAGGTGGCGTAGACCAGCCGGCCGCCGGGTTTGAGCAGCGGCCAGAGGGCTTCGAGCAGGCCGCGCTGCGTGGCCACCAGCGCATCCACGTCGCTGGCGCGGCGCAGCCAGCGCACGTCCGGATGGCGCCGCACGATGCCCGAGGCGGTGCAGGGCGCGTCGAGCAGGATGGCGTCGAACGGCTGGCCGTCCCACCAGGCGGCGGGTTGTGCGGCATCGGCGCTGCGCACCGTGGCCCGCAGGCCCAGGCGCTGCAAGGTGTCTTCGATGCGCTCGCAGCGGCGCGGGTCCACGTCGAGCGCGAGCAGGTTCAGGTCGGCGCGTTCGAGCAAATGGGCGGTCTTGCCGCCGGGGGCGGCGCA
>JAGKSX010000151.1 GCA_018993155.1 Hydrogenophaga sp.
CTGGAAGAGGCCGGCCAGAGCCCGCTCACGGCGGTGTGGTTCCGCTGCGCGTTCGGCCTGCTCGCACTCACCGCATGGTTCGCCGTGACCCGGCGCTGGCGGGAGCTCCGGCTTTCTGGCGCGGCGCGCTGGGCGGCGGTGAGTGCGGGTGTGCTCGCGGTCATCAACTGGGTGCTGTTCTTCGAGGCCATCGAGCGCACCTCCATTGGTGTGGCCACCGTGGTGGTCCATGTGCAGCCTTTCATGGTGATGGCTTTCGGTGCGCTGTGGTGGAAGGAGCGCATCACGCGCGCACAAGGCATCGCCACCTTCGCCTGCCTGGTCGGCCTGGCGCTGGCCTCCGGCTGGGTGGATGGTGCGCTCACCGGTGCGGGCTGGTCGTCTACCTACCTCTGGGGCATCGGCCTGGCCTTGCTCAACTCGGTGGGCTATGCGGCCCTGACCCTGATCGCCAACCGGGCACGCGGTGTCACGCCGCTGGCGCTGGCCTGGTGGCAGTGTGCGGTGGGCGCGGTGGTGCTGGCCTGGTGGCCGTTCGTGCATGGCTGGCCGCCTGTGGGCTCTGCCTGGGCCTGGCTGGCGGGGCTGGGTGCCATCCACACCGGGCTGGCCTACGTGGTGCTGTATGCCGGCGTGGCGCGCCTGAGCGCCGGGCGCGTGGCCGTGCTGCAGTTCGTCTACCCGGCCTCGGCCGTGGCGGTGGAGTGGGCCTTGTACGGCCGGGCCCTGAGCCCCAGCCAGCTGGCTGGCGTGCTCATGATGCTGGTGGCCCTGGTGGTGGTGGGCACGCAACGGGCGACGCGCCAGGCCTGAACCGTTGCGCGGAAAACCGCGCCATCGCCAGCAAAAGTCACGCTCGCCAGCGGCCCCCTGTCAGGCAAAAGGCCAAAAACGCCTATCCTGACTGTCAGGCCGGTCCAGGCCTTATCTCCCCGGGCCGACCGTGATGCCAACAACGGAGGATGAATGGCCAGCGATCTGGATACGGTGAGGGTGCTTCGCGCCCTGTTCAACGACATGCCCAAGGCACCCCAGGGGCTCTCCCACGAGGAGACCATGGCCTGGGTGCAGCGGTCGATGGCCGATTTCGAGGGCGGCGACATGGCCTACATGATCGAGCACATCACCCGCAGTTCCATGCTCGACATCGTGCTGCGCCTGCGCGAGGACGGGTACCTGAAGGACGACGCTGCCTTCACCGACACGGTCAACCTCATCTCCACGCCCGAGGGCCGAAAGAGTTTCATGGACCGGTGCATCCAGGCGCAGAAGAGCGCCGATGCCACCTCGCGCCTCATCCACCGCGCCAAGCGTTCGTGGTCCGATCCCTTGCCACTGTTCAGCTCGGACCCCGGCATGCTGGAGCGTTTCGTGCGTGGCGAACTCTCAGGCCCTGGCCCGCTGTTCGCCGAGTACAAGGCACGCGAAGACGTGCAGGAGATCGGCGTGTTCGCGCAGGCGCCCGACGGCATCCACGAGTTTTCCTGGGGCTTCGTGGTGGAAGACCAGGGCGCCTGGATCTTCTACATCGCCGACGTCTGGCGCAAAGGCACTGTCGGCAGCTTCGACCGTTTCCTCAGCGCCTGGCAGCAGTCCACCAGCGCCGCGTCCACCGAAAAACTGCCGCCCGTGCCCATGGGCCTGCTCATGGAAGACGGCATCAACACCTTCAGCAGCATGGCGCTGCAGGCCGCCGGCCCCATGAGCAACCCGGCCCTGCGCCGCTGGGTGGGTGAGGTGTTCATCGACCGCATGCTGCCCACCATGGCCGCGCGCGTGGTGGACGCGCAATACGACTTTCCGCTGGTGGGCGCGCACGCGCACTGAAGCGCGCGCACGGGTTGGCGAAGGCGTGCCTGCTCAGAAGCTGTGCCGCACGCCGAAGGCCACACCACTTTGTGAGCCACCGGGCACCGGCGCGCCGCCCGGCTGCCCGCCGCTGACCGACAGTGCCAGCGTGCCCTTGTTCTGGATGTGCCCGGCCGTTGCATAGACCGCCGTGCGCCGCGAGAAGCTGTAGGTGGTGCGCACGGCGGCGAGGGTGGCCCGGTTCACCGAGTGCTTGTAACGCAGGCTGAAGACCTCGCCGTCCACGAGCAAGGCCGGCGTGACCTGGTGCGCCGCGCCGAGGTACCACAGATCGCTTTTGCCGTTGGTGGCGCTGGCGCCGTTGGCGCGGCGGACCAGGCCCCCGGCGAGCTTGAGGCCACCCAGTTTCACGTAACCGTTGGCGGAGGTGCGCCGGTCCGTCATGGCGCTGGACGTGAGGCCGGCAAAGGCGCCGGTGCCGCCGCGCAGCTCGTCCACCGCGAGCGCGGTGCCCCAGGTGGCGGTGTCGTACTTCACGAGGGCCGACCATTCCCGGCAGGCCTTGCTGTCGTTCGGGTTTTCGCCAGCGCAGTTGGTGCCGGCCGGGCTCGGGCCGGCGTTCACGGCGTCCCGGCCGAGGCTGTAGCTGGCTCCCAGCGTGAGACCGGAGAAGGTGCCGCGGTAGGTGATGGCGTTGTCCGCGCGGGCGTTGGGGATGTAGCTGTCCAGCGAGCCCGAGCTGTAGAGGTTGGGGCCGAGGATGTCCGACTCCAGGATGGAATAGAACAGCATGGTGTATTGCCGGCCCAGGGACACTGTGCCCCATGGGCCTGAGAGCCCGACGAAGGCCTGGCGCCCGAAGGCGCGGCCGCCCTGGTTGGCCACACCGGTGTCGGGCGAGAACCCTGTTTCCAGCGTGAAGACCGTCTTGAGTCCCTGGCCCAGGTCTTCGGTGCCGCGAAAGCCCAGGCGGCTGGGCGCGCTGCCGGTCAGGGACGGCACGCGGGTCAGGCCGCCGCCACTGGGGGTCGCTTTCGTGACGTGTTCCACCGAGGCGTCGATGACGCCGTAGATCGACACCGTGCTCTGCGCGCTCGCGGCGCCGCTGGCCAACAGGCAGGCACACGCGCTCAAACCGGCAAGGAAGGGGGGCTTTTTCATGGGGACTCCATATTTTGGGCGAAGGGATGTCCGGGGGACCCGCCGGGTCCCCGGACAGAGGGGGGGGAACGGAAGAGGGGGGGAACGGAAGAGGGGGAGCGGGTCAGGTCACGCTGGCGAGTCGCCGCGCGACCTGTTCCTGGGCGCGCTTTTCCATCAGGCGGCGGACCCGGACGATGCCGACGTCGTGCTGGTACAGCGTTTCCCGCGAACGGGCGGACCGGGTGAGGTTCTCGATCACCTTGCGGTCCTGCTCCAGCACATCCCAGTGCAGACCTTCGAGCCGGTTGCGGTAGAGGAAGCGCCAGACGTGCCGGTCGAACCCGGAGGCCTTGCGGATGCGCCAGAAATAGACCTGGCAATGGGTCTCGTCGACCGGGGTGACGAAGCCCACGATGATGAACTGGCCACCGCCGTGCTGCTTGCTGTACGGCACGGCCAGGCGCATCCACATCAGGCCCGACTCACCGAACTCGACCCAGTCGAAGTTCACGCCGCGCTGGCCCACCTTTTCGACGATCAGGCCGGTGTCCGTCGGCCGCACCGTCATCTCGGCCTGCCGGTCGCCCTCGGCCATCGAATGGGACTGCGAGTGCAGGTAGGTGCCGTGCATGGGGTCCATGACGTTGTCGATCGCGTACCGGTGGTTGCACTTCCAGTTCTGCATGCAGAGGAAGCCCGAGTAGTCCTCGGCGGTCATCTCTTCGGGCAACTCGAACGGGGCTGGCGCGTCCAGGCTGCCATCGCCGAACCAGAGGAAGATCGCGCCGTGGGCTTCCACCACGGGGTAGGACTTCAGGCAGGTCCGCCCGGTGAGCACGCAGTTCTGCATGGCCGGCACATCGACCACCTTGCCCCGGCCGTCCACCTCCACGCCGTGGTACCAGCAGGCCACCCGGTCGCCGAGGTTCCAGCCCAGCGACAACCGCGCGCCTCGGTGCGGGCAGCGGTCTTCCACCGCGCGGACCTGGCCCTCGTCGTCGCGCCACAGCACGATCTCTTCGGACAGGCGCGTGATCCCGATGGGCGTGCCCGCCAGGCGGTAGCTCGGCAGCACCGGGTACCAGTAGTTCAACAGGCCGCGCTCCACGCGCTGCGTGGCGTCGGTTTTCAAAGTCGCTTCGTCCATGCTCATGGGGTGTTGGGGGTGTTCATTCATCGGCGGTGAAACCGGAGGCCTTGACGACCGGTGCCCAGCGCTCGATGTCGGTCTTGACGAGGGAGGCGAGCGCCGCGGGCTTGAGCGTGAGCGGCTCCATCGAGAGCTTGTCCAGGCTCGCGATGTACTCGCTGGAGTTCACGACGCTGGTGATCCGGGTGTTCCATAGCGCCACCAGGACTTGAGGCAGGCGAGGGGGCGCGAACACGCCCAGCCAGGTGTCGGCCTGCACGTTCGGATAACCCAGCTCCACCATGCACGGTGTCTCGGGCAGGTAGCGCGACCGTTTGCTGCCGAAGGTGGCGATGGGCCGCAGACCACCCGTGGCCTTGAAGGGCAGGGCTTCGCCCACGGCGTTGAAGCTCGCGGCCACATGCCCGCCCACCAGCGCCTGCAGCGCGGGCGCGCTGCCCCTGAAGGGCACATGGGTCATCTGCACCCCCGTGGCCTGGCTGAACATCACGCCCAGCAGGTGCAGCACCCCACCGGGGCCTGACGAGGCGTAGTCGGCCTTGTCCGGGTGGGCCTGCATCCATTTCACGAGCTCGGGCACGGTGTTGACGCTGGACGGCACCATGGGCCCCACGCTGAGCACCAGCTCCGAGCGTGCGCAGGCGGCCACAGCCGTGAAGTCCTCCAGCGGCTGGTAGGCCAGCTTCTTGTAGATGTGCGGAAAGATCGTGAGCGGAAAGTCGGGCGTGAGCAGCAAGGCGCTGCCGTCGGCCGGCGCGCGCTTGATGTGCTCCAGCGCCAGGCGGCCCGCGACGCCCGCCTTGTTGTCGACGACCACGGGCTCGGGGGTGTGCGCGCGCAACTGGCTTGCCATCAGGCGCGCCAGCAGGTCAATGCCTCCCCCTGCGGGGAAGCCGACGATGAGCTGCGTGGGGCGGGCCGATTGTGCGAAGGCGCCGGCGGGAGCGGCCAGCGCCATGCCGGCCAGCATCAGCTCGCGCCGGGTGATGTCGTGGGATTTCATGGGGTGTTCTTTCGGATCGATGGGGGGTCAGGCCGCCAGGCGTTCAAGCACGGCGCACAAGGTCTCGGGCGTCCATGCGCTGCCATCGGGTTGCAACAGGTTTCTCGCGTTGAGCGCTTCGGCGAAGGCCTCGGGCGTGCGGCCGTCGTCGGCGTAGATCTGCACGATGGCCGAGGCCAAAGCCTGTTCCTCCTCGGACGGTTCACTGGGGCGGCTTTGCCATCGCAGGTTGTCCTCTTCGCCCGGTTGAAAGATCAGGCCGTTCCCGGCGTCCTTGCACCGCGTGGCGGTTCTGGCGCTGAGGAGATGGGGATTGAAGGTGATCGCAACGACAGACATGGGGGGCATCCAGCAGAGGGGTGAAGTTCTTTTAATTCCTATAAATAGGAATTGAGCGGATGCTA
>JAGKSX010000152.1 GCA_018993155.1 Hydrogenophaga sp.
AAAGCCCGGCATGCCGGGCTTTTTTTCGTCCATGCCCGGCAGGCGTTCAACGCAGGCCCTGACCCGCTTCCTTTTCCGCGCGCTGGATCAGCTCGATCTTGTAGCCATCGGGGTCGGTCACGAAAGCGATCACCGTGGTGCCGCCCTTGACCGGGCCGGCCTCGCGCGTCACGTTGCCGCCGGCCGCCTTGATCTTCTCGCAGGCCGCGTAGGCGTCGGGCACGCCCAGGGCGATGTGGCCGTAGGCCGTGCCGAGTTCGTAGCTCTCGGTGCCCCAGTTGTAGGTGAGTTCGATCTCGGCCTGGGCCGGGTTGCCTTCGTAGCCCACGAAGGCCAGCGAGTACTTGTACTCGGGGTTTTCGGAGGTGCGCAGCAATTGCATGCCCAGCACCTGGGTGTAGAAGTGAATCGAGCGCTGGAGGTTGCCCACGCGCAGCATGGTGTGTAGAAGTCGCATGGGTCCTATTTTGACGGCACTTCAAAGACCAGGCAGGTCGTTGTGGCATGTGCGTACAGCTTGCCGTCGGGCCCCACGATGCGGCCCTCGGCGGTGGCCAGCTGACGGCCCGCGTGCACCACGGTGCCGATGGCGCGCAGGGGGCCGCTCTTGTAGGAGGCCGCGCGCACGATGTTCACGCTGAGTTCCGCCGTGGTGTAGGCCCGGCCCACCGGCATGACGGTGTGCACCGCGCAGCCCACGGCGGAGTCCAGCAGCGTGGCGTACCAGCCGCCGTGCACCGTGCCCAGCGGGTTGTAGTGCTTGAGCTGGGGCTGGCCCTGGAAGACGGCCCGGCCTTCACCGATTTCCACCAGCGAGAAATCCAGCGTGTCGGCGATGTGCGGGTAGGGCAGCTTGCCGTCGAGCATGGCCTGCATCTGTTGCATGCCGGTCAGGCCCGCGAGATCGGCGGGGTTGGCCAGACCCACGCCCGCACCGGCGTTCATGCGGGCCACGACGGCTTCGTATTGCTGGATCCACTGGGCCTGGGTCTCTTCGACGGTCATGGTTCGATTCCTTTCTATTTGCAGGTGCAAATATTGTAGATACAATCATCTCATGAATGCCGACACCCAGGTGACATCGCCGACCCCGGTGGGTTGCACCAACTTCAAGCTGCGTCAGCTCACGCGCCGCGTGACCCAGCACTACGACCAGCACCTGGCCGGCTCGGGGCTGAAGATCACGCAGTACTCGCTGCTGACGCACGTGGACCGCCTCGGGCCGCTGGCGCCCGGCGAGCTGGCCCGGCGCATGGACATGGGCGCCTCCACCCTCACGCGCAACCTGCAACCCATGATCGCGGCGGGCTGGCTGGCGATGGGCGAAGGGGTCGATGCGCGCAGCCGGCTCGTGCACATCACCGACGCCGGGCTGGAACTGCGTCGCCAGGCGCAGCGGCGCTGGAAGGCCGCGCAACTCTCGCTCAACGACAAGCTGGGCGTGGCCACCGTGGCGGCGCTGCACGGGCTGCTGGACCAGGGGCTGGCCGCGTTTCACGAGGAAGACACCCATGAAGACTGAAACCTTGACCGCCGCCGCGCCCGCGCGTGCGCCCTATGTGTGGTGGCTGGTGCTGCTGGCCGCAGCCGGGGCTTTCGCGCTGACCATGGGCACGCGCCAGACCATGGGCTTTTTCCTCTCGCCGCTGAACACCGCCACCGGGCTGGGGGTGGGCAGCATCAGCCTGGCGTTCGCCTTCGGCCAGCTCTGGTGGGGGCTCACACAGCCTTTCGCAGGCGCCGTGGCCGACCGCGTCGGTGCCGGGCGCGTGCTGCTCATCGGGGTGCTGCTGGTGGCCTTGGGCACCTACCTCACGCCGCTGATGACCAGCACCTGGGGCCTGATCCTGGCCATCGGCGTGCTCGCGGCCGGTGGCGCCGGCATGGCCGGGCCTTCGGTGCTGATGGCGGCCACCGCGCGCCTGATCCCGGCCGAACGCCGGGGCATGGCCACCGGCATCGTGAACGCGGGTGGCTCGTTCGGTCAGTTCCTCATGGCGCCCCTGGCCGCCGCGCTCACGCTGGGCCTGGGCTGGGTCGGTGCCCTGCAGGCGCTGGGCCTGATCGTGCTGCTGGCGCTGCCCGCAGCCTGGGTGTTGCGCGGTCCGGGCCCGGCGGCAAAGGCTGGGGCGGCGCCCGCGCCGGTGGCCTTGCCCACCGGCCAGGCGATCCGCAAGGCGCTGAACACGCCGAGCTACCTGCTGCTCTCGGCAGGCTTCTTCGTGTGTGGTTTCCACGTGGCCTTCCTCGCCACGCACCTGCCCGGCGTGGTGGCCGCGTGCGGCCTGCCGGCCCCGGTAGGGGCCTGGGCGCTGGGGGTGATCGGCCTGTTCAACATCATCGGCAGTCTGGCCATGGGCTGGGCCGTGGGCCGCTGGCGCATGAAGTCGCTGCTCTCGCTGGTGTACGCCTCGCGCGCCGTGGCGGTGCTGGTGTTCCTGCTGGCGCCCAAGACCGAGGCCGTGATGCTGACCTTCGCCGCTGTGATGGGCCTGACCTTCCTCTCCACGGTGCCGCCCACCGTGGGCCTGGTGGCCAAGTTCTTCGGCACCGGCAACATGGCCATGCTGTTCGGCATCGTGATGCTGGCGCACCAGGTGGGGGGCTTTCTGGGCGCCTGGCTGGGCGGCCAGGTGTTCGAGGCCACTGGCAGCTACGACTGGGTCTGGTACATCGACATCGTGCTGGCCGTGGGCGCGGCGCTGATCCACCTGCCGATCCGCGAAGCCGTGGTGGCGCGGCCCCGGCCCGCGTGAGGCCAGGCAACGCTCAGACCGGCACGGTGTAGTTCAGCGCCATGCGCCCGCCGTCGACGGTGACGATCTCGCCGGTGACGTAGCTCGCCGCGTCGCTGGCCAGCCAGGCCACCACGTCGGCAATCTCGTCGGGTTCGCCGAGCCGCTTGAGCGGTGTGCGGCTCAGGATCTTGTGGCGCGCCTCTTCGCTGGTGAGCACGGCCTGGGCCGCCAGCTCGGTGGCGATGGTGCCGGGCGCCACCGCGTTGACGCGGATGCCGTGGTCGGCCAGCGCCAGCGCCATCACGCGGGTGAGCTGGTTGATGCCGCCCTTGCTCACGTTGTAGCTGGCGATGTTGGGGATGGCGAGCACGCCATTGACCGAGCTCATGTTCACGATGCTGCCGCCATCGGCCTGTTGTGCCATGGCGCGCGCCACCGCCTGGCCCATGAGGAAGGCGCCCTTGAGGTTGACGCGCAGCACCTCGTCGAAGTCTTCTTCGCTCACGTCCAGGAAGTGGGCTGCCTTGAAGATGCCGGCGTTGTTGACCAGCACGTCGATGCGGCCGTGGCTGTCCAGCGCCAGTGCGACGATGGCGTCCACGTCGGCCTTGTCGCCCACGTCGCAATGCATGTAGGTGCCTTCGAGTTCGCGCGCGAGGGCGCGGCCGCGCGCGTCGGCCACGTCGGCGATCACCAGCTTGGCGCCTTCGCGCGCGAAGCGGCGCGCACAGGCTTCGCCGATGCCTTGGGCCCCGCCGGTGACGAGGACGACGCGGCCCTGGTGGCCGAAATGCACGGAAGAGGAAGAGGCTGGGGTGTTCATGTCGCCATGGTAGCGACGGGACTCAGCGCGGTCCGCGCTCTTGCAGCGATGGCAGCTGTTCGGCGTGTCCCGCCTGGTGCGCGAGATCGATGGCGCGCAGGCCATCGTGGTCGGTGCGCCCGGGGTCGGCGCCTGCGCCGAGCAGCAGGCGCACCAGCGGGGCATCGCCACGCTGTGCGGCCAGCATGAGCGCGGTGCGGCCCCGCGCATCGGCGGCGTTCACGTCCGCCCCCTGGGCCAGCGCGTCGCGCACATCGGCGACCGCGCCGCGCGCGGCGGCGGCCAGCAGGGCCGCGGCGGGCGAGAGCGGTGCGACGGCCTGGGGTGCGGGTGTGGGTGCGCCTCGCCGCGCCGACAGGGCGGCGTGGGCCTGCTCTTGTGCCAGAGCACGGGCGCGGGGGGTGGCCGCCATGTCGGTCGATGCGGTGGGAGGGGCTTCGGCCTCCGCTGCCCTGTTGGCCACACCGGGGGCGACGGGTGGTGTTTCTGCCGGCGCTGGAGCTGGCGGCGCGGGGGGCGGCAAGGGGGCTGCGGGTGCTGCACCGCGCGGCTTCGGGCGCTCGGGCGAGGGACGCGGTGCGGCCGGCGCGGCGGGCCGGGGTTCGGGCGGCGCCGCGGCTGCGGGGGAGGCTTGCTGCGCGGCGGCTGGGGCCTCTGCCGGTGTGGCTGCGCGGGAGGGCGCCTGGGCCTCGCCGAGGGCGATCTCCCGTTCCTCGGGTGTGCCGCGCTCGAACTGCAGCACCACCAGCGTGGCCAGGCCCAGCACGGCCAGGCCGCCGAAGGCGCGCCAGCGCCAGGTCGAATCGTTGGCGGCCGGCGGCTTTGTGTTCCCAGGGGTTTCGCGGGCTTGGGCCGCGGCGGTGCGCGCCTGTGCCAGCACCTTTTCGCGCAGGGTCGGGTCGGGGCGCGCGGGGTCGTGTGCGTTGGCCTCCCGGTAGCGCTGCAGCAGTTCGTCTTGCGGCTTCATGCAAAGGCCTCCAGGGCTTGGCGCAGGCGCTCGCGCGCGTACCGCAGCCGGCTCTTGGCGGTTTCGGCGTTCACGCCCGTGGCCTGCGCGATCTCGGCCAGGCTCAGGCCCCCTTCGGCCTGCAGCAGGAAGGCCTCGCGCTGCGGCAGGGGCAGGGCGGCGAGGGCGTCCAGCAGGGCCTGGGCCTGCTCGCGCGACTGCAGCTGCCGCACCGGGCCGAAGCCCGAATCGGCCGCCAGCGTGTCGGCGAGGGCGGCGCCGTCGTCGGTTTCCGCATCGAGGCTGGCGTGGGCCTTGTGGGTGCGCCAGTGATCGACCAGGCGGTGGTGGGCCAGGGTGAACAGCCAGGTGCGAAACCGCGCGCGGGGTTCGTAGCACGGGGCCTGGCGGATCAGCGAGAACCACACGTCCTGCACCAGGTCATCGGCCAGCGCGCGGTCGTGCACGCTGCGCTGCACGAAGCGCCACACTGGCAGGCCGTGGCGGTCGTACAGGGTTTCGAAGGCGCGCGCGTCGCCTGCGGCAAAGGCCTGCATCAGCGTTTCATCGGCGGGCGAAACCTCCTCGGTCATGCCCGCGATTATGGGAGCCGGGGGACCATCAACTCGGGTCGGGCGCGTAGCCGGGGGGCACGGCACCGGGGAAGGGATTGGGCCTGGGCGGCACGGCCTGCGTGGGGATGATGCCCATGGCGATCAGGTTCTCGCGGCTGTCGTAGCGGATGCGGATGACTTCATCGGGCCGGTCGCTGCGCCGCTCGAAGGTGGTGTGGGTGATGGGCGCGTCTTCGCGTGCGCCGTGCCCCGTGCCCAGGCGCGGCGCCGGCGCAGCGGGGGCCATGCGGCGCGCGGCCAGCGACTCTGCACGCTCGCGTGGCGCCTCGCTTTCGGCTTGCGCCTCGGTGCCGGCGTCGGCGTCGGCGGCCGATGAGCGGTTCTGCACGCCGCTCTGCTCGCGCAGCGAAGGCCAGGGCAGCACGGCCGGCGGCGGCGGCGGCAGGGGTTTTTCGCGGAACACGGCCACGCCGATCACGCCCACGTGAGCCGGGCGGCCGGTGCGTTCGGCGTACGAGGCGCTCGATGCCGTGAAGTGGAAGGCCGCGACCTCGGCATCGCTCTTGCGCCAGCCGGTGATGGCGTGCTGCTGCCAGGGAGAGAGCACGTAGCCGGTCTGCTGCCAGGCGGCGGTCTCGCCCGAGATCACGTTCACACCGTCGACCGAGACCACGCCGAGCACCCGGCCCGGCGTGGCGTTGCGCACCGACACGGCGTAGCGCGCGCCGGGCCGCCCGGCGACCCAGTGCTCGCCCTGATGGCGGTAGACCGTGAGCGTTTCGCCGCTGTCGCGGTCGATCACCTGGATGTCGGTGAGCCGGCCCACGGCCTGAGCCGGTGAGGAGGCCAGGGCCACGAGCGCGGCGGCCAGGCACAGGGCGAGGCGGAAAGAGGGGAGGGGTTTCATGCGGGCTCCGCGAACAGTGGATGGAGCCGGTTGAAACGAACGAACCGCCTCGATGGGGTTGAGGCGGCGCCGGTTTTTGTGTAACGGAGTGCGTCAGCAGCTGTTGCAGGTCGCCAGCGCGCTGCTCACGCGGGCGCGGGTCTGCTCGATGAGGTAGTCCAGGAACACCTCGGTGCGGCGCGGCATGAACTTGCGGCTGGGCAGGGCCGCGTACATGGTGAGGCGGTCGGTGATCCAGGGGTTGAGCACGCGCACCAGGTCGCCGCTCTCGATCATCGGCGCGGCCAGTTCGATGGTGGTGGCGGTGATGCCCGCGCCGTCGAGCGCGGCGTGCATCAGTGTGTCGGTGTGGTTGGCCCAGAGCACCGGTTGCACCTCGATGTCGACAAAGCGGGCTTCGTCCGTCTCGTGCAGCAGGCGCCAGCCCCGTGTGCGGCCGGTCGCGGGCTTGAAGCGCAGGCAGTCGTGCCGCTCCAGGTCTTCGGGCTGCACTGGCGTGCCCTTGCGCTGCAGGTACTTGGGCGAAGCCAGCAGCACGGTGACGCTGGAGAGCACCTTGCGCGCGATCACGTTGGCGTCGAACGAGGCCTGCGCGCCCATGAGCGTGATGTCGTAGTCCTGGATCGGGGGTTCGCGGGGGGAATCCACGTCGATGTCGAGCAGGA
>JAGKSX010000032.1 GCA_018993155.1 Hydrogenophaga sp.
CTGCACCCCGGCCGCACGCTGGACCGCGCGCAGGTCGCCGGCATCGTGCACCTGGTGGCCTCCAGCGTGCCAGAGATGAACCCCAAGGCGGTCAGCATCGTGGACGACGCGGGCAACCTGCTTTCCAGCCCGCCCGACGGCCAGGCCCAGGGCGCCGACACCCAGAAGCTGCAGTACGTGCAGCAGCTCGAACAGCTCTACACCCGCCGCATCATGGAGATGCTGGAGCCGCTGGTGGGCCGCAACAACGTCAAGGCCCAGGTCAGCGCCGAGGTCGATTTCTCGCAGGTCGAGTCCACCAGCGAACAGCACCGCCCCAACCAGGGCCCGGACGCGGCCGCCACGGTGCGCAGCCAGCAGACCGTGGAAGACGGCAGCGGCCCGCGCGCCCAGCCCTCGGGCGTGCCCGGGGCGGTGAGCAACCAGCCTCCGGCCACCGGCACGGCCCCCATCAACGGCGCCGCCGCCCCCGTGGGCGTGGCCAGCGCCCAGGGCGCCGGCGGCCAGGGTGGCAATTCGCGCCGCGAGTCGGTGGTGAACTACGAGGTGGACAAGACCGTGAAGGTGGTGCGCGAGTCCAGCGGCCAGGTGCGCCGCCTGAGCGCAGCGGTGGTGATCAACCACCGCACCTCGGTGGACAAGGCCGGCAAGGAAACCAGCACCCCGATCCCGCCGCAGCAGCTCGAACAGATGACCGCCCTGGTGCGCGAAACCATCGGCTTCAACAAGGACCGCGGCGACTCGGTCAACGTGGTCAACGCCGCCTTCAACGTCGAGAAGACCAGCGAGGTGGATGCCGGCGCCTGGTGGCAGCAGTCGGACAACCAGGAGCTGCTGCGCAGCCTGGCCTGGCCGCTGGGCATGGTGGGCCTGGGCCTGCTGGTGCTCATGGGCATGGTCCGCCCCGGCCTCAAGCTGATGAAGACGCCGGCCGCGCGCCGCCTGGACACCACCCCGGTGCAACCGCTCAATGCGGTGCTCAACGAATCGCCCGAGCGCCCCGGCCTGCCCATGCCGAGCAACGAAGTCACCGCCGAGGCGCAGCGCCTGGCCGATGCCAAGCGCCTGGCGCTGGAGAACCCGGCCGCCGTGGCCAACATCGTCAAGGGCTGGGTGAATGGCGAGGCACCGGCATGAGCCGGCGCCACCCCCTGCGCCGCTGCGCGGCTTCCCCCTCTCTCGCCTTCGGCGGGAGGGGGACGGCACCAGAGGCCCGGCAAAGCCGGTTCCTCGGTGCCTCTGGTCGCGCGCTTGTGCGCTCGAACCTGTGTGCGAATTGGGCTGAAGGAATCTGAATCATGGAAGACCAGGGAATCCAGGACGCCGCCATCTTTCTCATGTCGCTGGGCGAAGAGGAAGCGGCCGAGGTGTTCAAGCACCTCAGCCCCAAGGAAGTGCAGAAGCTGGGCGAAACCATCGCCAAGACGCGCGCGGTCTCGCACGACCGCGTGGACCAGGTGATGCAGAAATTCACCAGCGCGGCCTCGTCGCAGAGCCTGCTGGTGTCCGACACCGACAACTACGTGCGCGCCGTGCTCAAGCGCGCGCTGGGCGACGACAAGGCCTCGCTGCTGATCGACCGCATTCTGCAGGGCGGCGACGTCTCGGGCATCGAAAGCCTGAAGTGGATGGACCCGCTGTCCATCGCCGAACTGCTGCGCAACGAACACCCCCAGATCGTGGCCGCCATCCTCGTGCACCTCGAATCGGACCAGACCGCCGGCGTGCTCAAGAACTTCACCGAACGCACCCGCAACGAGGTGATGCTGCGCATCGCCACGCTTGAAGGCATCCAGCCGACCGCGCTGAAGGACCTCAACGAGGTGCTCTACAAGGTGCTGGCCGGTGGCGACAAGATCCGCAAGACCTCCATGGGCGGCGTGAAGACCGCCGCCGAGATCATCAACATGATGGGCACCCAGATCGAGACCTCGGTGATCGAGTCGATCCGCGAGTTCGACGCCGACCTGGCGCAGAAGATCATGGACAAGATGTTCACCTTCGAGGACCTGCTCAAGCTCGACGGCAAGTCGGTGCAGATGGTGCTCAAGGAAGTGGCGACCGATTCGCTGGTCATCGCGCTCAAGGGCGCCACCAACGAACTGCGCGAGCTGGTGCTGGGCAACATGTCCAGCCGCGCGGCCGAGGCCCTGCGCGAAGACCTGGAGTCGCGCGGCCCGGTGCGCCTGTCGGAAGTGGAAGCGCAGCAGAAGGAAATCCTCAAGGTCGTGCGCCGCCTCTCCGACGAGGGCCAGATCGTGATCATGGGCGGAGGCGAAGATGAAGCCTTCGTCTAAACCCAACCCCCATTCCCGTTTCATCCCGCGCGAGGAGATCGACGGCGTCGCCGCCTGGCACTTCTCCGCCGTGGACGGCAGCGACGACCTGCCCAAGGCCGCCCCGGCCGACGGCACCGCCAGCGAGGGCGTGACCTCCGAAGTGCTGCAGGAAGCGCGCCAGCAGGCGTATGCCGAAGGCTTTTCGCGCGGCCACGATGCCGGCGGCCAGGAAGTGCGCGACGCGCTCGAAGCCACGGTGCGCAAGACCGCCGAGGAAACCGCGGTGCGCATGGCCCAGCTGCTGCACAACACGCGCGACCACCTCAAGAAGAGCGAAGACCAGATCTCGCGCCACATCCTGGAACTGGCCTGCGACCTGGCCCGCCAGGTGGTGCGCCAGGAACTCAAGAGCGACCCCGCCCACCTGCGGCCGGTGATCGCCGAGGCCCTGGGCCAGCTGGTGGACGACGGCCAGCCCGCCACCGTGCGCCTGAACCCGGGCGACCTGGCCATGATGAAGGGCGCGCTGCAGGAAAACATGGGCAACCACCCCGCCGAGTTCGTGGCCGATGCGGCCATCAGCCCGGGCGGCTGCCTGATCGAATCGGCCACCATGACGGTGGACGCCACCATCGAGAAACGCTGGTCGCGCGCCGTGGGCAACCTTGGCATGGAAGCGGCCTGGAACCCGGGGAACATGGATGTCTGAAAGCACCTTTGGCACGGAAAGCCGCTGGGACAACTTCATGGAGGACGTGCGCGCGAACGCCGCCGTCAAGACGCCGCTGGAAGTGCGCGGCACCCTCACCCGCCTGGCCGGCCTGGTGCTCGAAGCCGTGGGCCTGAAGGTGCCGGTGGGCTCGCAGTGCCTGATCGACAACGGCCACAAGGACCCGGTGCTGGCCGAGGTGGTGGGTTTCTCCAACGACAAGGCCTACCTGATGCCGGCCGGCGACACGCATGGCCTGTCCAGTGGCGCGAGCGTGACGCCGCTGGCCCCCTTCCGCACCGTGCCACGCGTGGGCAAGGCCAACAAACCGCCCTCGCCCGATGACCGGGGCACGCTGCGCCTGCCGCTGGGTGCCGGCCTGCTCGGCCGCGTGGTCGATTCGCACGGCAACCCGCTGGACCACCAGGGCCCGATCACCAACGTGGACATCGAACCGATGGACCGCGCCCCGCTCAACGCCATGGACCGCGACCCCGTGCGCCAGCCGCTGGACACCGGCGTGCGCGCGATCAACGCCCTGCTCACCGTCGGCCGTGGCCAGCGCATCGGCCTGTTCGCCGGCTCCGGCGTGGGCAAGAGCGTGCTGCTGGGCATGATGGCGCGCTACACCAAGGCCGATGTGATCGTGGTCGGCCTGATCGGCGAACGCGGCCGCGAGGTCAAGGAATTCATCGAGGACATCCTCGGCGCCGAAGGCCGCCAGCGCTCGGTGGTGGTGGCCGCCCCGGCCGACGCACCTCCGCTGGTGCGCATGCAGGGCGCCGCGTACGCCACCGCGATCGCTGAACGCTTCCGCGACGACGGCCTGGACGTGCTGCTGCTCATGGACTCTCTCACCCGCTACGCCATGGCGCAGCGCGAGATCGCGCTGGCCATCGGCGAGCCGCCCGCCACCAAGGGCTATCCGCCATCGTGCTTCGCCAAGCTGCCGCAGCTGGTGGAGCGCAGCGGCAACGGCCTCAACGGCAAGGGCTCGATCACCGCCTTCTACACCGTGCTCTCCGAGGGCGACGACCAGCAGGACCCGATCGCCGACGCAGCGCGCGCCATCCTGGACGGCCACATCGTGCTCTCGCGCGCGCTCGCCGAATCCGGCCATTTCCCCGCCATCGACGTGGAGGCCTCGGCCTCGCGCGTGATGCACAACGTGGCCGGCGCGGTGCACCTGGAACTGGCGCGCCGCTTCCGCAGCCTGTACTCGCGCTACCAGAAGAGCCGCGACCTGATCCAGCTCGGCGCCTACGTGGCCGGCAGCGACCCCGAGACCGATCGCGCCATCGTGCTCTACCCCGCCCTGCAGCGCTTCCTGATGCAGGACATGCACGAGGCCGCCACGCTGCCCGAGAGCCTGCGCCAGATGCAGGCTGCGCTGCAGGACGAGAAGGAGCGGCCTTCGTCGCAGCGCCAGACCCGCCCCCACCACAACCCCTATGAAGGAAACGCCGGATGACCGCGCTGAACACCCTGAACAAAGTGGTGGAACTCGCCGAGAAACGCCGGGACGAGGCCCTGGGCGTGGTGGCCCAGATGCAGCGTGAGCTGAAGCTGGCCCAGGACCAGATGGACCAGTTGCAGGCCTACGCCCTGGAGGCCGAGGCGCGCTGGGTCACGCGCAGCGCCACCGGCGTGGACACCGCGCTGCTCATGCACCACCGCGAATTCATGCACAAGATCTACCACGCCGTGGAATTCCAGCGCGGCGTGCTGGCCGACCGCCAGCGCCTGATCGACACCGCGCAGGAGCAGGTGCATGTCACCGAGCGCGACCTCGCCGGCCTGCGCAAGTTCACCGACCGCAAGGTGCAGGCCATCGCCCACAAGGCCCAGCGCCAGGAACAGAAACAGACCGACGAAATGGCACTGTCCATCCACCTGCGCCAGAGCCTGGCCCAGGCACAGGCCCGCAACTGAACACCCCGACGCCCCCCAGCCCGACGCCGACACCATGACCACCACGCACGCCAGCACCCAAGCGCCCAAGCCCGCCGAAGCCGCGTCCAAGCCGGCCCAGCCAGGTGGCAACCCGCGCGCCAACGCCGACAAACCGGCCGAGGACCTGTTCGCCAGCCTGCTGAGCCTGGTGAGCGACACGCACCAGACCGCGGCCACCAACACCCTGCCCGACGGCGAAGCCGCCAACGACGCGCAGGCCGAAACCGACGACCCGACCGAAGACAACCCCCTGGCCGCCCTGCTCGCCTGGGGCCTGCCCGGCACCACCGCGTCCGCCACCGGCACGGGCGCGGCGGCCACGGCCTCGCCCGGCAAGGCCGAGGGCACTGCCCGCGAAGGGGGCATCGACGTCAGCGGCATGACCCGCGTGGACGAAGCCGCGCCCACCCTGCCCCATCCGGCCGCGCAAGCGCGCGCCGCCGCCGCTTCGCGCCCGGCCTTCAGCCCGTTGAACCCCAACGCGGCGGCCGCCACTGCCGCCCAGCGCGCCGGGGAGAGCAATGCCCTGCCAGGCGGCGCCCCGGCCATGGTCTGGCAGCGCGGCGCGGTCTCCAGCACCGACGCCCTGCAACAGCAGCAGAGCGCCCAGTTCGCGCAGGTGCGCGCCACCGTCGCCCTCAACGAGCGCCTGGGCGTGGCCTCGGCCGGCACGGAAGTGGGCGCCGGCCCCACCAGCCCGCGCGAATTCGCCCTCAGCGGCCCCGCCGCCAGCGCCACGGCCACCGGCCCGGCGCAGGACGGCAGCCTGACCGCCGCGGGCGGCACCGCCCCCGGTGACAGCAGCGGCAGCAACGACCCATCCTCCCAGTCCTTCACCGACCCGAGCAACGGAGACGGCCGCCAACCGGCCGACGCCCGTGCCGACGCCGAAGCCCCGACCGTGAGCCACTGGGGCACCCAGCACATGCGCCATGCCAGCCTGCGCGTGGGCGGGGAAGGTGCCGACGCCATCGACATCCAGCTCGCCGTCAAGGGCCAGGAGGTGCAGGTCGCCTTCCAGACCGACAACGCCGAGGCGCGCGCCACCCTGCGCGAAAGCGCGGGCGAATCGCTGGCCGACCTGCTGCAGCGCAGCGGCATTCAGCTCGGCGGCGTGTCCGTCGGCTCGCAAGGCCAGGCACAGGGCGATGGCTCGTCGTACCAACCCCGCCCGGCCGGCCTGAGCACCGAGGCCCTGGGCCGTGCCAGCCAGGCGGCCGAACCGGCCGCCCGACCGGCCATGGCCCCGCGCACCGACGGCAGCCGGCCGCTCGACGTGTTCGCCTGATTGAGCCCCCACGCTCCGCCGCTGCGCGGGTCGCTGCCCCCCACAGGGGCTGTTTCGCCTTGGGGCGGCCCGGCGGCGAAACGCTGAATAAGCGCCTTTTCCGGCGCTTATCTCGCGAACAGCCAGGGGGGTGGCGCCCAATAATTCTTTCAACCCCACCCGGTATGGCCGGTGGGCCACATTGAAGGAAGAACATGTCCGCTGCCGCCGCCACCGCCACCGCTGCCGCCCCCGAAGCGCCCAAGAAGAAGAGCAGGAAACTGCTGTTCATCGTGCTCGGCGTGGTCGTGCTCGCGCTGATCGGCGCCGCCGCCGCGCTGTTCATCCTCAAGAAGAACACCGCCGAAGACGACCACGAGGACGATGGGCACGCCCCCGTCGAACAGGCCGCCAAGAACCCCAAGACCGCGCCGGTCTTCCTGCCACTGGAGAACATGGTCATCAACCTGGCCGACCCGGGCGGCAACCGCTTCATCCAGCTCGGCCTGACGCTGCAGCTGCAGGACGCCGCCACCGAGACCGCCGTCAAGGCCTACCTGCCCAGCATCCGCAGCCAGGTCCTGGTGCTGATCTCGCAGCGCACCGCCGACGAGATGCTGGCGCTCAAGGGCAAGGAAAAGCTCGCCAGCGACATCATCGCGACGATCTCGAAGGAGATGGGCTATGCCGTTGCCGGCGAGGCTGACGAGGCGTCGCGCAAGAAGAAGACGAAGGCCGCGGCCAACCCCGTGCAGGCCGTGCTGTTCTCCAGCTTCATCGTTCAATAAACAGGACGACACCCCATGGCCGATTCGTTTCTGTCCCAGGAAGAAATCGACGCCCTTCTCGAAGGCGTCACCGGCGAGAGCCAGAAACTCGCGAAAGAGGAAGTGCCCACCGGCGGTGTGCGCGACTACAGCCTCTCGAGCCAGGAGCGCATTGTGCGTGGGCGCATGCCCACCATGGAGATCGTCAACGAGCGCTTCTCGCGCAACCTGCGCCTGGGCCTGTTCAACTTCATCCGCCGCAGCCCCGAGATTTCGGTGGGCGCGGTGCAGGTGCAGAAGTACAGCGCGTTTCTGCGGGAACTGGTGGTGCCGACCAACTTCAACATCATGGCCATCCGCCCGCTGCGCGGCAACGGCCTGGTGGTCTGCGAGCCCACGCTGCTGTTCGGCGTGATCGACAGCCTGTTCGGCGGCAATGGCAAGTTCCACACCCGCATCGAGGGCCGCGACTTCTCGCCCACCGAGCAGCGCGTGATCAACCGCCTGGTGGAGGTGGTGGCCGAGGAATACAAGAAGGCCTGGCGCGGCGTGTACCCGATCGAGCTGGCCTACCAGCGTTCGGAGATGCAGCCCCAGTTCGCCACCATCGCCACCCCCAGCGAAATCGTGGTCTCCACCAGCTTCACACTGGAGATCGGCGACATCGCGGGCTCGCTGCACATCTGCATTCCCTACGCCACGCTGGAGCCGATCCGCGACGTGCTGTATTCCAGCGTGCAGGGCGACGCCATCGAGGTCGACCGCCGCTGGGTCAAGCTGCTGAGCCACGAGATCCAGGCCGCCGAGGTGACCATGGTCGCCGAACTGGCCCAGACCGAGGCCACGGTGGAACAGCTGCTGGCCATGCAGATCGGCGACTTCATCGAACTCGATCGCCACCCTTCGATCAGGGCCCACGTGGACGGCGTGCCCGTCTTTGAATGCCAGTACGGCACCCACAAGGGCAAGTACGCCCTGCGCGTCGAGCGCAACCTGCGTGGCACCGATTTGCACTGGCTGGGAGATTCCTATGTCAACTGAGAGCACCAACACCATGAACGACGCTGTTGCCGACGAATGGGCCCAGGCCCTGGAAGAACAGGCCGCCACCACCGAAACGGTCGCCGACGGCGCGCCCGAGTTCGAGGCCAGCACCGCCCCCATCGCCTCGGGCACGAGCCCGATGCAGGACATCCAGATGGTGCTGGACATCCCCGTCCAGCTGTCGGTGGAACTGGGCCGCACCCGGGTGCCGATCAAGTACATCCTGCAGCTCGCGCAGGGCTCCATCGTCGAACTCGACGCATTGGCCGGCGAACCCATGGACGTGCTGATCAACGGCTACCTGATCGCCCAGGGCGAGGTGGTGGTGGTGAACGACAAGTTCGGCATCCGCCTGACCGACATCGTGACGCCGTCCGAGCGCATGCGCAGGGTGAGCCGGACATGACCGCAGGTCATGTCTCCCCCTGCGCCGCCTTCGGCGTCTCCCCCCTGGAAGGGGGGCGATGCCTGAGGCCCGGCGAAGCCGGTTCCTCGGCATCCCTGGACTGAAAACCTCTTCTCCGATCGAGCCCCTCATGCTGCAAAACGCGATGCCCGCGCTGCTTCTGCTCGCCCTCATGGTGGGCCTGGCCTTCGCCCTGAAGTGGGCGCGCCGCCGCCTGCCCGGCGCCGTGGGCCACAGCGGCCCGCCCATGCAGGTGCTCTCCACCCTGTCGCTGGGCCCGCAGCAGCGCGTGGTGACGGTGCAGATCGGCCAGGGCGAAGACCGCGTGTGCCTGGTGCTCGGCGTGTCCGCCGGCAGCGTGAACGCACTGCACCAGATGGCCCTGCCGGCCGATCTGGTGGACCCGGCCGGCCCCATCGTCACACCCGCCAGCGGCTTCGCCGCGCGCCTGGCCCAGCTGACCCAATCGCTCAAAGGCCCCCATGCGCCGCGTTGATCGGTCACACCCCCGCCACGCTGCGCGTGTCCCCCTCAAGGGGGCGGCGCCAGCGGCCCGGCAAAGCCGGTTCCGCGGCACCTCTGGAGGGCGGCACCTCACGCACGCCGTGTTGGCCTTGCTGGCATTGTTCGTCGCCACCGGTGCCTGGGCCCAGGGCGCGCCCGCCGCACCCGCCGGCCCCACCTTGCCGCTGATGGTCGGCCAGGGCGCGGGCGGCACCAGCTACTCGGTGCCGATCCAGACCCTGCTGTTCTTCACCGCGCTGTCCTTCCTGCCGGCCGTGCTGCTGCTCATGACGGGCTTCACCCGCATCGTGATCGTGCTCTCGCTGCTGCGCCAGGCCCTGGGCACGCAGTCGGCCCCGCCCAACCAGGTGATCGTCGGCCTCTCGCTGTTCCTCACGCTGTTCGTGATGGGCCCCACGCTGGACCGCGTGTACGCCGACGCCTACGAACCCTACTCGCGCAACGCCATCACCTTCGACCAGGCGCTCGAACGCGGCCAGGCCCCCATGCGCGAGTTCATGCTCAAGCAGACGCGCCAGTCCGACTTCGAACTCTTCGCCAAGCTGGCCAAGCTGCCCAACGACGTGACCGCGCAGAACGCCCCCTTCCGCGTGCTGGTGCCGGCCTTCGTCACCAGCGAGCTCAAGACCGCGTTCCAGATCGGCTTCATGATCTTCATCCCCTTCCTGGTGATCGACATGGTCGTCGCCAGCGTGCTGATGTCGCTGGGCATGATGATGCTCTCGCCTGTGCTGGTGGCCTTGCCGTTCAAGCTCATGCTGTTCGTGCTGGCCGATGGCTGGAACCTGCTGCTCGGCTCCCTCGCGGCGAGCTTCGCAACATGACGCCCCCACGCTCCACCGCTGCGCAGGTCGCTGCCCCACGAGGGGGCTGGGCCGCCTTGGGAGCGGCCCGGCGGCGTCCCGTTTTCTCTCCGACAAGGTTGAATGACTGATGGATCCCCAAGCCGCTCTCACGATGGGGCAGAACGCCCTCTTCATGCTGCTCATGGTCGCCGCGCCGGTGCTCGCCACGGTGCTCGGGGTGGGCCTGCTGGTCAGCCTGTTCCAGGCCATCACGCAGATCAACGAAGCCACGCTGGCCTTCGTGCCCAAGCTGATCGCGGCCATCGCGGTGTTCGCCATCGCCGGTCCGTGGATGATGACCACCATGGTCGAGTTCATCCGCAGCACCATCCTCTCGATCCCGAACTACGCGCTCTGAGCGAGCGATCGGCGCCGCATGCCCACGTTCACCGAAGCGCAGATCATGGCGCTGGTCTCGCCGGTGTTCTGGCCCTTCCTGCGCATCCTGGCCGTCTTCTCCAGCGCGCCCATCTTCTCCTCGCGCTCGGTGCCCATGCGCACCCGCGTGGGCCTGGCCTTCCTGGTGGCAGTGTGCGCCCAGGCCGGCCTGCCCGAACAACCCGTGATCGGCCTCACCGACGCGGGTGCCTTCGCCGTCGTGATGCAGCAGGTGATCGTGGGCATCGCCATCGGCCTGGCGGTGCGCATCGTGTTCGCCTCCGTCGAGCTCGCCGGTGAACTCATCGGCCTGCAGATGGGCCTGAACTTCGCCGGCTTCTTCGATCCGTCCACCAACTCGCAGTCCAGCGCCGTGGGCCGCTTCTTCGGCAACACCACCATGCTGCTGTTCGTGGTGATGGGCGGCCACCTCATGCTGCTGCAGGCCGTCGTGGCCAGCTTCAACACCTTTCCGCTCAGCGGCAGCGCCTTCGAATCGATCAACCGCATGCAGCTGCACGAGCTGGGTTCGGTGGTGTTCCGCTATGGCCTGTGGATCGCGCTGCCCATGATCGGCATGCTGCTGTTCATCAACATCGTGCTCGGCTTCATCTCGCGCATCGCGCCGCAGATGAACGCCTTCGCCATCGGCTTCCCGCTCACCCTCTCCGCCGGCCTGGTGGGCATCGCCTTCACCTTGCCCATGCTGGACACGCCCGTGGCCGCGCTCATGAAGCTGGCCACCGAAATCTTCACCGGCGGTTGAGGCGGCGGCGGTGCTTGGCTCCACCGCGCCAACCGCCCGTCCGGCCGCGCTACACAAGCGCGGGGGTGCGTCGAAACAGCCCTCAAGGATCGGCGGCACCTTCGCCGCGCCATCCGCTTCTCTTCCGGAGACTTCATGAAACTTCGCACCCAGATCCTCTGCCTTGGCCTGGCCGGCGCCGCGCTGGTGTCTGCCGCAGGCGGCATCGGCCTGCTCGCCGTCTCATCCATGGCCGCCAAGGTCGAGGCCTCCGCGCTTTCCAGCCAGGCCCTGCAGGCCTCCCTGAGCGCGGACATGATGCACGACGCCCTGCGTGGCGACGCGCAGCGCGCGCTGCTGGCGGTGATGAAGAACGACATGGCCACCGTGACCGCTGCGCGCAAGGATCTCGACGACCACGTGGCCACGCTGGGCGAAGCCCTGAAGAAAATCGCCGCCGCCGGCATCGACCCCGAGGCCCGCAAGGCGCTGGACGCCACCCTGCCCGTGGTGCGGCAATACACCCAGGCCGCGCAGGCCGTCATCGGTGGCGCCGCCCAGGGCATGGCCCAGGCCGAAGCCCAGTTGCCAGCGCTGAACCAGGCCTTCGCCCAACTCGAAGACCAGCTGGAGAAACTCTCCGGGATGATCGAGGAGGACGGCGCCACGATTTCCGAGGCCGCGGCCGCCAGCGTCGCGCAATCGCTCTGGACCATCGCCATCGCGGTGCTGGTGGCCACCGCGCTGCTGGTGCTGGGTGCGCTCTGGGTCGCCCGCCTCATGGCCATCGCCATGGACCAGGCCGTGGCCGCCGCCGGCCACCTGGCCGAAGGCGACCTCACCCGCCCGATCGCCCTGGTGGGCAACGACGACACCCGCCAGCTGCTGGGCGCCATGCGAACCATGCAGAAACGCATCAGCGACACCGTGAGCCACGTGCAGGACAACGCCGCGCTGGTGTCGGATGCGAGCGTGCAGATCGCCCAGGGCAACACCGACCTCTCCACCCGCACCGAAGAGCAAGCCGCCGCGCTGGAAGAAACCGCTGCGTCAATGGAAGAACTGGGCACCACCGTGCGCCAGACCGCGGACCACGCCGGCAAGGCCAACGAACTGGCGAAAACCGCCTCTCAGGTCGCGGCCGAGGGTGGCGACGTGGTGGGCAAGGTCGTGGAAACCATGCGCGGCATCAACGACAGCTCCAGGCGCATCGCCGACATCATCGGTGTGATCGACGGCATCGCCTTCCAGACCAACATCCTGGCGCTGAACGCCGCAGTGGAAGCGGCGCGCGCCGGTGAACAGGGCCGTGGCTTTGCCGTGGTGGCCGGTGAAGTGCGCAACCTCGCGCAGCGCAGCGCTCAGGCGGCCAAGGAAATCAAGGGCCTCATCGACGCCAGCGTGGAACGCGTGGCCGGCGGCACGCTGCTGGCCGACCAGGCCGGCGTCACCATGCAAGGCGTGGTCGAGGCGATCCGCCGCGTCTCCGACCTGGTGGGCGAGATCAGCAGCGCCACCAGCGAGCAGAGCGCGGGCGTGGGCCAGGTGGGCGAGACCATCAGCCAGATGGACCGCGTGACGCAGCAGAACGCCGCGCTGGTGGAAGAAAGCGCCGCCGCCGCCGACAGCCTGAAACAACAAGCCCTGCAGCTGGTGCAAGCCGTTGCCGTCTTCAAACTCAACCGCGATCCGCGCCTGGGCATGCCGCTCGCGGCGTGACCGGCGCCACGGTCTTTCGGGCGCTCAGCAGTCCTGCACCAGTTCCCGCACACGGAAGATGCGGGAGCGGACCGTGCCGATCGGGATGCGGAGCGACTTGGCCGCCTGCTCGTAGGTCAGGCCCTCTTCGATGTAGGCTTCGAATGTCGACGACAGGGCCTCGGGCATGGCGCGCATCTTCTGATCGACAAGCCGCAGCCGCTGCTGCAGGGCAACGATGTGAAGAACATCGGGGGCGCCGCGCGTGTCGTCGGGCCCGTCTTCCATGTCCACGAAGCGCGCGCGATGAGCGACGGCCTTGGCCACGTGCTGTCGGCCGACATTCTGCGCGACGCCAAAGATCCATGACTCCAGGCACGATCGCCCGCCGAAGTTCCGCAGCGATTTCAACACTTCCACATACACGTCCTGCACCAGATCGTCGACCAGTTGGGGATCGCGCTCAAACCGCCGCAAGAAGCTTCTCAGCTTGCCATCCGTGCGCAATGCCAGCGTGGCCAACTGGTCGTGCAAGTCCGAAAAGGTGCCGTCGCCTTCCTCTGCTCGATTGACTTCCACGGTCTCTCCTCTCGGGGCGTTGCTACAAACTTCGCTGCACTGTAGGACGCGACCCGACGCTCAAGGAATGGAAGGAACGGACATGGAGGAACCGCGATCAAGGCGCTTGAAGCCGCCCCCGAACCGCGAATCCGACCGCTTGGTCGAGATTTTTAACAACCGGCGTAACCAGTGGAAACAGACTCTGCGGACGGGTCACCGTTCTGGGTGATCGCGTAGACCTTGGCGTCGAGCGGCCGCTGGTCGTGAACGATGCGCTTTCTGGCCACACCCTCGAACTGCGCGCCGAGCTTCTCCGCCACCCGCTGGCTGGCGGCGTTGTCCACCCGGATGACCAGCGCCAGCCGCTGCAGCCGCAGGACGCGGAAGCAGAAATCGATCAGGTGGCGCGCGGCCCACGCCGAAACACCCTTGCCGCGATAACGGGGCTCCACCCAATAGCCCAGATCGGCGCATCGGCAGTCCCACAGGATGTTGGACACGGTCACGCCACCGACCACAACGCCTTCCTTAGTGAAGATTCCGCAGGAAAAAGTGCGGCCGGATGAGTGAAGGTGTTCTGCCTTAAGTTCGCGCCTTCCGTCGCTCAAGCGAAAGTGCGCTCCCTACCACAGCCACCGGTTCCCGAGCAATCCCCCAAATCCGTCATTTCGAGCCCGCATGCGAGCGCCTCGTTCCAGACTGGCCGGACCGAAATACCTTGGCAAAGAAACCAGATGCAGGCCAGCGCAGGGTCCGCTCGGGTGCATGGGTCCGCGCCTACCGCTCCAGCAAACCCCGCAGCATGCGCTGCGGATCGGCCAGAACGTCGCGCGTGACGCGCACGTGTTCCGTGTCTTCGTGGGCCACCGGCGCCACGCCCTCGGCGCCGCACTGGCAGATGCACGCGTCCGGGTAGGCCATGGGCAGTGGCAAGTGCGTGGCGATGACGAATGGCGAGCCTTCGTTCACCAGGTCGCAGGACTGGATGACCGGCGCACCCAGGCCGGGCTCGGCGTCGAGCTGTTCGAATCGGAACGGATAGCGCTCGACGGTATCTCGGCGCAGGCTCATGCGCTGCCGGAACCGGGACGAGATCATGGCGGGGTGGGTTTCAGGTTCAGGCCAGCAGGCGCGGCACGGCGGCCACGAGCATGGCCACACCCGACAGGCTGAGCAGGGACAGCACGAGCTTGCGGAACGCGGCCTCGCTCAGCCCCACGTACAGGCGCGAGCCCAGCAGCACGGGCACGAGCAGCGCCACGGCGACGATGGGCAGCAGGGGCCACATGTCGCGCGTGACGGCGCCTGCGATCACGTAGCCGAGCATGGTGAAGGCCAGGGCCGCGAGGTTGAAGTTCTGGATGATGGCGCGCTGCGTGTCTTTCTCCATGCCGCGCAGCGTGCACCACAGCGTGGGCACCACGCCGGTGAAGCCACCGATGCCGCCCATGAAGCCGCCCGCGAGGCCGGCCACGCCATCGGCCACGCGCCCGCCGCGCGAGACCTTGGGCAGGTGCGAGGACATGAGCATGATGGGGCACCAGATCACCAGCACGCCGCCGAGCACCAGGCGGAACAGGTCGGGGTTGAGGTGCGGCAGCACGGCGATGCCCATGGGAATGCCGATCACGCCACCGGCGAGGAAGGGCGCGAGCACCTGCAGCCGGAAGGCGCGCCGGCTGGTGACCGCGGCCACGATCTGGCCGGTGAGCGAGCCGAACACGGCCATGACGGCGGCCACGCGCGGATCGATGCCCCAGACCCAGAAGGACATGGCGACCATGCCGAAGGCAAAGCCCGAGAGGCCTTGCACGAAGCCGGCCACGGCCGCGCCCAGCACGAGCAGGGCGATCTCTGGGGTCGTCACGTTCCCATCTCCTCAAGAAAGAAGGCGGCCCACCACCGGGTGGGCCGCTTTCGATCTTGCCACGGGCACACCGCGCGGGGCGGCGGGGCCGGTGCTGTTCAGTTCTGGGTTTCGATCTTCTCGTCCTGCACGAGCTTCTGCCAGCGCGCCACTTCGGTGGCCAGCACCTTCTGCGCTTCGGCCGGCTCGGTGCTGGTGGCGCCCAGGCCGAGCTTGCGCAGGCGGTCGATGACCTCGGGCTTGGCCATGATCCGGGTCATCTCGCGCGAGAGGCGCGCCACCACGGGCGCGGGCAGGTTCTTCGGGCCGGCCAGCGCGGTCCAGCCGGTCACGTCGAAACCTGGCGAGACGGTTTCGGCCAGGGTCGGCACGTCGGGGTAGGTGGGCCAGCGCTGCGTGCCGGTGACGGCGAGCAGGCGCAGGCGGTTGCCGTTGACGAGCGGCTCCATGCTGGCGAGGGTGTCGAGCACGGCCTGGATCTCGCCGCCGGCCACGGCGGTGGGCGCGAGGGTGCCGCCCTTGTAGGCCACGTCGATGAACTTCACGTGCTCACGGCTTTGCAGCAGCACGCTGGCCAGGTGCATGCCGGTGCCCACGCCGGCGTGGCCCATCGAGAGGGTGCCGGGTTTGTCCTTGGCCTGTTTCATGAGTTCGCCCATGTTGCGGATGGGCGAGCTCGCGCCCACGGCCACGCCGAAGGGAAAGCGCGTGGTCATGGTGACCATGGTGAAGTCGTTCACCGAGTCGTAGGGCAGCGACTTGTAGAGCGCGGGCGAGATGCTGTGCCCCGAGGCCATGAGGAACAGCGTGTGGCCGTCGGGCTCGGCCTTGGCCACGGCATTGGCCGCCAGGGTGCCGCCCGCGCCGGGCCGGTTTTCCACCACCACGGGGCTGCCCAGCGCTTCGGCCAGCTGCTGGGCCACGAGCCGGGCGGTGGCGTCCACGCCGCCGCCGGGTGTGAAGCCGAGCAGCAGCTTGATCGGCTGGCGCGGCCAGTCGGCCGCCTGCGCGTGCGCGATGCCGGTGGAGAAGGTGGCGAGCAGGCCCGAACAGAGGGCGGCGAGCAGGCCACGGCGACCGAGGCGGGGGGATTTCATGCGGTTGTCTCCGGGTTCAGTTCTGCACTTCGATCTTTTCGTCCTTGATGACCTTGGTCCAGCGCGCCACGTCGGTGGCCAGGAAGGCCTGCGCCTCGCGGGGCGAGGTGGCCCAGGCGTCGGCGGCCTGGAGGCGGAGGGTTTCAACGATGTTGGGGCGCGCCAGCGTGCTCTGCACCATCTCGTTGAGCTGCGCAACGACGGCCGGTGGCAGGCCCTTGGGGCCGGCCAGCGCGTACCAGGCGCTCACGTCGAAGTCGGGCAGCAGGGTCTCGGCCACGCTGGGGATGTTGGGGAACAGCGCGAAGCGGTTCTTCGAGGTGACCGCGAGCGGCTTGACCTTGCCGTTCTCAATGTGGGCCGCCATGCCCGCCAGCGAGGTGAAGAGCAGTGGCACTTCGCCCGCGATCACGGCCAGCGCCGGCGCGCTGCCGCCCTTGTAGGGCACGTGGGTGAGCTTGACGTCCGCGCGCGACTGGAACAGCACGGCCGCCAGGTGCATGCCGCTGCCCTGCCCGCCGGTGCCGTAGTCGATCTTGCCGGGCTGGGCCTTGGCCTGCTGCACCAGTTCCTGCACCGTCTTGAACGAGGCGTTGGGGTTGGCGATGATGGCGAACGGGCTGCGCGCCACCATGGAGACCATGGTGAAGTCGTTCACGGGGTCGAACGGCAGCGATTTGTAGAGCCCCGGCGCGGCGGAGTGGCCCGAGGCCATGAGGAACAGCGTGTAGCCATCGGGCTCGGCCTTGGCCACGTAGTTCGCGCCGATGGTGCCCCCGGCACCGGGCTTGCCCTCCACCACGGCCTGCTGGCCGAATTTCTCGGCGAACTGCGCGGCGATCAGGCGCGCGAGGTTGTCCACCGGCCCACCCGAGGTGAAGCCGTGGATGATGCGCACCGGCTTGGTGGGCCAGGCGGGCGCGCTGCCCTGGGCGTGCGCCGCAGTGCCGAAGAGGCCCAGCGTTGCCCAGGCCAGCAGGGCGGCGGTGAAGGTGTGGCGTTTCATAGGAAGAACTTCTCCGGTTGGGGGCCGCGCTCGACGGGCCGTGATTGGTAGTTGCCCTCCCCGAACATGCGCATGCGCGAAGCCATGAGCTCTTCGCTGAGCTTCTGCAGCTTCGTTTCGTCGAAGGTGAGCTTGCCGCCGCGCTTGGCGAACTGGCCCGCCACCAGAACGTTTTCGATGTCCGAGGTTTCCGCGTACATCACCACGATGTGCGCCGGGTTGCCACCGGGCAGCGCCGGGAAGATGTTCATGCCCCGGGCGTCGAACATGACGAGATCGGCCTGCTTGCCCGGCGTGATGGAGCCGGTCTTCTTGTCCAGGCCGAAGGCCTTGGCGCCGCCCATGGTGGCCCAGTAGAGGGCGTCGCGCGTGAGCGTGGAGTGCTGCGTCTTCGCGGGCCACTTGCCTTCGTGCCAGAGGCTGCGGTTGTCCAGCTCGCGCTGGTGCAGGAAGGCGTGGCGCGTCACCGCCAGCATCGAGCTGTTGAAGTAGGGATCGCAGTCGGTGCCGAGCGAGGGCATCGCGCCGTGCTTGACGAGGCGCCCGAGCATGGCGGGCTGCTCGTAGTTCAGCATCTCGGTGAGGTTGGTGGCGGTGATGGTGCAGCCCGCGTCGAGCACGATCTTGAGTTCCTCGTCGTCGAAGCAGTTGCCGTGGCCGATGTTGTGGTCCGGCCCGAGCAGGCCTTCCTTGGCCAGGCGCGGGTAACCGTCTTCGACCACGCGCTTGCCCTTGCGGCCGTAGGTGTGGGCGGAGTTGATGAGGCCGTACTCGCGCGCCAGGCGGATGTCGTGCGCCGCCACGTCGTACTCGCCCCAGTCGGGCCCGAGGATGGCCATGGCCAGGGTCACCAGGCGGTCGTCGCTCGAGAGGCGCCCGGTGCGCAGGCGGTGGATCTCTTCGCGCGGGAAGGGCTTCTTGTGGTACGGCACCTCGCCCGGCCGCTCGGGCGGCTTCACCGTGCCGCGCGCGAACACGGCGCGGATGCCGGACTCTTCCAGCGCGTCGATGGCCACGTCGGTCATCTCCGCGTCGCGCAGGATGTGGCACCAGTCGACGATGGTGGTGGTGCCGTTGCGCAGCTGGTTCAGCGAGCCCAGCAGGTTGCCCAGGTACACGTCGCGCACGCCGTACTTGGTGGCGAGGTTCTGGTGCATGTTGGCGTGGTAGTCGCGGCTGCCGACCCAGTCGGAGCCGATGCCGCGCAGCTGGAATTCCCAGGTGTGGATGTGCGCGTTGACCAGGCCGGGCGTGACGATGCGGCCCTTGCCGTCGATCACTTCGGCGCCATCGGCTTGCAGGTTGGGGCCGACGGCGACGATCTTGTCGTTCTCGATCAGGATGTCGGCGTCGTCGAAGTCGCCCACGGCGGGGTCCATGGAGAGGATGCAGGTGTTCTTGATGAGGAGGCGGGTCATGGGGTTCGTGGGGTTCGTGGGGTGAGAAAGGACATCAGGCCGGGGAATCCGTCGGCGGGACGGGGCGGGTGGAGTTGCGCACGACCAGCTCGGGCCGCAGCACGACGGTGGCGGGCGACATCTGCCGCCCGTCCAGCCCGTCGAACAGCAGCTGCGCGGCGCGCCAGCCAAGTTCGCGGTGCGGCAGGCGGATGGTGGTGAGCGAGGGGTTGACCATGTCGACCAGCGGCATGTCGTTGTGGCCGGTGACGGCCACGTCGGTCGGCACGCGCAGGCCGGCGGCCTGCAGCGCGTCGTAGGCGCCCAGCGCCACCAGATCGTTCGAGCAGACCACGGCCTCGGGCGGCTTCGCGCTTTGCGCGAGCAGCTGGGCCATGGCCAGACGGCCGGCCTCGCGGCTGTAGGACTCGCAGGCCACCACGCCCGCGCTGCGCAGGCCGCGGTCGCGCAGCGCCTGCTCGAAGCCCTGCAGACGGCCCAGGCCGGTGGGCAGGCTCTGGGGGCCGGCCAGGTGGGCGATGCGCTCGCAACCGGTGCGCACCACGTGGTCCACCGCGAGCTTCATGGCCAGCCGGTCGTCGCTCACCACCGAGGGCAGGCGGCCGGACTCGTCGGCGCGGTTGACCATGACGGCATGCAGGCCGGCGCCGACGATGAAGTCCACCAGCGGGTCTTCGCGCGAGGCGATGGCCAGCACGATGCCGTCGACCTGCTGGGCCAGCATGCGCTCGACCGTGGGCCGGGCCAGCGCGCTGGCGGCCACGTTGGCCACCATCACGAACCAGCCGCGCGCGGCCGCGCAGGCTTCGATGCCCTGCAGGATGGGTGGGAACACCGGGTTGGTGATGTCGGGCACCAGCACGCCGATGGTGTGGGTGCGGCCGGTGCGCAGGGCCGAGGCCGCGCGGTTGGGCCGGTAGCCCAGGCGGCGCGCGGCCTGCTCGACGGCCTCGAGCACCTCGGCGCTGACGGCGGCGCGCCGGCGCGGATCGAGCGCGCGCGAGACGGTGGACAGGTGCACGCCGGCGGCCCGGGCGACGTCGCGGATGGTGACGGGGCCGGCGGGCTCCGTGACAGAGGGGGAGCGGGGTGATTCGGTCACTTTGAAGGTTTCATGCAAACGTTTGCCATCATTCTGGCGGGATTCTTTCAAAACCTCAACAGGGATAATTTGGTGCAAACCCTATGCCTTGCCCCACTTTGGGGAGTGACAATAAGCAAACGTTTGCAAGAAAATCCGCTTTCCGAGAAACCGCCGTGAACCTGATCTCCACCCCCGAGTCCGTGCTGGCCGTGGCGCTGGCCGCCATGGAGCGCACGCCCGACCCCCGCCTGCGCGAAGTGATGGCCGCGTTGACGCGCCACCTGCATGCCTTCGCGCAAGAAGTGCGCCTGACCGAAGCCGAATTCGAGCGCGCGATCGGTTTCCTGGTCGACATCGGCCAAGCCACCGGCCCGAAGAAGAACGAGGTGGTGCTGGCGGCCGACCTGCTGGGCGTGTCCACCCTGGTGGCCCTGCTCAACAACCCGGGCCATGCCGGTGGCGAATCGCCCGCCGCGCTGCTCGGCCCCTTCTGGCGCGAGCGCGCGCCGCTGTGCGAGCCCGGTGAATCCATCGCGCGCGCCGGCACACCCGGCGTGCCGCTGGAGGTGCGTGGCACGGTGCGCGATCCGCAGGGCCAGCCGGTGGCCGGCGCGGTGGTGGACGTGTGGCAGGCCTCGCCCGTGGGCCTGTACGAAAACCAGGACGACAGCCAGCCCGACATGAACCTGCGCGGGCGCTTCACCACCGACGCGCAGGGTGCCTACTTCCTGCGCAGCGTGGTGCCCGCGGGCTACCCGGTGCCCACCGACGGCCCCTGCGGCGAACTGCTGCGCGCCCAGCGGCGCCACCCCAACCGCCCGGCCCACCTGCACTTCATGATCAGCCAGCCAGGCTTCAAGGTGCGCGTGTCCCAGGTGTTCGCCGACACCGACGAGAACCTCGACAGCGACCCGGTGTTCGGCGTCACGCGCGCCCTGGTGGGCCGCTTCGAACTCGATGCCGATGGCGCCCAGGCCCGGCTGCAGCATGACTTCACGCTGGAGCCCGGCGAGACCGTGTTCCCCAAGGCCCCGATTCCCTGACCCCCCTCTCTTTCTCTTCCTCAAGAACCCATGGCTTTTGAACCCCAGACACGACTCGACGGCAAGGTGGCCGTCATTGCCGGCGGCACCGGCGCCATCGGCCTGGCCACGGCGCACCGCCTGGCCGCGCTCGGCGCGGCCTGCGTGCTGCTGCACCGGGGCGACGGCGCGGCCGCCGCCGAGCTCGCGGCCGGCCTGCCCGGCACGCAGGCGCATGGCGCGGTGCGCGCCGACATCGTTGACAGCGCTTCACTCAAAGCCGCCGCCGAGCAGGTGGCGCGGCAATGGCAGCGCTGCGACATCCTGGTCAACAGCGCCGGCTTCACCAAGGCCGTGCCCGCCGCCGACCTCGACGCGCTCGACGACGAACTGATCGACCGGCTGATGCAGGCCAACTTCCGCGGCGTCTTCGCCACCATCCGCGCCTTCGCGCCGCTGCTCAAGGCCAGCGGCGACGGCCTGATCGCCAACGTCTCGTCCATCGCGGGCTTCACCGGCGTGGGCAGCAACCTCGCCTATGTCGCGGCCAAGGCCGGCCTGGACGTGGTGGGCGACGCGCTGGCCAAGGCGCTGGCGCCCGCGGTGCGCGTGGTCTCCGTCTCGCCCGGCGCGGTGGAGTCCAGCTTCGTGCCGGGCCGGGGCGCGGAGTTCAACACCAAGACCGCCGCCACCACGCCGCTGGGCCGCGTGGGCCAGCCAGACGACGTGGCCGCGACCATCGAGGCCCTCGCCACCACCCTGCGTTTCGTCACCGGCACGCGCATCGTGGTCGATGGCGGCCGCCACCTCTGAATCCCCGCGCCCATGAGCCTCTTCAACCCGCTGTCCCAGAAGACCCTGATCACCTGCGCCGTCACGGGCAACCTGGTCAAACCTGAGCAGACGCCGCACCTGCCCGTCACGCCCGAGCAGATCGCCCGCGAATGCCTGGCCGCCGCCGAAGCCGGTGCCGGCCAGGTGCACATCCACGTGCGCGACCCCCACACCGGCAAGCCGTCGATGGAACTCGAGCTCTACCGCGAGGTGGTGGACCGCATCCGGCGCGAGAACCGCGAACTCATCATCAACCTGACCACCGGCCCGGGTGGGCGCTTCGTGCCGAGCGAGGACGACCCCAAGGTGTACGCGCCCGGCACCACGCTGCTGCCGCCGGACCAGCGGGTGGAACACATCGCGCTCATCAAGCCCGACGTGTGCTCGCTCGACTTCAACACCATGAACTCGGGGCCGGACGTGGTCATCAACACGCCGCGCAACGTGCGCCGCATGGCCGCCACCATCCGCGCCGCCGGCGTCAAGCCCGAGCTGGAGATCTTCGATTCGGGCGACATCCACCTCGCGCTCGACCTGATCGCCGACGGCAGCCTGGAAGGCCCCGGCATGTGGACCTTCGTGCTCGGCGTGAAGTACGGCTTCGCGCCCTCGCCCGCCACCGTGCTCTACGCGCGCGACATGCTGCCGCCCGGCGCCATCTGGACGGCCTTCGGCATCGGCCGCATGGAATTCCCCATCGTCGCCCAGGCCTGGCTCGCGGGTGGCCATGTGCGCGTGGGCATGGAGGACAACATCTACCTCGACAAAGGCGTGCTCGCCCAGAGCAATGCCCAGCTCGTCGCCCGCGCGCGGGACATCATTCAAAGCATGGGCGGCACCATTGCCAGCGCGCGCGAGGCGCGCACGATGCTCGGCCTGCCGCAACCATAAGAACAGGGAGAACGCTCTTGACCGCACGCATCCACGAAGACACCGGCATCGCGCCACACCCGTCCACCGACACCGGCCAGGCCCTGCGCCTGCTGCAGAAGGCCGACAGCATCGACACCCTGCGGCTGATGCTGGTGGACAGCCCCCAGCGCGTGCCCGCGCCGGGCCACGCGCTGGTGCGCGTGGGCGCGGCGGCCGTCAACCCCAGCGACGCCAAGGCCAGCCTGGGCATCATGCCGCAGGCCGTGTGGCCGCGCACCCCGGGCCGCGACTTCGCGGGCACCGTGGTCGAAGGCCCCACCGAATGGATCGGCCGCCAGGTCTATGGTTCGGGCGGCGATGTCGGCATCACGCGCGACGGCTCGCACGCGCGCTACCTCGAACTGCCGCTGGCCGCGCTGCGCGCCATGCCGGCCAACCTCTCGATGGAAGAGGCGGGCGCGGTCGGCGTGCCCTTCGTCACCGCCTACGAGGGCTTTCGCCGCAGCGGCATGCCCCGCGCCGGCCAGACCGTGATGGTGATGGGCGCCAACGGCAAGGTGGGCCAGGCCGCGGTGCAGCTGGCCGCGCAGGCCGGCGCACGCGTGATCGCCGTGCAGCGCGGCCCCGGCCCGTTCGCCGGCTTCAGCTGCGCGCCGGTGGACGTGATCGACGCCACGGCGGTCGACGTGGCCGCCACCGCCCGCGACCTCACCCAGGGGCGCGGGGCCGACACCGTGTTCAACACCGTGGGCAGCGCCTACTTCGACGCCGCCAACAAGGCCATGGCCAAGGGCGCGACGCAGATCTTCATCGCCACGCACGACCGCGCCGTGCCCTTCGACATCTTCGCGTTCTACCGGGGCATGCACACCTACGTGGGCATCGACTCGCTCGCCATGGACTGCGCCACCTCCACCGCCCAGCTCGACGCCATGCGCGAAGGCTTCGAACGCGGCACGCTCAAGCCCTTCCCCATCGCCCGCGCCTACGACCTGGCCGATGCGGCCGAGGCCTACCGCGCCGTGCTCGGCGGCAGCACGGACCGGATCGTGCTGCGCCCCTGAACGCCCACCCGCGAGGAGCCACCGCCATGCACGTCACCCGCTTCGACGAGGCGCCCACCTACGAGGCGCCCAACCACTTCGACATGCGCTGCCTGCGCCTGCAGGGCAAGGAAGCCGGCCCGTCCACCCAGATGTGGATGGGCATGAGCCAGCTGCTGCCCGACGGCCACACCACGCTGGACCCGTCGCCGGTCGAAAAGCTCTATTTCGTCGTCGAGGGCGAGGTCACCCTGGTGGGCGCGGTGGACGGCGTGCCGCAGCGCGCCACGCTGCGCGCCCTCGACTCCTGCCGCTTCGCCCCGGGCGAGGCGCGCCAGCTCATCAACGAGAGCAACCGGCCGGCCATGGTGCTGCTGGTGATGGCCAACATGCCACCGGCCTCCCCCGCATGAAACCCCTGCCGCCCGCTCAGCGGGCGGGACGCCAGAACATGTGCAGTTCGTCGTGCAACACCCCGTCGATCCGCAGGGCGGCGGGTTCACGGCCGAAGGTCTGGAAGCCCAGGGATTCGTACAAGGCGATGGCGGCCACGTTGCCGGCATTGACGCTCAGGTTCACCTGAAGCAGTTCGGGCACCGACGCGGCCAGCGCGAGCGCCTCCACGAGCAATCCACGGCCCGCGCCCTTGCTCCGCGCCTCTGGCGCCACGTACAGGCCATAGACCATCCCCTTGTGCCGCAGCTTGCGCTTGTCTTCGCGCCGCAGCGTCACGATGCCGATCAGCCGGTCTCCCTCGAAGGCGCCGAACGCGCCCTGGTCGGGGTGCACCGCGAGGCGGGCCGCCGTCGTTTCGGGAGGGAAAACCACCTCTTCCTCATGGCTGGAACCGAACGCGGTGGGTTCCTCTTGCAAGGCGGACAGGCGCAACGCGCGAAAGGGGCTGGCGTCTTGAGGGGTGAGGCGGCGAATGTGCATGCGCGATGTGAGGTGGCGTTGGGGGGTGTCGGGGGGTGTCGGGGCGTTCAATGCGGGCCCGAACGGAAGCGGCTGGGCGAGGCCCCGGCCGACTTTCGCATGAGGCGCCGCAGGGCGGTCGCGTCTTCGTAGCCCACCTGGGCCGCCACCTGCTCGATCGTCAGGCGGCTGCGCTCGATCAGCATGCGCGCGCGGTTGAGCCGCACGCTCTGCACGAGCGCCAGCGCGCCCCGTCCGGTGGCGGCTTTGACGTGCCGTGCCAGGGTGCGCGGCGACATGGCGAAGGCCTCGGCCAGCGCCGCCACGTCGGGCGGGTGGGGCAAGGCGGATTCGATGTGTTGCGTCAGGCGGCCGATCAGCTCGTTGCCGTTGGACTGCATGGCGGGCAGCACGAAGGGCGCCTGCGCCTGGCGGCCGTCGATGAGCAGCACGCGGCTCACCGCGTCCGCCAGCGCCGTGCCGAAGCGGGTGCGCAGCAGGTGGAGCATGAGGTCGGTCTGCGCCAGCGCGGCACCGGCCGTGGTGATGGGGCCGTCGGCGCAGACCATGCGGTCCGCGTCCACGCGGCACAGGGGTGCGAGGCCTTGCAGGCGCGGCGCCAGCCACCACGAGGTGGTGGCCCGCCGGCCATCCAGCAGACCCGCCGCCTGCAGCAGGAACACAGCCGAACAGGACGCGGCCACCTCGCCGCCCCGCGCCGCGTGCCGCCGCAGGCCCTCGCTGGCGGCCCGCGCGTCGTCGCGCGCCAGGCGGTCGGCCAGCGCCGAGGCCTGGTCCACCCCCAGGCCGGGCACGATCCAGGTCGAGCTGTCGCGACCCGCTCGGGCCGGCAGGGCGTGCGCCTGCAATTGCAGCCCGTGGCTGAGCGCCACCGGGCCACCGCCGGGCGAGCACACGCGCCAGGTGGGCTGCGGCAAGGCGAGCCGGGGCGCGATGGCCGCCGCCGCGCTCAACACGTCCAGCGTGACGGCCACCCCACTCCCCCAGGCCCCGGGCAGCACGAGAACGGTGAAATCACGCATGGCAGGAATAGCTTGAAAGATGTCGAAACAGACACTGGCAGTGTAGCGCCGGCCTTGGTGCAATCAAGGCCCTTCCACCTCCAGAGAGCCCAGGACATGCCCCACCCGAATCTGACCGAACACGACGCCCTCGGCGATTTCGAGGCGCGCGAGATCACGCTGGATGGTGCCACCAAGCGCGTGCACGTGGCCGGCCATGGGCCGGCGGTGATCGTCATGACCGAGATGCCGGGCATCAGCCCGCACGTGGCCCGCTTCGCGCGCTGGGTGCGCGACGCGGGTTTCACGGTGTACATGCCGTCGCTGTTCGGCGTGGACGGCGCGGTGCCCGAGGCCGTTGCGGGCATGGCCGTGATGCAGCGCGCCTGTGTGAGCGCGGAGTTCCGCGCCTTCGCCAACCGCAAGGGGCCCAACCAGGCCAGCCCGGTGACGCGCTGGCTGAGGCTGCTGGCCCGGCACGCGCACGAGGCTTGCGGCGGCCCTGGGGTGGGCGCCATCGGCATGTGCTTCACCGGCAATTTCGCGCTCACGATGATGCTGGAGCCTTCGATGCTGGCGCCCGTGCTGTCGCAGCCTTCGCTGCCGCTGGACGACCCGGCCGGCCTGGAGATCGGACCCGAGGACCTGGCCGAGGTGCGCTCGCGCCTGGAGCGCGAGGACCTCACGGTGATGGCCTACCGCTTCGCGGGCGACAAGTTCTGCAAGGCCGAGCGCTTCAAGGCCTACGAAGCCGCGCTGGGCCCGCGCTTCGTGGCGCAGGTGCTGCCCGACAGCGCCGCCAACCGGACGGCCCTGCCCCCGTTCTTCGAGCAGGTGGTGAACAGCCCGCACAGCGTGGTAACGGCGCACCTGATCGATGAGGCCGGCCAGCCCACCCTCACGGCGCGCGATCAGATCCTGGCCTTCTTCACGCAGCGGCTCAGGAATCCCGGCAGTAGCCCTCGCCCGATCGAACCGTCAGGCAGTTCTTCTTCTCGCTGAGCCATTTCATTCCGGTCTCGGCGCCGTGGGTGGCGCGCAGGGATTCCTTCACGCCGTCGCGCTCGAACTCGATGCGCTCATCACCCGCCGCCTTGCCCGGGAACGTGCGGGGGCCGTCGAGGTTGCGGATGGTCACCTCGTACTGGCCACCGCTGCCCGCGAGCTGGAGGTAAGTGCCCTCGGGTCCGTTCCATTGTCCCAGCCAGGCATCGGTGGCCGGGGCGGGCGCAGCAGGTGTGGGCGCAGGTGCCGGCGCGGCCGGGGCACTCGTGCCGGCCGGCGCCGGCGCGGCTTCGGGCGTGCGGTCCTGGCAGGCGGCCAGGGCGACGGCGATTGCGGCCATGCAGGCGAGGTGTGGGAACTTCATGAGGTGCCTTTCGGAGGGGCGCCAGATCAGCGTTCGGCAATGTAGTGCGACATGCGCGCGCTCTCGCCATCGGCGAGGAAGGCGCGCACCTCGGTCTCGATCGCGCGATCGGCCACGGTGGCGCGGGCGCGCTGGTGCAGGTAGTCGGCCCAGGAGGTGACGATGAAGCGCTCCACATAGCGCGAGGGCTCACCCAGGTCCTTGTAGACGCGCCAGAAGGTGGCGCCATCGCGGCGGCGCGGCGCCTTCATCTGGGCAATGGTGTCGAGAAAGGCCTGGTCCGCGCCGGGGCGGATGCGGTAGCCCACCTCGACCGCGATCGGTCCGGACTCGGGGCTGGGCTCGGCTTCCACGAAGAGCTCGTCCCAGGGCGTGCCCTGGGTCACCTCGTGGTCCGCGCCCACGCGCAGGGGGAAGGGGCGCGCCAGCAGCAGGCCCGAGGCCATGAGCACGCCGGCCGCGGCGAGCGCGGCGGTGAGGCCCACGATATCGGACAGCGCGCCCCAGAAAGCCGAGCCGATGGCGAAGGCACCCAGCGCCGAGACGATGTGCAGCGCCACCGCGCGCGAACGCACCCAGGGTGGCGCACTGGCCTGCGTGGCGGTGTTGAAGGTGGACATGGTCGCCATCCAGGCCGCGCCACCGAACGCCATGGCCACGTACACCACCGCCGGCACACGCACCCAGGCCGCCACCAGCATCACGGCGGCGAACACCACACAGGCCACGGCCACGATGGCGTCGAGCGAAAAACGCGCGCGAAGGCGCCCGATGACGAGGCCCGAGGCCACCGCCCCGGTGCCCAGGCAGCCCATGAGCAGGCCGAAGCCTTCGGCACCGGTGCCCAGCTGGCGCTGCGCGATCACGGGCAGCAGGGCCCAGAGCGCCGAGCCGGCCGCGCTGAACGCCATGACGCGCACCAGCTGCGCCAGGATGAGGCGCGAATGCCAGGCAAAGCGCAGGCCGCTGAGCGTGCCGCCCCACAGGCGCTCGGCCGGCAGGCTGGACGGCGGGTGCGCGCGCGGCGGCCAGCGGCGGATCGACTCCCACATCACCACCGTGGTGAACACCGTGACCACGAACACCCAGCCCGCGCCCAGGCGCGCGAACAGCAGGCCGGCCAGCGTGGGGCCGATGGCGCGCGCAGCGTTGTAGGCAATGCCGATGGCGGTGATGGCCTGCGGCCACTCGGGGCGGGGCACCGGGTCGACCACCGAGGAATTCCAGGCCGGCGTGAGCACCGCCGTGCAGCAACCGCAGACAAACACCAGGAACAGCACCGAGGCCGGCCCACCCCAGCCCGCCAGCACCAGCCCGGCCAGCAGCACGCTCGCGCCGACCTGGGCCATCAGCGCGCCCGAGATCAGGCGGCGGCGGTCGGTGGTGTCGGCCAGCACCCCGGCGGGCAACGCCAGCAGGAACATGGGCAGGAACACCGCCGTCTGCACCAGCGCGGCGAGAAAGGAGGAGCCGGTGAGCTCGACCATGAGCCAGGCGGCGGCCATGGTCTGCATGCCACTGCCGATGAAGAAGACCGCGCCGCAGATCCAGAGCCCCCGGAAAGCGGGTTGGCGAAGCGGGCTCCAGATGGATGGGGATGGCGGCGGCATCGGGCCATTATTCCGCAGGACCTCCGTTTCCGCCTTCCGTGAGGTTAGTACGGCGCCCTCCCGATGTCACCGGAGGCCGTCCAGCTGTGGCCCGTACTGAAACAGTTGCCTCAGTTCGGGTGTCAGCCTTTCGGATTTCGTCCCCGGCCAATGCGTGAAGGGCTCCAGCTCGAAGTGCTGCGTCTTGCCCACCGGCAGCGGCAGGCGCACATCGCCCTTGACCAGCGCAGCCGTGATGCGGCTGAAGTCTTCGTTCACGTGCACCTCCACCCGCGCCATGTCCGCCTCGCCCGGCAGGTAGTCGTTGTCTTCCAGCGTGCGCTGCGGAAACAGCTCATCAAACGCCGCGCGCACTTCGCTCAAATCGTCTTCACTCACAGCGCGCTCGCGCAAGCAGAACTCCAGCCACAGGTGATGCCGCTTGCCCTCTCTGTCGTGGAACCAGAACTTGGCTGTGTTGGGAATGCCGCGCATGCGGTGGATCTGGGTGTAGCTCGCCATCTCCCACTGCCCCACCGTTTCGGCCTCGGCGTTGCCCTGGTAACTCTCCAGCTCGGTCACGCGAGAGACATTGCCCGTCATCACATGCCGCCACGGGAACTTCACGCGGATGTGCCGCATGTACCACATGGCGTCGGGCCGCCAGCCGGCATCGATGCGCGCGATGGTCGCTGGCTTGAGCCGGTCCAGCATCAGGCGGCGGTCCTCGCTTTCGGTGAGCGTGAACGTGCCGCCCGGCAGGCTGGCGTTGTAGCTCTTTCGCGTGATGCCGTGCAGCACCACGGCGCGGTACTGCGCCAGCTCCACCTGACTGCCCAGGCCCGCAGCCCAGAGCATCACATGGCCATCGGGTGCCACACCAATTCGAACATCGTCATAGCGCGGCCGGACTTTGCCGTAGGTCACATCCTTGTCGATGATCTGAGGTGCTTGAATGAACAGATCGTGGATGCGGCGCAGCGGCAACTCGGCATCGAGCTGGTAGAAGCGGTCCTCCAAGTAGTCGTAGTACTTCAGGCGCAGTGTCTTGGGCAGGCGTGCGCCGCTTTCGTTGATGGCGCTCATGCCTCTGCTGCCCGCACCCCATGCCGCGCCAAAGCCGGTGTAGAACTGGGCCACGACCTGACCCTCGGCGTCCTTCATCCAGTTGTCGCCCGTCAAGGTGGTCACATCGCTCTGGCCTCTTGGCTCGATGTCGATGCCGTAGCTGCAAAACGTGACGTGCCATTTCATGGTGGCGGTTTCGGGGGTGGTGTTGCGCATGAAAAGTCCTTTGAGGAATTGAGCTTGGGCAGCGCCGGCGGACAGGCCAGCCCCCAATACGGCCGCCTGTGCCAGCCAGCGGCGGCGAGAGGTAAAGATCGGGGCGTCAACCGAAGACATGGCCACGCTCCATTTGCTCGGTGCCGGCGCGGTAGCGCGGCTGCATGGCAAAGGCATCGCTGCACGAGAGGTGCAGGAATCGGCGCCGAAAGGCTTTGGCCTGCTCGGTGCCCAGGTTCGCCTCCAGTCCCCAACTCTGCTGCGCCGGCTTCCACGCCACGAAGGCGTTGTCCTTGGCGAAGGCTCGCAACTGTTGCTGCACTTGAGCCACCTCGGGGCTTTGCGCCTGCATCTCAGCTTTGAGCTTGTCCGGGTACTGCGTGGTGGTGTGCCGCTCGGCCATGTCCACCATCAGCGATAGGCCCACCTTGTGGTAGTCGCCCTGCACCTGGCGCACATGGCGGTGCGGCTGGCCCCAGGCAGGCTGGTGGTCCGCTTTGCTGTACCAGCCCTGGGCGTACACAAAGGCCTGCGGCCCGGGCAAGGTGGTGGTACCGCCGTCGCGGTCGTGCACGCTGCGCAGGGCCGGCAGGTTGTGCACCTCCTCGGGTTCAGGCTTGTCGGTGCCGGCCTTGTAGCCACCGCCCACGTCCGAGTGCGCCCCGGGGATGCCCAGCTCGTAGCCCATGCGAGAGCGGATGCCGTTGACCTCGCTCTTGGCCCGGCAGGCGCTGGCGATGTTGGTGAGCGCGAAGTTCTCGCGGTATTCGTCCAGTGCCACGAGGTGGAACACCCGGCGCGCGGCATCGTCCTCAAAACGAAGCTGCAAATCGTCCACGTCGTTGCCGGGCAGCAGGCCCTCGGCCGAGACGGTGTCGAACAGGCCCACGAAGTTCACCTGCACCACCACCCGGCTCCAGCGGCCGGGAAAGTGTTTGGCGATTTCTTCCCGGTTGCGCAGCAAGCTCGCGAAGTGCCGCGCCGTGGCCGCGCCCCGGCTGAAACCGAACAGGTTGAGTTCCAGAAGCGCAGGCAGGCCTTGCTTTCCTCGCTTTTTCGCCACGAGGGTTTTCAGAGGCCCAAACGCCGATTGCGCGCGGCTTCGCATGCCGGTCTCGCCCGTGCCCAGGGCCTTGCCGGCGATGTCGTCGCCCTGCAGTTCCGTGGTGCCCATGCCTTCCACGTACACGCCCAGGTCGGGACCGTCTCGCTCCTTGTCCAGCGAGTCCCACATGCGCGCCACATTGGAGAGCGCGTTGTCGTAGCTGGTTTCTTTGCCGCCATACCGGTCGCGCACGGCCTTGTCCTTGGTGGTGACGTTGAAGTAGTTGTTCAGCGTGCCATCGAAGAACAGGTTGACCTGGATCTTGTCGATCTCCACCCGGAACCGGCTGTCCGGGATGGTGTTGGTGGTGGTCTCGTTCTGGTACAGACCTTGGCTATGAGAGTTGGTGGCCATGATGGGTGTCCTTGGGGGTGCCTCAAAGCTTTGAGTCGTGGTTCATTCGCAGGGTCGCGGCCGCCTCGCCGCTGCCCACCCGTTGCGTGCCGCCCTGGGCGTCCGTGACACCGCGCAGCGTGCGACCGTTGCCCAGCACGAGTTCGTAGGGGAAACCGGCCACAGGTTGTCCCTTCTTGTCGTACAGCTCAGGCAACTCGTTGAAGGGGGTCGTCTCCGGCAGCGGTTGCACCGGCATGCTCTTGCCCGGGCGGTAGCCGAAGCTCGCGGCCTGCACGGTGTGGGTGCCGGTGGTGCCCGAGGTGATGCCGCTGGCGTTCCAGATCGTGTACGCCCCCAGCACCGCTTCGATGATCTCCACCACGCTCTGGTCCTGGAAGACCTTGCAGTCGGTGCTGAGGGTGGCCAGGTGCAGCCAGGGCCTCAGGGTGAACTCCACCAGCGCATGGCGCCCGGACTCGCCGATGTACCGGGCTTCGGTGATGAGGGCCGAGATCTCCCGCACCCCCGCGCCCTGGTTGGCGCCAGCTCCGGCGGGCATCCCGGGCACGAAGCGGCCCTGGCCTTCGAGTTCGATGCAGCAGGTGAGTTCTCGGCCGATGAAGGTGTCGAGTTCAAGGGGGGCGCCGCCCTCCGCGCTTTGCAGCACCAGCCGGTAATCGAACAGCTGGTTGATGCCTTCTTCGCCTTCGAGCTTCAAGGGCTCCAGCAACGGCGCGCCGTTGACCTCGGGAAGCGCCGCACTGCGGATCGTCAGCCCACGCCGGGGGGTGAATGGGGTCATGGAACTCCTCCTGAATGTTCTCGTTGAGATGGCGACGCATGCTCGGCCACCCTCAACGGTTCATCCAAGGTCGGACTTCACTGGATTGACTTTCAGCAAAGCCTTGTCACCCGGAAGGCCTGTTTCCCTGTTCCTGGAATCCGTCAATTCAATCCATCAAGACTTCGCTTCATGGGCGGGCCTTTGGGAAAGCCTGGTGCGGACCGGGCGCAAGATTCCTTCGTTGCGTTGCGAAGGCGCGACGGATCAGCCTGGCGATGGCCGAAGAAGGCCGCGCCTCAGCGCGGCGTGTGGCCGTAGGTGATGGAGAGCACCACGCCCGAGCGCAGGCGCACCGTGGCGAACAGGTTGCCGGGGCCCCGGTCGTACAGCCATTCCTCGGTGACCTGGCAGGGCAGGATGCGGCTGGCGTAGGGTTCGGGCACCGGGTAGTAATGGGGGTTCTGGTAGAGCGGCGCGCAGTAGGTGTCGGTCAGCACGGGTTGGCCGCACTTGGCCATCAGCGAGAGCTTGGAGTCGCCTTCGGCCGCGATGCCGCCGGCGCAGCGCAGCGACTCCGCATGCGCCGGGGCCATGCCACCCGCCAACGCCGCGAGCAAGCCCAGGCCCGCCTGCCACCGCCAGCCCGGCAAGGTCGAGGGCAGTCGAGAGGCTGGGGCGAACATGGCGGGCGGGCTACACGATGCCGTTGCGGATCGCGTAGACGGTGAGTTCGGCGTTGTTCGCCAGGTGCAGCTTTTCCAGCACGCGCGCGCGGTACACGCTCACGGTCTTGGGGCTGAGCATGAGTTCTTCGGCGATGTCGGAGAGCTTCTTGCCCGAGGCGATCTTCTGCAGGGTCTGCAACTCGCGCTCGGACAGGCTGGCGTGCAACTCCTCGCTTTCGGGGGCGTTGAGCGTGTCCACCAGCATCTGCGCCACGTCGGGCGTCACGTACTTGCGGCCCTGCATCACGGTGCGGATGGCGGCCACCAGCTCGGCCGGCTCGCCGGCCTTGTTCAGGTAGCCGCGCGCGCCCGCGCGCAGGCAGCGGATGGCGTACTGGTCTTCCGGGTACATGGAGACCACCAGGGTCTTGACGTTGGAGCCCTCTTCCTTGAGCGCGCCCAGCACCTCCAGGCCTCCGCGCCCGGGCATGTTCAGGTCGAGCACGAGCACGTCGCACTCGACCTTGCGCATCAGGTCGCGCAGTTCGGGGTAGCTGCCGGCCTCGCCGACCACCTGGATGTCGGTGGCTTCCGAAATGGTGTCGCGGATGCCGCGCCGCACCATGGCGTGGTCGTCACACAAAATCACCTTGATCATGGGGCTCCTCGTCGGCCTGCGCCGCATTGTCCGGGTTGCTGGAAGTCTGCAAGGGTATCGACAGAATGACCGAGGTGCCCCGGGGCGAGGAGCTCACGTCGAGCCAGCCACCCACCTTGACGGCGCGCTCGCGCAGGCCCAGCAGGCCGAAGGACTTGGCCTTGCGCAGGGCCTGGGCGTCCAGGCCCTTGCCGTTGTCGGTCACTTCCAGGGTGAGCACGCCTTCGCGGTCGCTCAGGTCGATGTCGACCGAGCTGGCCTCGGCGTGCTTCTGCACGTTGGTCATGGCCTCCTGCGCGGTGCGGTAGGCCACCAGCTGGAATTCGCGCGGCACGTCCAGCGTCTCGGACGAGCGCCGCACCACCACCCGCAGGCCGGTGCGCCGCTCGAAGCCCGAGGCCAGCCAGAGCACGGCGGCGACCAGGCCCTGGTCGAGGATGGGCGGGCGCAGGTTCATCATGATGCGCTGGCTCGCGCCCAGGGCGTGCTGCAGCATCTCCATGGCCGAGCCCAGGTGGCGCTGCACGTCGCCCTGCTCCACGTGCCGGCCGACCCAGGCCAGGTCGAGCTTGACGGCGGCGAGCGCGCCGCCGATGTCGTCGTGGATTTCGCGCGCGATGTCGGCGCGCTCCTGTTCGATGCTGGTCTGCAGGTGTTCGGCCAGTTCGGCCAGGCGGCGGCGCGATTCGGCCAGTTCGGCGTCGGCCGCGGCCTTGGCGCGCCGGGTTTCGCTGATCTCGATGGCGCGCTCGATCACGTGCGACAGGCGGTGCATGCTGTCCTTGAGCAGGTAATCGCTCACCCCCCGGTGCATGACGTCGACCGCCGCCGTTTCACCAATGGCACCGGAGAGGATGACGAACGGGATCTCCAGCTTCATCGCCCGCACCTCGTCCCAGGCGTCCATGCCGGTGAAGCCGGGCAGGTGGTAGTCGGCCAGCACGATGTCGTAGTGGGCGCTCTGCAGTTCGCGGCGGAAGTCCTCCACCGTGTCCACCAGCACCACCTCGCTGGCGAGCTGGCTGCGCTGCAAGGCGAATTTCACGAGCGCGTGGTCCACCCGCGAATCCTCCAGGTGAAGGATGCGGACAAAGCGCTTGTCCGGGGTTGGAGACGGTCCGCTCATTCTGGTGTTCTCGGGGGATGAATGCCACTTTGCACCCAGGGCTGGGCCGGCAACGCGGAAATTGGTGCTGAATTCGGCCCGTTATCTGTCGATACAGGGTCGGACAGCTGTCGAAAATTGTAATACCCACCCCAGTAGCCGAGCGCCCCCACCACCCACCATGGAACTACCGACGATGCAGCAGACCCCGCCGTCTGTCTCCCTGCCCGTGAATCTGGTGGCCGACCTCCAGGATTCGCTGCTCATGGCCATGACGGACCTGCAGCGGCTCGAAGGCCTGCTCGACCACGCCACCAGCAACCTGCTGGAGCGTTTCGGTTCGGCCAACCAGGCCCTGGGCCACCTCAGCGCCGAACGGGGCGAGGAATTCGACCCGATCCGCCAGAGCCTGCACCAGGCCGTGACCGAACTGCAGTTCCACGACATGGCCACCCAGCTGATCGTGCACACCGGCAAGGTGCTGCAGAGCTGCGCCTGGCGCCTGGCCGACCAGACCATGGAGCCCGAGGAAGGCGAGGTGCCGATGGACATCGACCCCATGCCCGAGCGCCCCAGCCCGGTGACCCAAAGCGAGATGGACGCCGGGTCCATCGACTTGTTCTGAGCACAGGCCGATTCAAGCCTTTGCCCCAATTGCCGATATTTGATTCCAAACGGAGTAAGCCATGCGATCGATTCTTGCCGTAGACGACTCGGCGTCCATGCGAAAAATGGTGTCCTTCACCCTCACCGGGGCGGGCTACCACGTGGTCGAGGCCGTGGACGGTCAGGACGCCTGGGAAAAAGCCCAGACGCACAGCATCGACCTGGTGCTGACCGACCAGAACATGCCCAACATGGACGGGCTGGGCCTCACGCGCAAGCTGCGCGAGCACCCCAAGTTCAAGTCCGTGCCCATCCTGATCCTGACCACCGAGTCCAGCGACCAGATGAAGCAGCTCGGCCGCGCGGCCGGCGCCACCGGGTGGTTGGTCAAGCCTTTCGATCCGGGCCGCCTGATCGAAGTCATTCAAAAAGTCATCCGTTGATTGAAACGCGCTGCCCACAAAGCGGCCAAGGAGAACCCCGATGGGTGAAATGATGAACGAGGGCCAGAACCTCGGCAACGACATCGATCTGAGCCAGTTCTATTCGATCTTTTTCGAAGAAGCCGGCGAGAACCTCGACCAGATGGAGCAGATGCTGCTCGCGCTCGACCTGGAGAAGGCCGACGACGAGGAGCTCAACGCCATCTTCCGCTGCGCGCACTCGATCAAGGGCGGCGCCGCCACCTTCGGTTTTGCCGACGTGGCCGAACTCACGCACCAGATGGAGTCGCTTCTGGACAAGCTGCGCCGCCACGAACTGACGCCGACCGCCGCGATGGTGGACGTGCTGCTGGAATCCTCCGACGCGCTGCGCGGCCTGCTGGGCGCCCACCAGGGCCGGGGCGTCGAGCCCCCCGCCACGGCCGACCTGGTCGCGCGCATCAGCGTGCTGGCCCACGGCGAGGACGCCGAAGTCGAAGAAGAAGCTCCCGCGCCAGCCCCCGTGGTGGTCGCGGCGCCCGCTCCCGTGGCCGCCCCGGCGCCAGCCCCCGCACGCAAGGCGGCCAAGGTCGAGCGCGAACTGGAAATCCACATCGGCCCGCTGGAGAACCCGGCCTCGGCCGACGGCATCGCCGAGCTGTTCCGCGACATTCCGGGCCTGGGCACGATCGAGGCCCTGCCCTGCGACCTGAGCACCCGCCGCGTCTGGCGCGCCCGCACCTCGGCCAGCGACAGCGACCTGATGGACCTGTTCACCTTCCACGTGGGCAAGGACGACATCCGCATCGTCGAGCAACAGGCCCAGCCGGCCGCCCCGAACATCACCATTGGCGAAGACGGCGAGCCCATGGGCACCGGCCACCCGAACCCGACCACCGAAGGCCGCGACTACGGCTTCTTCGAAGGCGCTCCCGGCGTGCCGGTGCGCGCCGCCGCCCCCGCCGAGGGTGCCGCCCCGAAGACCGCCCCCAAGGTGGAGGGCCGCGCTGCCGCCGGTGCCGGCCTCGAATCGAGCACGCTGCGCGTCTCGGTGAGCAAGGTCGACCAGCTCATCAACCTGGTGGGCGAACTCGTCATCACCCAGGCCATGCTCGCGCAGAAGAGCCGCGAACTCGACGACAAGGACAACCAGCCCCTGCTGGCCGGCCTGGCCGACCTGGACCGCAACACCCGCGACCTGCAGGAAGCGGTGATGTCGATCCGCATGATCCCCATGTCCGTGGTGTTCAACCGCTTCCCCCGCATGCTGCGCGACCTCGCCACCAAGCTGGGCAAGAAGGTCGAGCTGGTCACGCAAGGCGAATCGACCGAACTCGACAAGGGCCTGGTGGAGAAGATCACCGACCCGCTGACCCACCTGATCCGCAACAGCTGCGACCACGGCATCGAGATGCCGGAGGAACGCCGCGCCAAGGGCAAGAGCGAAAACGGCACGATCACGCTGTCGGCCACACACGAAGGCGGCTCGATCCTGATCGAGGTGCGCGACGACGGCAAGGGCCTCTCGCGCGAGAAGCTGCTGCGCAAGGCGCGCGAGAAGGGCATCGACGCGCCCGACACGCTGACCGACACCGAAGTCTGGAACCTGATCTTCGCACCCGGTTTCTCCACCGCCGAGGAAGTGACCGACGTGTCCGGCCGCGGCGTGGGCATGGACGTGGTCAAGAAGAACATCGCCGCGCTCAACGGCACGGTGGAGATCGATTCGGCCGAGGGCTTCGGCATGCGCGTCTCGGTGCGCCTGCCCCTCACGCTGGCCATCATGGACGGCATGTCGGTGCGCGTGAGCGACGAGGTGTACATCCTGCCGCTGTCCAACGTGATCGAGTCGTTCCAGATCAAGCCGAGCGACATCAACACCATGGCGCAGGGCGCCCAGGTGGTGAAGGTGCGCGACGAGTACATGCCGGTGGTCGAACTCGAGCGCGTGTTCCAGGTGCCGCGTTTCGAATTCAACGGCACCAGCCCCATCATGGTGGTGGTGGAGGCCGAAGGCTCGCGCGTGGCGCTGATGGTCGACGAGCTGCTGGGCCAGCAACAGGTGGTGATCAAGAACCTGGAGTCCAACTACCGCAAGGTGCCCAACGTCTCGGGTGCCACCATCCTGGGCGACGGCAAGGTCGCGCTGATCCTGGACACCTCGGGCCTGGTGCGCCGCTCGCGCCACTGACTATGTCGAACACCCCCGCCGCGCTTCGC
>JAGKSX010000033.1 GCA_018993155.1 Hydrogenophaga sp.
GCCGGTGTAGATCAGGTCGCCGGGTTGCAGGTGGTAGAACAGCGAGAGGTCGGCAATGATTTCGCGGATGTTCCAGATCAGCTTGTCCACATCGGACTTCTGCTTGACCTCGCCGTTGACGGCCAGCTCGATGCCGCCGCGCTCGATCACCACGCCCGACATGGGCACGATCTCGCTGCACACGGACGAATGCTCCACGTCCTTGCCCAGGTCCCAGGGGCGGCCCTTGTCGCGCGCCACCAGTTGCAGGTCGCGCCGCGTCATGTCCAGGCCACAGGCATAGCCGTAGATGATGTCCTGCGCGTCCTCCGCCTTCACGCGGAAGCCCGCCTTGCCCACCGCCAGCACCAGCTCCATCTCGAAGTGGTAGTTGTTCGTCTCGCTCGGGTACGGCGTGGTCGTGCCCGAGAGCGCGAGCGTCTGCGGGGCTTTGGTGAAATAGAACGGGCGCTCGGCGGTCTTGTCCACCGGCTTGCCCATCTCCACCGCGTGCGCGTGGTAGTTGCGGCCGACGAAGAACAGGCGGTTGACGGGGAACTGCTCGGTCTTGCCGCGCACGGGAACGGACGCGACAGGGGGAGGGGAGAAGAGGTAGGTGGTCATGGGAGGGCAGGCCGCTTCACGGCATGTTGGGTTGGTTGTCGGGGCGCACTTCGTAGACGCCGAGCTTGCGGTGCAGCGGCGACTCGTCGGCAATGAACAGGAAAGCCGGGGCCGTGGCCGAGGCGTTGGTGAGCGTGGTGGCGGTGTAGCCGGGAATGCAGCAGGTGTCGGCCACCACCAGGTCGAAACCCTGTGCCTCGGTGGCCACGCGGGCCGCGCCTTCGATCACGTGGTAGATCACCGCGGGCGAGCGCGCAGGCAGCGTGAGCGCCTGGCCCGGGCGCAGCATCAGCGCGTGGAAGCCCAGCACGTTTTCGGCGTCCTCGCCGGACTCGGGGTTGGTGTAGGTCACCTGCACCGCATCGAGTTCGGGTTGGTCGGCGGCGATCGATTCGAGCGCCGCCTTCGCGTCGACCCACGGATAACGCAGCATGGGATAGCGCTTGCCGCTGCGGCCGAACACCGGCGTGGGCACCACGCCCGGTCGCGCGTAGGCGCGGTCGCCCCGGCCCGGCAGGGTTTCCTGGCGCCCGCCGTTGAGGTGGTAACTCACCTCCAGGTAGTACATCAGAGGCAGGTCGAGCACGTCGAGCCAGATCACGGGCTGGTCGCCGTCGTGGCCATGTTCGTGCCATCGGCCCGTGGGCGTGAGGATCAGGTCGCCGCGCGACATCGGGCACTTTTCGCCGTCCACCGTGGTCCAGGCGCCTTCGCCTTCCACGACCATGCGCACCGCGTTGGGCGTGTGGCGGTGGCTGGGCGCCCATTCGCCCGGCATCAGCAGCTGCATGCCCAGGTACATGGCCGCGCTGGCCTGCATCTTCTCCAGCGTGTGGCCCGGGTTGGCCAGCACCAGCACGCGGCGCTCGGCCTTCTCGATCGGCGTGAGTTCACCGGCCTTGAGCAGCAGGGGCTTGATCGACCGGTAGGCCCAGTGCGTGGCCTGCGTCTGGCGGGTGGGGATCTTCGGCGGCAGCACGCCGCGCAGGCTGGGCCACAGCGGCACCAGGTTGAGCGCGCGCAGCTCGGCCACGTAGTCGGCGGGCAGGTCTTCGAGTCGTCCGAGGTCGTTCATGGGGTCTCCTGGGTTCAGCGAGGGGCCAGACAGTTCTCGACGTTCCAGCCGTACAGCCATTCCATCGCATCGTAGAAGCGCTCGGGGCTGCGGCCGCGCCAGAGGTCGTTGCGCACCAGGCGCTCCACCCCGCTGGCGTGGTAGATGCGGCCCATCTCGCGCGAACTCAGCACGATGCGCGCGGTGCGCGCCACGCGCGAACGCTGGTACAGGTCGAACGCCTTCTCGAAGTCATTGTGGTTCACGCGCAGGGCCTCGCCCAGGGTCACCGCGTCCTCGATCGCCATGCAGGCGCCCTGCGCCATGTACTGCGTGGTCGGGTGAGCGGCGTCGCCCAGCAGCGTGACGCGGCCGTAGCTCCATTGGCCGATCGGCTCGCGGTCGGCCGTGGCCCAGCGCTTCCAGCTCTTGGGCAGGTCGATCAACTGGCGCGCCTTGGGGCAGATGCCCTGGAAGTAGCTCTGCACCTCTTCCTTGCTGCCTTCCTTCACGCCCCATTCTTCGGCCTCGCGGCTGTGGAAGGTCACGACCACGTTGTACTGCTCGCCGCCGCGCAGCGGGTAGTGCACCAGGTGGCAGTTCGGGCCGACCCAGATGCTGGCCGCGTTCCAGCGCAGGTCTTCGGGGAAGTCGGCCTTGTCCACCACCGCGCGGTAGACCACGTGGCCGGTCACGCGGGCCTCGTCGCCCACGAACTGCTGGCGCACCACGGACTTCACGCCGTCGGCCCCGATCAGCGCCAGGCCGCGGTGGGCCGTGCCGTGCTGGTCGTGCACCGTCACGCCAGCGGCATCCTGCTCGATGCGCTCCACACGCGTGGAGGTGAGGAACTGAATCTGGCCGCTGGCCTGCACGCCTTCCAGCAGCGAGCCGTGGGCGTCGGCGCGATGGATCACCGCATAGGGATTGCCAAAACGCTGACGGAAAGCCTCACCCGTGGGGATCTTGCCGACCTGGTACTCGTCGAGCGCGTCGTGCATCACCATGAAGTCGGTGTAGACCGCGCGACTGCGCGCCTGCTCGCCCACCCCCAGCGCGTCGAAGGCGTGGAAGGCGTTGGGGCCCAGCTGCATGCCGGCACCGATCTCGCCGATCTCGGGCGCCTGCTCCAGCACCTTGACGCGAAAGCCCTGGCGCACCAGGGCGAGCGCAGCGGCCAGACCGCCGATACCGCCACCGGCCACCAGCACGGGGAGTTCCTGGGAGGGTGAAGTCATGGTTGTCTCCTTCACATGCAAGGCATGCTAACGATAAGTGTACTTATTGTATGGGCGATGCTAGGATTCCGACAAGCCCCTCCCGTCCTCCGACTGCCCGACCCTCTTCCGCTCCCCCCTCTCTCATGAAGCGCTGCCAGCCTCCGGCCATCGACATCGACGATCAGCCCGGCCACAACATCCGGCGGCTGCACCAGATTTCGGTCGGCATCTTTCTTCGGGAGCTGGGCGAACTTGAACTCACGCCGGTGCAGTACGCGGCGCTGCAGACCGTGGCCAACCACCCCGGGATCGACCAGCGCACGCTGGCGCGCACCATCGCGCTGGACGCGTCCACCACGGGTGGTGTGGTCGACCGCATGGAGTCGCGCGGCTGGCTGGAACGGCGCACCTCACCCGAAGACCGGCGCTCGCGCCAGCTCGTGTTGACCGACGCGGGCAACGCGCTGCTGGCCGAGGCCGTGCCGGCCATGCTGCAGGTGCAGGAGCACATCCTGGCGCCGTTGTCCGAGCGCCAGCGCGGCGAGTTCATGAAGCTGCTGCGCCTGCTGGTGGACACCAACAACGCGCACAGCCGCGCACCCAGCGAAGCGATGAAGTGAGCCGCGCGGCGGGGCGGCTCAGCCCCGCAGGTGCGCCACCACGGCGCTCACCACCTGATCGTCGCGCAACAGCCGCGTGTGACCCAGGCCTTCGGTCGCCATCAGGCGCGCGCCGGCGATCGCATCGCGGTAGGCCTCGGCGTCGGCAAACCGGTTGATGCGGTCCTCCCGGTCGTGCACGATCAGCGTGGGCACGGCCACGCGCGGGCCGACCGCCGCCGGCTCGAACTGGCGCATCAGAATGCCCTCGCGCGCTTCCACCCGCTGCTGCAGGCGCTCCCGCGTGCCCTCGCTCAGGCCGAAGACCTTCGCGAACAGGCGGGTGTACGCATGGGGCGAGGCGGGGGGCGCGAGCAGCGCGAGCCGGGCCACGGGCAGGCCGCGCGCGGCCGCATAGGCCAGGGCGTTGGCCGCGAGCGAATGCGCTGCCACGGCGCGCACCTCATGACCCTGCTGCTGCAAGCGCGCGGTGAGGTACTCGATGGCGCGCGCGAACTGAGGCAGGTTGCTGGTGCGGCCCTGGCTGCGCCCGTGCGCGGGCAGGTCCACCAGCACGGGCCGCAGGCCCTGATTCATCAAGGTCTGCGCCAGGGGCAGCATCTGCGCGGCGTGGCCGCCCCAGCCATGCAGCAGGAGCACCACGGGGCCGGGCGCGCCGGGCGGCTCGTACAGCGTGATGCTGGCCTGCTCGAAGGGCCAGGGCGTGGCCCGCCAGGCGGCCAGCGCGGGCTGGCGGCGGTGCAGCCATTTGGGCGGCAGCGGCGTGCCGAACACGCGGTAGGCGCCGCGCACCGCCAGCGCCGGCCAGAGCTTTTCGGACAGGCTCAGCGCCCAGCGCAGCCAGCGCGTGCCCGGGTTGGCCTGGTAGTAGGTGGAGGCGGTTTGCAAGGGGGTGGTGTTCATGCGGTTCTCCGTTAAATCGCACAATCGTGCGAAATTGAGGTAAAAAAGAGAAGCGGTCAGTGTTCGTAGGTCTTGACCAGGCGGGCCCAGGTCGCCTGGGCGCGCTCGGCGGCGCGGGGATCGCGCAGGAAGCGCACGTCGTGAACCAGCCCGATCGCCAGGCTGCAGATCTCGCCCACCAGTTGTTCGGGGTCGGTGTCGGGCTGGAGGTGGCCGAGCTCGATCGCCTGCAGCACGGTGCGCCGCAGCGCGGCCCGCCAGCGCGTGACCTCGCCCAGCAGCAGGTCGCGCAGCTCGCCTTCGCGGTCGTCGAGTTCAAAGGCGCCGGAGGTGTAGAGGCAGCCGGTGTGCGCCTCCACATCGCGCAGGCGGATGAGCCAGCGCCGCACGATCTCACTCAGGCGCGGCAGCCCCTTGGGCGCCTGCATGGCGGGCACGAACACGTCGCCGATGAAGCGGCGGCCGAACTCCTCGATCACCGCCTTCTGCAAAGCCTCGCGCGAACCCACGCGCGAGAACACGCCGCTCTTGGAGATGCCGATGCGGTCGGCCACCGCTTGCAGGGTGATGGCCTCCAGCCCGTCGGACGCGGCCAGGTCGAGCGCCGCGCCCACGATGGCGGCGCGCGTCATTTCGCTTTTCTGGGTTCGGGCGTCCATGGCGCGACTTTAGCACGATCGTGCGAAATAACAAGACCCCGTTCCGCTTGGCGCAGCCCGCCGCCGTCGCTATGATCGCGGCGTCCTGTGCACCCTGGTTGGCCGCCCTTGGAACCCACCCACTCCCCCCTGCTGACGCTGGAACACCTGGCCATGATGGATGCCGGGGTTTCCGTCATCGTCAGCAGCTGCGGACCGGACCTCACGCCCAGCGTCATGCGGGCCGTGGGCAGCCAGGTCGGGCCGCAGGGCCGCCTCATCACGGTGTACCTGTGCCGCAGCCAGTCCGCGCAGCTGCTGCGCGACATCGCCCGCAGCGGGCGCCTCGCCGCGGTGTTCAGCCAGCCCAGCACCCACAAGACCGTGCAGCTCAAGACGCGCACCGCCCGCCTGCGCGAGGCGCGCGAGGAGGAAGCGGCGGTGCTGCAGCGTTACCTGCGCGGCATGGAGCACGAATTGGCCTTGCTCGGCTTCGGCCGTGTCTACGCGAGGGCCATGCTCACGCACCGCCTCGACGACGTGGTGGCGATCGAGTTCGAGCCCGAACAAGCCTTCGACCAGACGCCGGGCAGCAAGGCCGGCCAGCCCATCGCGGGGCGCGCATGACGGCGGTGGACCTGGCCGAGGTGCGGCCTTGTCTGGAAGGGGTGATCCCCGCCATGGTGGCGACCACGGCGGCCGACGGCACGCCCAACGTGGCCTACATCTCGCAGGTCTATTACGTGGACGAAGGCCACGTCGCGCTGTCGTTCCAGTTCTTCAACAAGACGCGCCAGAACCTGCTGGCCCACCCGCGCTCGACGCTGCTGGTGCTCAACCCGCTCAACGCGGTGTTCTACCGCCTGCACCTGCGTTACCTGCGCACCGAAGAGGAGGGCCCGGTGTTCGAGAGCATGAAGGCGCAGCTCGCCGGCATCGCTTCCCACACCGGCATGGCCGAGGTGTTCCGCCTGCGCGGCTCGGACATCCATGAGGTGATCGAGGTGGAACGTCTGCCGCAGGAGCCGCTGGCCGAACCGCTGCCGCTGCCGCCTGCCCCGCCGGCGGCGCTCGCGGTGCTGCGCCGGGCCAGTGCGCGCCTGTCGAGCGCCCGCAGCCTGGGCGCGGTGCTGGAAGCGACGCTGGACGTGCTGGAGAACGAGCTGGCCATGCCGCACGCGATGCTGCTGATCCTCGATGCGGCCTCGCAGCGCCTCTACACCGTGGCCAGCCGGGGTTACGCCACTTCTGGCGTGGGTTCGGAGATCGCCCTGGGCGACGGTGTGATTGGCGTGGCCGCGCGCGAGCGCACGCCGGTGCGCATCGGCCACATGGCCAGCGCCTACCTCTACAGCCGGGCCATGCGCGACAGCCTGGTGAGTGGCGACGGCAGTTTCCCGGCCGGCACCGACATCCCGTACCCCGGCCTGTCCGAGCCGCACAGCCAGCTGGCCGTGCCCCTGTTGTCGGCCGGCCGCGTGGCCGGCGTGCTCTTTGTTGAAAGCCCGTTGGACCTGCGGTTCAGCTACGAAGACGAGGACCTGCTGGTGGCGCTGGGTGGGCAGCTCGGCGCCGTGATCGACCTGATGCAGGCGTCTGAAACGGTCTGCACCGAAGAAGAGACCCCGAGCGCCGCCGCCACCGCGGCACCGGTGCCGGCTGGGCCCGCGCTGCGCGTGCGGCACTACCGCAGCAACGACAGCGTGTTCGTCAACAACAGCTACCTGATCAAGGGCGTGGCGGGGGCGATCCTGTGGAAACTGCTGCAGGACGGCCAGCGCCAGGGCCGCAGCGAGTTCACCAACCGCGAGCTGCGGCTCGATGCCTCGCTGCGCCTGCCCGATGTGGCCGACAACCTGGAGGCTCGCTTGCTGCTGCTGCACCGCCGGCTGGCCGAGCAGTGCCCGCAGTTGCGCATCCAGAAGACGGGGCGGGGGTGTTTCCGTTTCGAGGCGCTGCGCCCGGTCGAGCTGGAAGAGGTGGCGGCCTAGACCGTGGCCAGGCCGGGCACGGGCGGCAGGCCGAGCCCGCGCGCAAGCTTCATTGCATTGTGCGCATTGAGCATGCCGCGCGTGGCGTCGAGCATGCCCTCGAACACCGGTGCCGGTGCGCCCGCCCGCATCTCCTGCAGCACACCGAGGCGTTCGGGCGCATTCAGGTTGGGCAGCATCCAGCGCATCACGAGCATCATCTCGGCCTGCGGGATGGTCGCCACCAGGGCGTTGTGCACGTCCACCAGTTCGGCGTCGGTGTAGGCGGCCCAGAGCGCGGCGTTGTGCGCGGTCTCTTCGGTGTGCATGTGCTGCAGGTTGTCGGCCACGAACAGGGCGAGCGCGAGGTACAGCGCGTGCAGGCCGGCTTCGCGCTCGTCCGCGTCGCAGCCTGGCAGGGCCTGGGCGGCGTCGCACAGGTGCTGGATGTGGTGCAGGTGCCCATCGTGTTCCTGCGCCACGCGATCGCAGACGCCCGGGCAGCGCGCCTCCAGCGCCGGGTGCACGAAGCCGTTCTCGTGCGCCACGTGGTTGGCGCACAGCGCCATCAGCTCGACCACCTGCGCGACGGTGCGCGCCAACTCCGCGCCGTCGGTGGGATCGGTGCGGCCGACCGTGAGCAGGGTGTCGGCCATGAAGGCGCGCAAGGCCTTGTGGATGCCGGCATAGAGGTTGAAGCGGCCAAGGCCGGTGCGGGCGGTGGCGGCGACGTGCGCCATTTCGAGGGTGTGGGATTGCATGGTGTGGATTCCTTTGGCAGGCGAATGGCCCGGCCTTGTCTCGGGATGACCGCCGCACCCCATGTGCGACGAATCATGGAGAGTCAGTCTAGGAATCCGAGCCGATGCGCGCCGCTAAATAGCGCTTAAAGGAATCGTAAAAAAACCTTAAGCGCACAGAACGGGTGCCAATCAGTCGAAACCACGCACGCGTCCGCGCAATTGTTTGACTTCCGAGCGCGTGGCCTTGCCTTCGAGCCGCCGCTGTTTCGAGCCGAAGCTGGGTTTCGTGGCCTTGCGTGCCTTGGGCACCGTGGCCACGCTGTCCACCAGGGCCTGCAGCCGCTCCAGCGCCTCGGCCTTGTTCTGTTCCAGGCTGCGGCTGGTCTGGGCCTTGATGACCACCACGCCCTCGGTGGTGATGCGCTGGTCGCTCAGCGCGAGCAGGCGCTCCTTCACGGCCTCGGGCAGCGAGGACCCGTGCACCGCGAAGCGCAGGTGCACCGCGTTGGAGACCTTGTTCACGTTCTGCCCGCCGGCGCCCTGCGCGCGGATGGCGGTGAACTCGACCTCGGCGGGATCGATGGTGATGGGCATCGGCGCAGTGTGCCACGCGGCCTTCAGCCGGAAGGCAAGGCCGCTGTGTCGTCGTCGGTCTCGTCCTTCAACCCGATGCCGGTCAGCCGGCGCTCTCGGGCCTGTGTGAGCAGCGCATGCAGCTTCGCAGCGGCGCGCGCGGGAGGCAGGCCGGCATCGCGCACGTTGGAAATGCAGTTGCGCTCGGCGTCGCGGCGGCCCGGCCGGGGCGCCCAGGTGAAGTAGATGCCCAGGCTGTCGGGCGAGCTCAGGCCGGGTCGTTCACCGATCAGCACGACCACGGTGCGCGCCCCCAGCGCTTCGCCGATCTCGTCGCCGATGGCCACGCGGCCCTGTTCGACCAGGGCCACGGGCGCCACCGTCCAGCGGGGGGCGGGGTTGGCGCGCAGCCGGGGCAGGAGCGCGGCCATCAGGGGCGCGGCGTGGCGCATCACGGCCAGCGCCGAGAGGCCGTCGGCGATCACGAAGGCCAGGTCGGGCCTTTCGGGGGCGGCGCCCCCGCCTTGCAAGCGCTCGCGCGAGGCGGCGTCCAGGCGCCGCCCGAGGTCGGGGCGCTGCAGGTAGGCGGCGCGGTCCGGCGCGGCGCTGTGCAGGTGCAGGCTGGTGAGGCCGAGTGCCTGCAGCGCACCGGCCAGGTCGCTGGGGTCGAAGGCCAGGTGCACCGCATCGCGCGCCTGGGCATGCGCCAGCTGGAAGGCGAGGTGCGCGGCGGTGGGCTGGCTGTGCCCCGCGCGGCCGAGCGCGATGCGCGCGTCGGTGAAGCCTTGCAAACGCGCCCAGGTGGCGGGGATCACCGGCGCGCTCATGCGCTGCTGCCCAGCCGGGCGATGGCCGGCGCGAACGCGGCCGGCAGGGTGGGGCTCAGGCGCAGCACGTCGCCGGCTTCGGTGACGCCCATGCGCTGCAGCCAGGCCTCGAACTCGGGCGCCGGCCGCAGGCCCAGCAGCTGCCGCATCGCCAGCGCGTCGTGGAACGAGGTGCTCTGGTAGTTGAGCATGATGTCGTCGGCGCCCGGCACGCCCATGATGAAGTGCACGCCCGCCGTGCAGAGCAGGGTGAGCAGCGCGTCCATGTCGTCGGCATCGGCCTCGGCGTGGTTGGTGAAGCACACGTCGCAGCCCATGGGAAGGCCCAGCAGCTTGCCGCAGAAATGGTCCTCCAGCCCGGCGCGCAGGATCTGCTTGCCGTTGTAGAGGTACTCCGGGCCGATGAAGCCGACCACGGTGTTGACCAGCAAGGGCTGGAAATGCCGTGCCACGGCGTAAGCCCGTGCCTCCAGGGTCTGCTGGTCGCAGCCGTGGTGCGCGCCGGCCGAGAGGGCGCTGCCCTGGCCGGTCTCGAAGTACATCACGTGTTCACCGCGCCGGCCGTCGTCGAACAGCGCGCCGCGTTGCAGCGAGAGCGCCGCGGCGCGCGCTTCGGCCAGCAGCGCGAGGTGAATGCCGAAGCCGCGGTTGGCAGCCTCGGTGCCGGCGATGGACTGGAACACCAGATCCACCGGCGCGCCGCGTTCGATCGCCTGCAGCGTGTTCGTCACGTGGGTGAGCACGCAGCTCTGCGTGGGCATGGCGTAGCGGGTGATGAGCTCGTCGAGCATGGACAACAGGCGCATCACCTGGGGCAGGTTGTCGCTCGCGGGGTTGATGCCGATCACCGCGTCGCCGCTGCCGTGCAGCAGGCCGTCGAGCAGGCTGGCCGCGATGCCGGCGAGGTCGTCGGTCGGGTGGTTGGGTTGCAGGCGCGTGGCGAGCCGCCCCGGCAGGCCGATGGTGCCGCGAAAGCGCGTCACCACCCTGCATTTCCGCGCGATCAGGGCCAGGTCCTGAACCCGGCAGAGCTTGCTCACCGCGGCCACCATCTCGGGCGTGAGGCCGGGGGCCAGCGCGGCGAGCGCCTCGGGGCTGGCCGCATCGCCGAGCAACCAGTTGCGGAAGTCGCCCACCGTGAGGTGCGCCACCGGCGCGAAGGCGGCCGCGTCGTGCGTGTCCACGATCAGCCGCGTGACCTCGTCGTCCTCATAGGGCACCACCGCCTCGTGCAGGAAGTGCGAGAGCGGGAGTTCGGCCAGCGCCATCTGCGCGGCCACGCGCTCCTGGCTGCTGGCGGCGGCCACGCCGGCCAGCTGGTCGCCCGAGCGCAGGGGTGTGGCGCGCGCCAGCAGCGTGCGCAGGTCGTCGAACCGGTGGTTCTGTGTGCCGACGCTGTGGTGAAAACCCATGCGCCCCACTGTACGGCCAAGCGCGGCTCCAGTCACCCCGGAACCTGTGGGTGGATGGCCGCGCTGGGATAATCGCCCCATGGCAAGCAAACAGCGCGTGGTGGTCGGATTGAGCGGGGGCGTGGACTCCGCGGTGAGCGCGTACCTGCTCAAACAGCAGGGGCACGAGGTCATCGGCATCTTCATGAAGAACTGGGAAGACGACGACGACAGCGAATACTGCTCGACGCGGCAGGACTTCCTGGACGCCGCCAGCGTGGCCGACGTCCTGGGCATCGACATCGAACATGTGAACTTCGCCGCCGAGTACAAGGACCGCGTGTTCGCCGAGTTCCTGCGCGAGTACCAGGCCGGGCGCACCCCCAACCCCGACATCCTGTGCAACGCCGAGATCAAGTTCAAGGCCTTCCTGGACCACGCCATGCGCCTGGGTGCCGAGAAGATCGCCACCGGCCACTACGCCCGGGTGCGTGAGCGGGCCGGGGCGTTCGAGCTGCTCAAGGGCAAGGACCCGCTGAAGGACCAGAGCTACTTCCTGCACCGCCTGAACCAGGCGCAGCTGGCCAGGACGCTGTTCCCCGTGGGCGAGCTGCCCAAGACCGAGGTGCGCCGCATCGCCGCCGAGATCGCCCTGCCCAACGCGAAGAAGAAGGACAGCACCGGCATCTGCTTCATCGGCGAACGGCCGTTCCGCGATTTCCTCAACCGCTACATCGCCAAGGAACCCGGCCCGATCAAGGATGCCAAGGGCCGCGTGCTTGGCCAGCACGTGGGCCTGAGCTTCTACACCCTGGGCCAGCGCCAGGGCCTGGGCATCGGTGGTGTGCGCGAGAAGGGTGCGCAGAAGGGCGGCAACGACCACGCGCCCTGGTTCGTGGCGCGCAAGGACGTCGAGAAGAACACGCTGTGGGTGGTGCAGGGTCACGACCACCCCTGGCTGCTCACGCCGCGCCTGCGCGCGCAGGACGCGAGCTGGGTGGCCGGCCATGCGCCCGAGACCGCCACCCTGGCCGCCAAGACGCGCTACCGCCAGGCCGATGCGCCCTGCCGTTTCGAGGCCGAGGGCGATCAGGGCTTTGCGCTGGACTTCACCGACCCGCAATGGGCCGTGACCCCGGGCCAGAGCGCGGTGCTGTACGACGGCGAGGTCTGCCTGGGTGGTGGCGTGATCACCACCGACGCCGCGTCTTTCCAGGCATCGCCGGTGAATGCCCGGCCCGTGACGGCTTAGGCCTTGTGCGACGCCCCGAGCCGGGCGTGAATCCGCCGCGTGGTGCGCCACACGGCCCACAGCACCAGGGGAATCAGGGCGCCCGCCGCCATTTCCGGCTGGATCGGCAGCCCCGCCGCCTTGGCGCCCTTGGCGAGGTAGAGCAGCAGGCTGATCACGTAGTACGAGATCGCCGCGATCGACAGGCCTTCCACCGTGGTCTGCAGGTGCAGCTGCATTTCCTGGCCGCGCGTGAGTTTCTCCAGCAGCTGCTGGTTCTGCGCCTCGGTCACGATGTCCACCCGGGTGCGCAGCAAGGCGCTGGTGCGCGAGACGCGCTCGGAGAGGGACGTGAGCCGCTGCGCGCTCGCGGCCACCGTGGCCATGGCCGGTGACAGGCGCCGCTGCATGAATTCGCCGATGGTCTGCGTGCCCGGAATGGGCCGCTCGCGCAGCTCGGCGATGCGCTGCGTGACCAGGGCGTCGTAGGCGCGCGTCGCGGCAAAGCGGTAGGTGTTCTCGGCGGTGGCGCGCTCCACGCGCGCGGCCAGGGACACGAGCTGGTCCAGCAGGTCCTGTTCCGAGGCCGACTTGTTTTCCAGCTGCGCGGTGATGCTGGCGAGCTGCGCTTCGGCCTGCGTCAGCGTGGGCCCCAGGGCTTTGGCCACGGGCAGGCCGCGCAGCGCCATCAGCCGGTAGGTCTCCAGCTCCAGCAGACGCTGCGAGATGCGCCCAGCCCGGGTTTCGCTGACGTGGGGCGGCGCGATCACCAGCACGCGTTCGAAGCCCGAGGGCTGCAGGTGGAAGTCGGTCACCGCCCACGAATGGCCGCCGCCCAGCTGGGAGGCCACCACGGTGCGGTGGCCGAACCAGCGCTGGGCCGGCCCCATGAGGCTGGCCTGGGCCGACGGCGTCTGCTCCGGCAGCTCGGCGTGCAGCATCACGAGCTGGATCGCCGCGATGGTCCGGCCGGGAATGTCGCGCAGCCAGCCCGGTGGCGTCACCAGGGCCTCCAGCAGGTCGGGGTCGCTGGCGCCCAGCCCGGCTTCGGCGGGCAGGGCCTGCACAAGGGAGTAGCGCGTGAATTCGGTGTGGCGCTCCCACTTCAGCGTGTGCTCTCCGAAGCGCAGCCGCAGGAAGTTGCCTTGCATCTGCTCGGGCGAGAGCCCCTGCTGGCCCGGCAGCCGGCGCAGGTGCTCACGTTCCTGCTCGCGGCTCACGCCCTCGTTGAGCACGGCGACGAACACCACCAGCGCGGGCAGCCGGATGCGCGCGGAAGGCCGCGCGTGCACTTCGTTGTGCAACTCGGCGCGCAACGCGTCGTCGGCGGGCAGCAGACCCTGGGGCAGGGCGGTCGGAGCGGACGTTTCGGGGGAGTCGTTCATGGGCGTGGCATCGGCGATGGACGTCCACTGTATGCGAAGCGACGTGGCCGCCGCTGCCCCCTGAGGGGTGACAGGCCCTAGCGAACCGAGGGGGCGACCGATGGGTCGGTGAACACCAGCGACAAGGGATAGCGCTGCCCCGACAGGTGGTCTTCCATGCAGCGCAGCACCAGCGGGCTGCGCAGGCGCGCGGCGTTGGCGCGGATTTCCTCGGGTGTCATCCACAGGGTGCGCACGATGCCGGCGTCCAGCGCGCGGCCGGGAAGTGCCTCGCCCAGTTCCCCGCTGTAGGCGAAGCGCAGGTAGGTGATGTCCTCGTCCGGCTGGCCCGCGCGGCCCGGGCGCTGGAAGCGCGAGAGGTACACGCCCACCAGGGCCGTGGGCGTGAACGCGTGGGTGGTCTCTTCCAGCGTTTCGCGCACCACGCCTTCGAGCGGGCCTTCGCCCGGATCGAGGTGGCCGGCCGGGTTGTTCAGGCGCAGGCCGTCGGCCGTGTGCTCCTCGACCAGCAGGAAGCGCCCGTCGCGTTCGATGACGGCGGCCACGGTGACGCTGGGTTTCCATCGGGTGTTCATGGCGCGCATTATGGGCTTTGCGGCGCGCCGGCATGGGCCGAATCGGGCGCTTTCGGGTAAGCTCGCGCGACTTTCACATTCAACTTGTGGGTGAGGAGATATTCATGCTGATAGGCGTACCCGCTGAGACCACAGTGGGCGAGACCCGAGTGGCCGTGACCCCGGAGACGGCAAAGAAGTACGTGGCGCAAGGCCACACCGTGCGCGTGCAGTCGGGCGCGGGCGTGGCCGCCAGCGTCACCGACGCGGCCTACACCGCCGTGGGCGCGGAGATCACCGATGCGGCCGGCGCCCTGGGCGCCGACCTGGTGCTCAAGGTGCGCCCGCCGTTCGACAACGAGCTCGCTCTGATGAAACCCGGCGCCGCCGTGGTCGGCATGCTCAACCCCTTCGATCCCCTGGGCCTGCAGCGCCTGGCCACGGCCGGCCTGACCGCCTTCGCGCTCGAAGCCGCGCCGCGCACCACGCGCGCGCAGAGCATGGACGTGCTCTCCTCGCAGGCCAACATCGCCGGCTACAAGGCCGTGATGGTCGCCGCGCACCACTACCAGCGCTTCTTCCCCATGCTCATGACGGCGGCGGGCACGGTCAAGGCCGCGCGCGTGGTGATCCTGGGCGTGGGCGTGGCCGGCCTGCAGGCCATTGCCACGGCCAAGCGCCTGGGTGCGGTGATCGAGGCCTCCGACGTGCGCCCGAGCGTGAAGGAACAGGTCGAGTCGCTGGGCGGCAAGTTCATCGACGTGCCCTATGAGACCGCCGAAGAGAAGGAAGCGGCCGAAGGCGTGGGCGGCTACGCCCGCCCGATGCCGCCATCCTGGCTGGAGCGCCAGAAGGCCGAGGTGGCCAAGCGCGTGGCGCAGGCCGACGTGGTCATCTCCACCGCGCTCATCCCCGGCCGCGCCGCGCCCGTGCTCATCACCGAAGACATGGTCAAGTCCATGAAGCCCGGCAGCGTGATCGTGGACATCGCCGCCGGCAAGGGCGCCGACGGCGTGGGCGGCAACTGCCCGCTGACCGAGGCCGACAAGACCGTCGTCAAACACGGCGTGACGCTGGTCGGCGAGACCAACCTGGCGGCCATGGTCGGTGCCGATGCCTCGGCCCTCTATGCGCGCAACGTGCTCGATTTCCTCAAGCTCATCGTCAACAAGGACGGTGCGCTGCACGTGGACATGGAAGACGACATCGTGGCGGCCTGCCTGATGGCGCAAGGTGGCGAGGTCAAGCGCAAATGAGCCGTGTGATGCTGCGCGCGAAACTGCACCGCGCGACCGTGACCGAAGCCGATCTGCACTACGAAGGCTCCTGCGGGATCGACGAGGACCTGATGGATGCCGCCGACATGCGGGAGTACGAGAAGATCGAGCTCTACAACGTCAACAACGGCGAGCGCTTCTCCACCTACATCATCAAGGCCGCGCGCGGGTCGGGCGCGATCTCGCTCAACGGCGCGGCCGCGCGCAAGGCGCACGTGGGCGACCTGCTGATCATCTGCACCTACTCCCCGGTGGACGACGCGGCCGTGCCGCAGTGGAAGCCGCGTGTCGTGTTGCTCGGCGAGGGCAACCGCATCAACGAGATCAAGAAAACCTGACATGAGCCGCTTTTCTTCAAGGCTGGGCCGTGGACTGCGTGGGATCGCCGCCGCCGCGTGGCTGGCGTTGAGCCTGCAGCCCGCCTTGGCCGTCGAGTTTTCCGTAGGCCGCGTGGAGGTGGTTTTCCCGACGGACGATTGGCGCGAGGTGGTCTTGCCTGACGCGGGCAAGACCTATGGCGGCGACCACCCTGGTGTCATCAAGAGCGAGACCAAGCTGTTCGTGCGGCCCTCCTCCGATGAGCAGGCTGTCGCCATGGTCCTGATCCGGGCCAATGCTTCGGGCATGGGCACCAGCGGCACGATGGTCTACAGCACGAGCTGCCAGAGCAGTGAGTACTTCTATGCCGAAGGCAATGAAGGGTTCAAGTCGCGTGCCGCGCATTGTCTGAAGGTGCTTCCTGAGTATGCCTCCGAGGAGGTGATGAGCAAGCTGGCTCCTGCTGCGGTGCAAGACTGGCTTCGTGCATCGCGCTTCCAGCTGCCCAAATCGATGGCCACCATCATGAGCAATCACTCGGTGGCCACGGGAACATTTCTGGACGTGCGCGTTTTCGTCACGCAGCAGACCGGTGCGCCCGAGGACGACACGCCCGACGTGCAGTTGCCAAGTGGTGTCATGCCGCAGCATGTGCGCTGGGGGAGGCAGCTGAAAGAGGCTGTGCGCAGCAGCGTCTACTCCCTCAGCGGCAAGCTTCGAATGCCGTCAATGGACATCAAGCCCCACAAGTTGGCCCTCAATCTCAACCCAGGAAACTGAGCCATGGAAGCCGTATCCCCCACCATCCTGAACCTCATCATCTTCGTGCTGGCCATCTATGTCGGCTACCACGTGGTGTGGAACGTCACACCCGCGCTGCACACGCCGCTGATGGCCGTGACCAACGCCATCTCGGCCATCGTGATCGTGGGCGCCATGCTGGCCGCCGCGCTGACCGAGACCAACCTGGGCAAGACCATGGGCGTGCTGGCCGTGGCGCTGGCCGCGGTCAACGTCTTCGGTGGCTTCCTGGTCACGCGGCGCATGCTGGAGATGTTCAAGAAAAAAGAGCGCAAGGCGCCTGCCGCTGAGGGAGCGCACAAATGAGCATGAACCTCGTCACGCTGCTGTACCTCGTTGCCAGCGTCTGCTTCATCCAGGCCCTGAAAGGCCTGAGCCATCCCACCACCTCCATCCGGGGCAACATCTTCGGCATGACCGGCATGGCCATCGCCGTGCTGACCACCGCCGCGCTCATCGTCGAGCTCTCCGGCGGCAAGGCGCAGGGCATGGTCTGGGTGCTGGGCGGTCTGGTGGTCGGCGGCGCCATCGGCGCCCTCATGGCCAACCGGGTCGAGATGACCAAGATGCCCGAGCTGGTCGCCTTCATGCACAGCATGATCGGCCTGGCCGCGGTGTGCATCGCCGTGGCCGTGGTGGCCGAGCCCTGGGCCTTCGCCATCGTCGCCAAGGGCGAGGCGATCCCGGGCGGCAACCGCATCGAACTCGCGCTGGGGGCCTTCATCGGGGCCGTCACCTTCTCGGGCTCGGTCATCGCCTTCGGCAAGCTCTCGGGCAAGTACAAGTTCCGCCTGTTCCAGGGCGCACCGGTCACCTTCGCCGGCCAGCACAAGCTCAACCTGCTGCTGGGTCTGGCCACCGCCTTCTTCATCTTCGGCTTCTGGCACTCGCAGAGCTGGATGGACATCGTGCTGGTGATCGCGCTGGGCTTCATCCTGGGCGTGCTCATCATCATCCCCATCGGCGGCGCCGACATGCCGGTGGTGGTGTCCATGCTCAACAGCTACTCGGGCTGGGCGGCGGCCGGCATCGGCTTCAGCCTGAACAACTCCATGCTGATCATCGCCGGCTCGCTGGTGGGTTCCTCCGGTGCCATCCTCTCGTACATCATGTGCAAGGCGATGAACCGCTCGTTCTTCAACGTGATCCTGGGCGGCTTCGGTGGCGACGCCACGGCGGCCGCGGCCGGCGGCGGTGTGCAGCGCACGGCCAAGAGCGGCAGCGCCGACGACGCGGCCTTCATCCTGGGCAACGCCGAGACCGTTGTCATCGTGCCCGGCTACGGTCTGGCCGTGGCGCGCGCTCAGCACGCGGTGAAGGAACTGGCCCACAAGCTCACCGAAAAGGGCATCACCGTAAAGTACGCCATCCACCCGGTGGCCGGGCGCATGCCAGGGCACATGAACGTGCTGCTGGCCGAGGCCGAGGTGCCGTACGACCAGGTGTTCGAGATGGAGGACATCAACGGCGAGTTCGGCCAGGCCGACGTGGCCATCATCCTGGGTGCCAACGACGTGGTGAACCCGGCCGCCCTGCAGAAGGGCAGTGCGATCTACGGCATGCCGATCCTGGAGGCCTACAAGGCCAAGACGGTGATCGTGAACAAGCGCTCCATGGCCGCCGGCTACGCGGGTCTGGACAACGAGCTGTTCTACATGGACAAGACCATGATGGTCTTCGGCGACGCCAAGAAGGTCGTCGAGGACATGACCAAGGCCGTCGAGTAAATCGAAAGCGTCCATTTTCGACCGATACCCGAAGGGCCCGTGGTGACACCGGCCCTTCGGTTTTTGTAGCATGCTTGCAGCCAGTCGCGGGTTTTAGAGTGGGCTGTCAGAACCGCGTAAGGGAAAAACACGAGGCCCCGTGCCTTGCTTCCCACTGACAATGCCCGGTTGTTGTATCCACAAGAACGAGGAGATTCCGAATGAGCGAACCGACGGCCAACCGTCCCTGGCTGGGGGCTTATCCCGCCGGCGTGCCTGCCGACATCGACGTGGCGCAATATCCCTCGCTGGTGCACCTGATGGAGGAAAGCTTCCAGAAGCACGCCGGTCGCACCGCCTACAGCTTCATGGGCAAGGACGTCAGCTTCGCGCAGACCGACAGCCTCTCGCAGGCCTTCGCGGCCTACCTGCAGGGCCTGGGGCTGGTCAAGGGCGACCGCGTGGCCATCATGATGCCCAACGTGCCCCAGTACCCGGTGGCGGTGGCCGGCATCCTGCGCGCGGGCTTCGTGGTGGTCAACGTCAACCCGCTGTACACGCCGCGTGAACTGGAGCACCAGCTGAAGGACTCGGGCGCCAAGGCGATCGTGATCATCGAGAACTTCGCGCACACGCTGCAGCAGTGCATCGCCAACACGCCGACCCGGCACGTGGTGCTCACGGCCATGGGCGACCAGCTGGGGCTGCTCAAAGGCGCGCTGGTGAACTACGTGGTGCGCAACGTCAAGAAGATGGTGCCGGCCTACAGCCTGCCGCAGGCGGTGCGCTTCAACGACGCCATTGCCAAGGGCACGCGCGGCACGCTCAAGCGGCCCGAGATCAAGCCCGACGACATGGCCGTGCTGCAGTACACCGGCGGCACCACCGGCGTGAGCAAGGGCGCGGTGCTGCAGCACCGCAACGTGATCGCCAACGTGCTGCAGTCGGAGGCCTGGAACGACCCGGTGATGAAGAAGGTGCCGGCCGGCGAGCAGCCCACCAGCGTGTGCGCCCTGCCGCTGTACCACATCTTCGCGTTCACGGTGAACATGATGCTGGCCATGCGCACGGGCGGCAAGACCATCCTGATCCCCAACCCGCGCGACCTGCCGGCCGTGCTCAAGGAGCTGAGCAAGCACACCTTCCACAGCTTTCCGGCGGTCAACACGCTGTTCAACGGACTGGCCAACCACCCCGACTTCAACACCGTCAACTGGAGCAACCTCAAGGTTTCGGTGGGTGGTGGCATGGCGGTGCAAAGCGCGGTGGCCAAGCTCTGGCTGGAGAAGACCGGCTGCCCGATCTGCGAAGGCTATGGCCTGAGCGAGACCAGCCCCTCGGCCAGCTGCAACCCGACCACCAGCACCGAGTACAGCGGCACCATCGGCGTGCCCCTGCCCAACACCTACATGAAGTGCCTGGACGACGACGGCAACGAGGTGCCGATGGGCCAGCCGGGCGAGATCGCCATCAAGGGCCCGCAGGTCATGGCGGGCTACTGGCAGCGCCCCGACGAGACCGCCAAGGTCATGACGGCCGACGGCTTCTTCAAGAGTGGCGACGTGGGCGTGATGGACGCGCGCGGCTACTTCAAGATCGTGGACCGCAAGAAGGACATGGTGCTGGTCAGCGGCTTCAACGTGTACCCCAACGAGGTGGAGGACGTGGTGGCCCTGTTGCCCGGCGTGATGGAGTGCGCCGTGGTCGGCGTGCCGGACGAGAAGTCGGGCGAGGCGGTCAAGCTCGTGATCGTCAAGAAGGACGAGAGCCTCACCGAGGCGCAGGTGCGCGAGTACTGCAAGACCAACCTCACCGGCTACAAGCAGCCCAAGGTAGTGGAGTTCCGCACCGAGCTGCCCAAGACACCCGTGGGCAAGATCCTGCGGCGCGAGTTGCGCGACAAGAAATGAGGCGGGCGCGCTGCGCCACAATGCAAGGCGGCTTCGGCCGCCTTTTCTTTTTGCCTTCCCAGGAGTGAGCTTCCCGTGACCATCACCGCCATCGTGAGTGCCCTGCACGAAGAGCTGGCCGCCGTGCTCGACCTCATGCCCGACGAACAGCAGCAGACCGTGGGCGGGCGCGCCTTCTGGCGCGGGCACCTGCACGGGCACGACGTGGTGGCGGTGCTCTCGGGCATCGGCAAGGTCGCCGCCGCCACCACCGCCGCCGCGCTCATCGAGCGCTTTGGCGTGCAGCGCATCGTGTTCACCGGCGTGGCCGGCGGGCTGGCGCCGGGCGTGAACGTGGGCGATGTGGTGGTGGCCCGGCACTTCCTGCAGCACGACATGGACGCCTCGCCGCTCTTTCCGCGCCACGAGGTGCCGGGTTATGGCCGATCCCGCTTCGACGCCGATGCCGGCCTGAGCGCACGGCTGGCGCTGGCGAGTGAGCAGGTGCTGCGCGAACTTCCCGCGCGCCTCGGTGCCGGGGTGATGCAGGCCTTCAAGCTGGAGGCCCCGCGTTGTCACCAGGGCCTGCTGATCAGTGGGGATCGCTTTGTCTCTTCCACCGCCGAGAGCCTGACGCTGCGCGAAGCACTGCCCGAGGCCCTCGCGGTGGAGATGGAGGGTGCCGCCTTCGCCCAGGTCTGTCACGACTACGGCGTGCCGCTGGCCGTGGTGCGCACCATCTCGGACCGCGCCGACGACGCGGCCCACGTGGACTTTCCGCGCTTCCTGCGCGAGGTGGCGAGCCGCTACAGCGCAGCGGTCATCGAAACCCTGCTGCGAGAGACGTAACGCTCACCAGAATGCCGCGGAACTGGCCCTGCCAGGCCGCAGGCATTGCCCCCTTGAGGGGGTGACGCGCCGAAGGCGCGGCGCAGGGGTGGGCTTATCTCAACCAGCCGCGCTTGCGGAAGTAGAGCATCGGCAAGACCGCCGACAGCACCATCAGCGCCAGCGCCAGCGGGTAGCCGTAGTGCCACTTCAGCTCAGGCATGAAATCGAAGTTCATGCCGTAGCTGCTGGCCACCAGCGTCGGGGGCAGCAGCGAGACACTGGCCACCGAGAAGATCTTGATGATCTTGTTCTGGTTGATGTTGATGAAGCCGACCGTCGCGTCCATCAGGAAGTTGATCTTGTCGAACAGGAAGGCCGTGTGGCTGTCGAGCGAGTCCAGGTCGCGCAGGATCTGCCGCGCGTCCTCGAACTGCTCGACGCTGAGCATGCGGCTGCGCATCATGAAGCTCACCGCGCGGCGCGTGTCCATCACGTTGCGTCGGATGCGGCCCGACATGTCCTCGTGCCGCGCGATGGCCGAGAGCGCCTCGCTCAGCAGGTTGTCCGAGGCGTTGCTGTCGAGCACTTTCTTGCTCACGGTCTCGATCTCGTCGTAGATGTCCTCGAGCGTGTCGGCGCAGTACTCGGCGTCGGCGTCGAACAGCATCAGCAGCACGTCCTTGGCGTCCTCGATCAGGCCCGGCATGCGGCGCGCGCGCATGCGCAGCAGGCGGAACACCGGCACGTCCTCGTCGTGGATGGAGAACAGCACGCCCCGGCTTTTGAGCGTGTCGTTGTGCTCGTTCAGGATGAAGGCCACGCGCACTGCGCGCGGATCCTCGTCGTCGTCGATCAGGAAGTCCGAGCGCACATGCAGCTCGCCGTTGTCTTCCTCGAAGAAACGCGCCGATTCCTCGATGTCCTCGTCCATCGCGTCTTCGGGAATCGACAGGCCGAAGTGCTGCTTGACCCAGCGGCGTTCTTCGAGGGTGGGATCTTCCAGGTCGACCCAGATGGGTTTGAAGCGGGCCAGCTCTTCGAGCGACTCGATTTCTTCCTGGAACAGGCGGCCATTGGCCAAGGTGAATACGTTGAGCATGACGGCGCTCCCGGCGGTTTCGTGCTGTCTGGCTAAGGGTCGAGGCCGGCTCCGCGGGCCTCGGGGCGGTTCGGGGGCTGCTTTCAGCCGTCCGGCCGCCTGACCCAAAACCGCTCGGGGGCGGCGCTCAGACGGTCGCGGGGGTGGCTGAAAGCACGCAACTGGGGGGCGTGCTTTCCATGCGGGTCTCCATGTGTGAAACAGGCCGAATTATGGCACCGCGGTGCCGGCCCCGAGGTCTTCGGATGCGCCAAAAAAGCGCATCAGTTCGTCCTTTCGCCGCCAGGTGTCGTGTTCGCCCAACTCGATCAGGGCGTTGACGAAGCCCGGCTCGAAGAGCAGGTAGCTCGCCAGCGCGGCCGCGCTGCCGGCCGCGCCGCGCCGCGTATCCAGTGCGCCCAGGCCCGCCAGCGTGTTGCGGGTGGGCGCGGGCAATTCGCGGATGTGCTTGCTCGCGAGCTCGTCCAGCGAGAAGCTGGGCTGGATCGCCAGCACCTCCACCGGCCGGTAGGGCAACGCGGCCGCCAGGCTCGGCGGCAGCCGCGCCAGGGTCTGGCTCACGCGCTGGGTCTGCTCCACGTCGGCCTGCAGGGTGTCGTGGAACACACTGGCCATGGCGTGGCCGGCGATGGTGCCTGCCGTGGGCTCGCTGCCGTTGCGCGCGGCCAGGCCGGCGCGCTGGGGTTGGCCGACGCCGATCACCAGAATGCGGCGCGCGCCGAACTGGATCGCCGGTGAGAGTGGTGAGAGCTGCCGCATCGAACCGTCGCCGAAATGCGCCTTGTGCCCGTCCACCCAGAGCGGCACGGCCGGAAACAGAAAGGGGATGGCGCTCGAGGCCATCAGGTGCTCAATGGTGATGGGCTGGAACTCCGAGCGCCGCCCCGGCCGGTGCCAGGGCTGCACCGGGTGGTCGGGCCGGGTCTGGCAGAAGGTCCAGTGCTCACCGGTCGTGTAGCTCGATGCCGTGACGCCCAGCACATGGATCAGCCGTTGCTCCAGCGCGCGTTCCAGGCCCTGCAGGTCGATCGCGCGGTGCAGGGTGTCCACCAGGGGCAGCGTGTCGAGCAGAGCGCGGTGCCGGCGCACCTGGCGCGCCAAGGTGAGCCCAGCCACCACACGGTTCGCCCGCACCCAGCCGGGCGCTTCGAGCCGGTAGACGCGCTCCGAGCGCAGGCCGCTCCAGAACGTGGCCAGTTGCGACAGCGCAGGCAGGCCCAGGGTGGCGATGCTGCCCAGGTAACTCGCGTTGAGCGCGCCGGCCGAAGTACCGAACAGCCACTGGAAGGGGAAGGCCGGCACCGCCGGGCCCGCGGTCGCTCGCGTGGCCAGCAGGGCGCCTACGGCCTTGAGGACGCCCACCTGGTACGCCGTGCGCGCGCCACCCCCCATGAGCACCAGCGCGCAGGTGCCGTCACCGTACTCGGGTGCGGCAGGCAGCAGCGTGTTGTGGGTGATGAGGGTGTCGAGAGACAAAGGGGTGTCGAACGGTGTGAATCGCCACATCCTAATCAATCGCCGCGGCCGATGGGGCGGCCTGGGTCATCCAGCGCTGCAGCGCGCGGGGATCGACGGGTTTGTTCAGCAGGGTGATGTCCTGCCGCATGCCCCCGCCTGTCAACTGCAGGCTCGCGTCGCCGGTGATCACCAGGGCTGGCACCTCGCGCTCGAGAATGCCCCGAAGCCGGGAGATGGCCTGAAGGCCATCGAAGGTCTCGCTCAGGTGGTAGTCGACCACGATCAGCGAAATCGATGCACTGTTGTTCCATGCCAGGACGAGGGCGTCGCGCATCGTCTGCGCGCCCAGCACCCGATGGCCCAGGCCGCTCAGCAAGTGCGTGAGCGCGCGAACCACCTGCTCGTCGTTGTCCAGCACCAGCACCACCTGGGTGGGCGCGGCGGACGCGGATGTCCTGGCGGGGGCTGGCGGCTCGATCACGGGGTCGCAGCGTGGCAGGAACACCGAGAACACCGAGCCCCGGCCCAGGCGCGAGCGCACGTTGAGGCGCGCGTCCAGCAACTCCGCCGAGCGATGGACGATCGACAGGCCCAGGCCGAAGCCACGCGACTGCGCCGATGCCCGGTGCGCATTGCTGGCCTGGTAGAACTCGTCGAACACCCGGGGCATATCGCCTTCCGGAATGCCGATGCCGCTGTCCCAGACCTGAATCTCCACCTCGTCGCCCCGGCATCGGGCGCCCACCAGCACCCCGCCGCGCTCGCTGTAGCGCACCGCGTTGGCCACCAGGTTGAGGAGAACCGTGTGCAGGACCGCGGGATCGGCCTGCACCCAGAGAGAAGTTTCCCGCAGTCGAAGCCGAAGGCCCTTTGCCTTCGCCTGGCCGCGCAAGACCTCGCCGACCTGCAGCAGGATGGGGTTGATCGCACAGGGGGCTCTTCGAACCGTGACGGCGCCAGAGTCCAGCCGGGAAATTTCCATCAGCACCTGCAGCAGCTGGCCCATGCTCTCCAGCACCGAATGCATGCGATCGGCGATGTCGGTCAGCGCCTGAGGGGACGGCCGAGCGTGCCGCACCAGGCGCTGGAGCGCGGGGACAAACAGACCCATGGCGTGGATGGGTTGCCGCAGATCGTGGCTGGCCGCGGCGAGAAACCGCGTCTTTCGGCGTTCGGACGCTTCGGCCTGCTCCTTGGCCCAGGTGAGGCGTTCCACCAGCGCCTCGTTCTCCATCCGCAACTGGATCGACTGGCGAAGCGACAAGGGGATGCTGCGAGCAAACGAGGAAGTGAACCCCAGAAACAGCAGCGACAGCACGCCCAAGGTGGTCAGTTCCGGCACATTTTCGATCAGGCAACGGAACGAAAACGGCAGCGAGCAAGGAATCGCGAAGGCCATGTGCGCGGGCCAGTACACGCCAATCGACTGGGCGGCGCTGGCGAGAATGCCGCATAGCATGATTGCAATGACGGCCTGTGTGTAGAGGTTCTCTGGCGTGAAGAACAGCAGGGCGATCGATCCCCACATCAGGCCGGCGCCCCCCGAGGCTATCGTCAGAACGAGCGCCCATCGGTGGGCATTGCCATCGGTGACAGGATGGCGGTGGCGCTTCGCATACAGCACCAGTCGCAAACCCGAGTACAAGGTCATGCCCGCGAGCCAGCCCAGCACCCGGTTTGTCGGCAGGTTCTGAAGATACAACAGCCAAGCGCCCCCGCTGGCCAACAAAACCGTGCCTATCACCATGGTCGGCAGGTGACTCAGCAGAATGCTCACCTGTTCGCGCAGGAGGCGCCGTTTCAGGTCCAGCTTGTCGACGGTGTTGGGCATGAAAAAAAGCGTCCTGAGTTCGCCTCCGGTCTCGAGCCAACTCCCGTTGCGCTCAAGTTTACGAGTTGGCGCATTTTTTTTCATCGGTTTCTCGCGCTTTGTTGCCCCCTGCGGCTTGCGCCGTCGGGCATTCATGGGCATAGTGGTCTCAAGACATCCCCGTGGCCGTCGGGAGGTCTTGCCCCAGGCGGCTTGTGTCAACCCGGAGCAAATGGAGGCTCATCTATGAACCTGACGATCAGCGGTCACCACCTCGAGGTCACACCCGCCTTGCGCGGTTACGTCACCACCAAACTGGAGCGCATCTCCCGACACTTCGATCAAGTGGTCGACATCAAGGTGCTGTTGACGGTGGACAACCTCAAGGAGAAGGACCTGCGACAAAAGGCCGAGTGCAATGTCCACGTCAAAGGGCGCGACCTGTTTGCGGAAAGCGTCCATGCCGATCTCTATGCGGCGGTGGACGAACTGGCCGACAAACTGGACCGCCAGGTGCTGCGCTACAAGGACAAGACGCAAGACCATCACCACGGTACGGTCAAACGTTTGATGTGACCCGCTCACGGCTCCCGGCGCAGGGAGCGTGAGAAATGTTGCATTGCAGCAAGCCGCTTGATATGTCAAGCGGCTTTTTTGTGCCCGCAGTCTAGCCAAGGGACACCAACTCGGCATAATTTGCGGTCCGAAAGGGCCCACATGAACCGACTTTCCGCCATATTGCCCGCCGTGCAAGTGCTTGTTGGCGTCGACGCCACCAGCAAGAAACGCGCATTCGAAGAGGCAGGCCTGCTGTTTGAAACCGAGCACGGGCTCAATCGCGCCCTGATCACCGACAGCCTCTTCGCGCGCGAGCGTCTCGGCTCCACCGGGCTCGGCCATGGCGTGGCCATCCCCCACGGTCGCATCAAGGGTCTCAAGCAGCCGCTGGCCGCGGTGTTCCAGCTCGGCAGCCCGATCGGCTTCGACGCGCCCGACGAGCAGCCGGTGCAGTTCATGATCTTCCTGCTGGTGCCCGAAGTGGCCACACAGAAGCACCTCGAAATCCTGTCCGAGATCGCCGAGATGCTCAGCGACAGCGCCCTGCGCGAGCAGATGAAGACCTCCACCGACGCTGCCGAGCTGCACAAGCTGATCACGTCCTGGCAGTCGGCCCACGCCGCCGCCTGAATTTTGAGCCCCCACGCTTCACCGTTTCACGGGTCGCTGCCCCCCGAGGGGGCTGACCAGCCTTGGGGCGGCCCTGCGGCTGGCCGCTTGCCTTGAAACCCACCGTCGTCAGCGCCGATGTCCTGTTCGAGGACCATCGCGACGCCCTGAAATGGCAGTGGATTGCCGGTCTCGGGGCTTCCGAGCGCCGTTTCGACGAAGTCGCCATCCGCGCCGCGCGTTCCGGCGCCGATCTGGTCGGGTACCTCAACTACATCCACCCCTACCGTGTGCAGGTGTTCGGCGAGCGCGAAGTCGCCTACCTCACCAGCCCCAGTGAGGACGACAACCGACGCCGCGTGGCGCGCATCGTCACGCTGGAGCCGCCGGTGCTGGTGGTGGCCGACGGGCAGACCGCGCCCGACGCCCTCACCGCGATGTGCGAGCGGGCCCAGATCCCGATGTTCTCCACGCAGGAGTCGGCGGCTTTTGTCATCGACGTGCTGCGTGCCTATCTCTCGCGCCATTTCGCCGACCGTTCCTCCATGCACGGTGTGTTCATGGACATCCTGGGCATGGGCGTGCTGATCACCGGCGAATCCGGGCTGGGCAAGAGCGAACTGGGCCTGGAACTGATCTCGCGCGGCCACGGCCTGGTGGCCGATGACGCGGTGGACCTCTACCGCATCAACCAGACCAGCATCGAGGGCCGTTGCCCCGAGCTGTTGCAGAACCTGCTCGAGGTGCGCGGCATCGGCCTGCTCGACATCAAGGCCATCTTTGGCGAGACCGCCGTTCGCCGCAAGATGCGGCTCTCGCTGATCGTGCACCTGGTGCGCCGAGAAACCATGGAGCGGGACTACGAGCGCATGCCCCACGAGCCGCTGTACCAGGACGTGCTGGGCGTGCCGGTGCGCAAGGCAGTGATCCAGGTGGTGGCCGGCCGCAACATCGCCGTGCTGGTGGAAGCGGCCGTGCGCAACACCATCCTGCAGCTGCGCGGCATCGACACCTACCAGGAATTCGTCTCACGCCACCGCGCGGCCATGTCGCGCAGTGAGTAGAAGAAACACCCCCGCGCCGCCTGCGGCCTGGCAAAGCCAGTTCCGCGGCGCTTCTAGAAAAGAAAACCCGGGCGCGTTCGTCAGGTGACGCGGTGCACATTGCCCCGGTGCGGGCAATCGGTCTTGCTGCAATTGGCGTAGAGCGACAGCGCGTGCTCCTGCAGCACGAAGCCACGGGCCTTGGCCACCATCTGCTGGCGCTTCTCGATCTCGGCGTCGAAGAATTCCTCGACCCGTCCACAGTCCAGGCACACCAGGTGGTCGTGGTGCTGGCCTTCGTTGAGTTCGAACACCGATTTGCCCGACTCGAAGTTGCTGCGCGTGAGCAGGCCCGCCTGCTCGAACTGCATCAGCACGCGGTAGACCGTGGCCAGGCCGATGTCCGAGCGCTCTTCGAGCAGCACGCGAAACACGTCTTCGGCCGTCATGTGCCGTTGTTTGGCGTTCTGGAACACCTCCAGAATCTTCAGCCGGGGCAGGGTGGCCTTGAGCCCCGTGCTCTTGAGTTCTTCGATGTTGGTCATGGCAGGCAGGTGCAAGGGGTTGAAACAGGCGCAAATCAGCGCCACCGGGCATCGCCGACCCCTGGGGTGGGTGCCCTCCGGCGCAGGACCCCGGGGCTACAATGATCGGATCATATCGCCAGCGTCCGCCGGCTGCCGCATTTTTCCCCGTGCGGCACACGGCGTTGCGCCTCCAGGGTCAGCCCACATGCATTTCCTCTCACCCCGCCGCGCCCGTTCCACGAAGCCGTCTCCGCGTCTGGCGCACGCCCTGTGCGCGCTGATGGCCGTGGCCTCGCTCTCGGCCTGCAGCTACGTCCCGACCATCATCACCCCCTACAAGATCGACATCGTGCAGGGCAACGTGGTCACGCGTGAGCAGGCGCAGGCGCTCAAGCCCGGCTTGTCGCGGGCCGAGGTGCGCGACATCCTGGGCTCGCCCCTTCTGTCCAGCGTGTTCCATGCCGACCGCTGGGACTACGTGTTCACCTTCCGCCGCCAGGGCCAGGAGCCCCAGCAGCGCAAGCTGACGGTGTTCTTCAAGGGCGAGACGCTCGAACGTTTTGAGGGCGACGAGCTGCCCAGCGAGGTGGAATTCGTGGCTTCGCTCGACGCGAGGCGCAAGTTCGGCAAGGTGCCGCAGCTGCAGGCCACCGAGGCCCAGCTGAAAGCCTTCCAGGACAAGAACACCCCCCTGGCGCCCGAGCCGACGCCGCCGGCGCCATCGCCCGACACCGTCTACCCGCCGCTGGAGAGCTCGGGAGCGGCACGTTGAGCGCCGCCGTGAACACCGCCCTGCGCGTGTGTGTGGCCGGCGCCAGCGGCCGCATGGGTCAGATGCTGGTCGAAGCCGTGCGCGACAGCGGCGACTGCACCCTGACCGGCGCGCTCGACATCGCCGGCAGCCCGGCCATCGGCCAGGACGCGGCCGGCTTTGGGGGGCAGGCCAGTGGTGTGCCCACCCCCGCCGCCCTGCCCGCCGGCCTCTCGGGCAGCCAGTTCCTGATCGACTTCACCCGCCCCGAGGGCACGATGGCGCATTTGCGCGAATGCGCGAAGCTCGGCGTGGCCGTGGTCATCGGCACCACCGGATTCACCGACGCGCAGAAGGCCGAGATCGCGCAGATCGCGAAGCAGATCCCCATCGTCATGGCGCCCAACATGAGCGTGGGCGTCAACGTCACGCTCAAGCTGCTGGAGATGGCGGCCAAGGCCATGGCCACGGGCTACGACATCGAGATCATCGAGGCGCACCACCGCCACAAGGTGGACGCGCCCAGCGGCACCGCGCTCAAGATGGGCGAGGTGATCGCCGACGCGCTGGGCCGTGACCTCAAAGAATGCGCGGTCTATGCGCGCGAAGGCGTCACCGGCGAGCGCGACCCGTCGACCATTGGTTTCGCGGCCATCCGCGGCGGCGACATCGTGGGCGACCACACCGTGCTGTTCGCCGGCACCGGCGAGCGCATCGAGATCACGCACAAGTCCAGCAGCCGCACCACCTACGCTCAGGGCAGCCTGCGCGCGGTGCGTTTCCTGGCTGGCAAGCCCGCTGGCCTGTACGACATGTTCGACGTGCTAGGCCTGCGCTGAGCACCGCCTCCGCCACAGCCCCATGGACGCCAGCGCCCCGGTGGGCCTTCTGCAGACCCTGAGCCAGGCCGACGCTCTTGGCCGTGCCGTGGCCCTGCTGCTGCTGGCCATGTCGGTCGCGAGCTGGGTGGTCATTCTCTGGAAAGCCTGGCTGCTGCGCCGCGCCGCCGCCGACCTGAACCTGAGCACCGCCGCCTTCTGGCAGGCCAGCGACCTGGACGACGCCCAGGCCCGCCTGGGCCGTTTCGACCCGCAGCAGATCGTGCTGCCCCTGCTGCAGGCCGCTCGCGGCCTGGACAGCGCAGCGCCCCACACCCTGGCCGCCGCCGGCGACCGCTCCCAGCAGCTCACCCGTGTGCTGCGCGATGCCCTGCACCGCGTGCTGCACCGCCTGCAGTTCGGCCAGGTGCTGCTGGCCACCGTGGGCTCCACCGCGCCCTTCGTGGGCCTGCTGGGCACCGTCTGGGGCATCTACCACGCGCTCACCGGCATCGGGCTGGACGGGCCCTTTCGCATCGAGCAGGTGTCCGGCCCGGTGGGCGAGGCGCTGGTGATGACCGCCGCCGGCCTGGCGGTGGCGATTCCCGCCGTGCTCGCCTACAACGTGCTGGGCCGCCAGATTGCCCGCATCGAGGCCGACCTGGAAGGCTTCGCGCGCGACCTGCGCGAGCTCCTGGCGCATCCGGGTAGCCCATCGTGAGACCTGCCGCCGGGCCGCCCCAAGGCAGGTCAGCCCCCTCGGGGGGCAGCGACCCGCGTCAGCGGCGGAGCGTGGGGGCATGAGCTTCGGCCGGCTGGAACGCCCCACGGGCGACCGGCCCATGAGCGACATCAACGTCACGCCCCTGGTGGACGTGATGCTGGTGCTGCTGGTGATCTTCATCATTGCCGCCCCCTTCATGGCCGGCCGGCTGGCCCTGGAACTCCCCAAGGCCGAGGCGCCCGCCACCGCCCCGGCGGCGGCCGAGGCCTTTGTTTCCCTGGCCCTGGACGCCAAGGGTCAGCTGCACTGGAACGACGAACCGCTGGCCGAGGACGCCTTGCGCCAGCGCCTGCAGGAGACTGCCCGGCGCAACCCTGCCACCGAGCTGCAGCTGCGCGCCGACGCCGCCGCGCCCTATGGCCGCGTGGTGCAGCTGATCGGCCTGGCGCAGAGCGCCGGCCTCTCGCGCATCGGCTTCGTGGCCGACAGCGCGCCCCCCGCCGCGCGCTGAATGCCGGGGCACCGGCGTGCGGATCGGGCCAAGGCCTAAAATCCCGCATCTCCCCGCGCCACCGCGCGCCCTCTCTCCTTTCACCCCGTCCCCGGCTGGTCCGGCCCCTGGTTCATGCAAGACAAATACGCCCACAAGGAAGTCGAGCGCGCCGCGCACGCCCACTGGAACGCCATCGACGCCTACCGCGTGAGCGAGGATGCGGGCAAGTCGAAGTTCTACGCCTGCTCGATGCTGCCCTACCCCAGTGGCAAGCTGCACATGGGGCATGTGCGCAACTACACCATCAACGACATGCTCGCGCGCCACCTGCGCATGAAGGGCCACAACGTCCTCATGCCCATGGGCTGGGACGCCTTTGGCCTGCCGGCCGAGAACGCCGCGCTCAAGAACGGCGTGCCGCCCGCGAAGTGGACCTACGAAAACATCGCGTACATGAAGCAGCAGATGCAGGCCATGGGCCTGGCCATCGACTGGTCGCGCGAAGTCGCCACCTGTGACCCGAGCTACTACAAATGGAACCAGTGGCTGTTCCTGCGCATGCTGCAAAAGGGCATCGCCTACCGCAAGACCCAGGTCGTCAACTGGGACCCGGTAGACCAGACCGTGCTGGCCAACGAGCAGGTGATCGACGGCAAGGGCTGGCGCACCGGCGCGGTCGTCGAGAAGCGCGAGATCCCGGGCTACTACCTCAACATCACCGCCTACGCCGACGAACTGCTCGACCATGTGCAGATCGGCAACCCCAAGGCCACGCTCAACGGCTGGCCCGACAAGGTGCGCCTGATGCAGGAAAACTGGATCGGCAAGAGCGAGGGCGTGCGCTTCGCCTTCCCGCACACCATCCAGGACGCCGGTGGCACGCCGATCGGCGGCGGCCGCATGTACGTCTTCACCACGCGCGCCGACACCATCATGGGCGTGACCTTCTGCGCCGTGGCGCCCGAGCACCCGCTGGCCGCGCACGCCGCCGAGAGCAACAAGGCCCTGGCCGCGTTCATCGAGGAGTGCAAGACCGGCGGCACCACCGAAGCCGAGCTCGCCACGCAGGAAAAGAAGGGCATGGCCACCGGCCTGACCGTCACCCACCCGCTCACCGGCAAGGAGGTGGATGTGTGGGTCGGCAACTACGTGCTCATGAGCTACGGCGACGGCGCCGTGATGGGCGTGCCCGCGCACGACGAGCGCGACTTCGCGTTCGCCAACAAGTACGGCATCGCGATCCAGCAGGTCGTGGCGGTCGAGGGCGAAACCTTCAGCACCGAGACCTGGGCCGACTGGTACGGCGACAAGCAGCGCGGCGTGTGCGTGAACTCCGGCGTGCTCGACGGCCTGGGCTACAAGGCCGCCGTCGACAAGGTCGCCGAGCTGCTGGCCGGCAAGGGCATGGGCGAGAAGAAGACCACCTTCCGCCTGCGCGACTGGGGCGTGAGCCGCCAGCGCTACTGGGGCACCCCCATTCCCATCATCCACTGCGCCGAACACGGTGCCGTGCCCGTGCCCGAGCAGGACCTGCCGGTCGTGCTGCCCCAGGACTGCATTCCCGACGGCTCGGGCAACCCGCTGCACAAGCACGAGGGCTTCCACGCCGGCGTGGTCTGCCCCGTGTGCGGAGCGCCCGCGCGCCGCGAGACCGACACCATGGACACCTTCGTGGACTCGTCCTGGTACTTCATGCGCTACTGCGACCCCACCAACGACGAGCAGATGGTCGCTGGCGGCGCGGACTACTGGATGCCGATGGACCAGTACATCGGCGGCATCGAGCACGCCATCCTGCACCTGCTGTACGCGCGCTTCTGGACCAAGGTCATGCGCGATCTCGGCCTGGTCAAGGTCGATGAGCCCTTCACCCACCTGCTCACGCAGGGCATGGTGCTCAACCACATCTACAGCCGGCGCACCGCCAAGGGCGGCAAGGACTACTTCTGGCCGCACGACGTGGATCACGTGCTCGACGAAGGCGGCAAGATCATCGGCGCCAAGCTCAAGAACCCCGCCACCAGCGGCGACGGCATGCTGCCCGTGGGCACACCAATCGACTACGAGGGCGTGGGCACCATGTCCAAGTCCAAGAACAACGGCGTGGACCCGCAGGACCTGATCGAGAAATACGGCGCCGACACCGCGCGCCTGTACACCATGTTCACCGCGCCGCCTGAAGCCACGCTGGAGTGGAACGACGCGGCGGTGGAGGGCAGCTACCGCTTCCTGCGCCGCGTGTGGGCCTTCGGCGTGAAGCTCTCGGCCATCGGTGGCCTGGGCGCGCTCGCCGCCGGCGTGTCGGGTCAGGCATTGTCCAAGCCTGCCAAGGCGCTGCGGCTGGAAATCCACACCGTGCTCAAGCAGGTGGACTACGACTACCAGCGCATGCAATACAACACCGTGGTCTCGGGCGCGATGAAGATGCTCAACGCGCTGGAAGACTTCAAGCCCGACGGCTCCGCGGGCGACAACGCCGCGCTGGCCGAAGGCTTCGGCATCCTGCTGCGCTCGATCTACCCGGCCACGCCGCACATCGCGCACACGCTCTGGAGCGACCTGGGCTACGCCGGCGAGCTGCTCGATGCGCCCTGGCCCGAGGCCGACCCCGCCGCGCTGCAGCGCGATGAGATCGAACTCATGCTGCAGATCAACGGCAAGCTGCGCGGCAGCGTGACCGTGCCCGCCGCTGCGGACAAGGCCGCCATCGAAGCCGCGGCGCTGGCCAGCGAAGCCTTCATCAAGCAGGCCGCGGGCACCGCGCCGAAAAAGGTGGTGGTCGTGCCCGGTCGCCTGGTCAACGTGGTCATCTGAAAGTCGATTCATGCCAACCCACCGCGCGCTCCCGTCGTCCCCTTCTGCCACGCGCCGCCGCGCACTGTTGCAACTGGCGGCGGGCGCCGTGGTGCTGGCGGGCGGCGTTGCCGGCTGCGGCTTCAAGCTGCGCCAGGCACCCACCTTCGCCTTCAAGACCGTGCGCTTCGCCAGTGCCGCGAGCACACCCGTGGCATACGAGTTGCGCAAGGCGCTGCTCACCAACGGCCTGCAGGTGGTGAGCGGTGCGACACCCGCCGACGTGGTGTTGACCGTGGTTGCCGACCAGCGCGAGCGCATCGCCGTGGGCCAGACGGCCGCCGGCCAGGTGCGAGAACTGCAGTTGCGCACGCGCTTCACCTTCCGCTTGCGCACGGCAACCGACAAGGATCTGATCGAGGACACGGAACTGCTGCTGGAGCGCGAGCTGAGCTTCAACGAAACGGTGGTGCTCTCCAAGGCGTCCGAAGAAGAGCTGCTGTACCGGGACATGGTGAGCGATGCCGTGCAGCAGGTCGTGCGCCGCATGGCGGCGGTGAAATCCCTCTGACGAACAGCGCCCAGCGAGACCCATGCAGATCGCCGCACCGCAACTCAGCGCCCAACTGCAGCGTGGGCTCAAGAGCCTCTACACCCTGCACGGCGACGAGCCCTTGCTGGTGCAGGAGGCGGCCGATGCGATTCGCGCGGTGGCGCGCGAGCAGGGCTACACCGAGCGCACGGTGCACACCGTGGCGGGCGCGCATTTCGATTGGGGCGAGGTGCTGGCCAGTGGCGGCTCGATGAGCCTGTTCGCCGACAAGCAGCTGATCGAGATCCGCATCCCCTCCGGCAAGCCGGGCAAGGACGGCTCGCAAGTGCTGCAGCAGATCGCCGAAACCGCGCAGGGCAACGACAGCACCCTCACGCTCGTGCTCTTGCCGCGCCTGGACATGGCCACGCAAAAAGGCGCCTGGTTCGCCGCACTGGAAAGCTACGGCGCCACCGTGAAGCTGGACCCGGTGGACCGCAAGGCCTTGCCGCAGTGGATCGCGCAGCGCCTGCAACAGCAAGGCCAGCGCGTGGCCTCGGGCGAGGAGGGCCAGCGCACGCTGCAGTTCTTTGCCGACCGGGTGGAGGGCAATCTGCTCGCCGCGCACCAGGAGATCCAGAAGCTCGCGCTGTTGCATCCTGCGGGTGAACTCAGCTTCGAGCAGGTGGAGGGCGCGGTGCTGAACGTGGCGCGCTACGACGCCTTCAAGCTGGCCGAGGCCGTGCTGGGCGGGCAGGTGCAGCGGGTGCAGCGCATGCTGGACGGTCTGCAGGCGGAGGGCGAGGCACCGGTGCTGGTGCATTGGGCTTTGTCGGAAGACATCCGCACGCTGCACCGCGTCCGCACCGCGATGGACGCGGGCCGGCCTTTGCCGATGGCTTTGCGCGAGAACCGGGTGTGGGGGGTGAAGGAGAAGCTCATGGAGCGCGCGATTCCTTTGCTCAGCATCGCCACCCTGTCTCGCTGGCTCGATGATGCGCACACCGTGGACGGCATCGTCAAAGGCCTCAAGGTGCCTACCTGGCCTGCCGATCCCTGGCAGGCTTTGCAGCAGATGGCCATGAAGGTGTCTTTGGCCTGTTCGGTTCGGTAGGCTTCTTCCTTTTTCACTCTGCCGCGGTTGGCGAGGTCGGGTGGTCCGGGCAGGCTGGCGCCGGCCGCTCGCGGGTGTCTGCCCGGGTCTGCCGCTACCCTTTCGTCAACACCGGGTGGGCGCGCACCCTCTGTGGCAACCGCGAATGGGGCCAGCGCCCTCCTGCCCGGACCACCCGCCCCACGACAAAAGCAGGCGTGCCAAGCTGGGAGTGCCCACGCTTCTTGCAGGACAGTGGCGGCGTCCGAATGCGCAGGCCCCCATTCGCGGTTGCCACAGAGGGTGCG
>JAGKSX010000001.1 GCA_018993155.1 Hydrogenophaga sp.
ACGCCTTCTTCTGCATCCAGGAAATCAACATCGGCATGGTGGCCGACGTGGGCACGCTGCAGCGCCTGCCCAAGCTGATCCCCTTCGGCGTCGTGAAGGAGCTGGCCTACACCGGCCGCCGCCTGCCCGCGGGCAAGGCACTGGGCCACGGCCTGGTCAACGAGGTGTTCGACACCGCCGAAGCCACGGTGGCCGCCGCGCTGCAGTGCGCGAAGGAAATCGCCGCCAAGCCCCCGGTGGCGATCTGGGGCACCAAGCAGGCCGTGACCTACGCGCGCGACCACTCGGTGGAAGACAGCCTGCGCCAGATGGGCTGGCTGCAGGGCACGGTGTGGAGCAACGCCCACGTGCGCGAGGCCATTGGCGCGATGAAAGAAAAGCGGGCTGGCGAGTTCACGCCACTGGCCGAGCTGCAAACCTTCCGAACCCTAGGCTGACGACCGCGACGAGAGAGACGGCGCCCACCAGAGGCATCAAGGGTCCGGCTTCGCCGGCCCGAGGTGCCGCCCCCCCTCGAAGCGCCGAAGGCGCGCTACAGAGGGGGGGAGCCGCGCAGCGGCGCAGGGGGGTGTTTCACCTGTACGTCGCCAGGTGCAGGCTGGTCTCGGTGCTGCTGATGCCGCGGATGAGGCGGATGCGCTCCAGCACCTGGGACAGCTCCGCCAGGCTGCTCGCGCGCAGCTCGGCGAGCAGGTCCCAGCGGCCGTTGGTGTCGTGCAGTTCGGCCACGCCGGGCTCACCCAGCAGGCTGGCGATCACCGCTCGGGTCTGGTTGCCTTCCACCGCCACGCTCATCCAGGCGCTGATCTCATCGGGCTCGGCATCGGGCCGCAGTCGCACGGTGTAACCGACGATGACCCCGCTGTCCTCCAGCCGCGCGATGCGGTTGGTGACCGTGCCGCGCGACACGCCCAGCTTCTTGGCCAGCGCGGCCACGTTGGTGCGCGCGTCCTTTCGCAAAAGGCCGATCAGTTGCTGGTCCAGGGCGTCCATTCGAGCATTATGCGATTCAAGCTTGTCTTTCTGGCAATTTTCTGTCGAAATTCAAGCACAGTTGACGATTTACATTGAGCGGGCGCCTGGCGACACTGAGGACATCACCCAAGGATTCCCCATGAAAGCCGCCACCTCGCCCTCCCTGCCCACCCTGTTCCTCAGCGCCCAGGACGTGGCCACCCTGGTCCACCGGCTGGGCCTGCCCGCCGCGCTGGACCGCCTGGCCGGCACCCTGCACGCCGACTACCTGCGCTGGCCCTCGTTCGACAAGTCGGCGCGCGTGGCCAGCCACTCCACCGACGGCGTGATCGAGCTGATGCCGATCGCCGACGACACCACCTACGCCTTCAAATACGTCAACGGCCACCCCAAGAACACCCAGAGCGGCCTGCCCACGGTGATGGCCTTCGGCGTGCTGGCCGAGGTGGCCACCGGCGTGCCTGTGCTGCTGAGCGAGCTCACGCTCACCACCGCGCTGCGCACCGCTGGCATGTCGGTGGTGGCCGCGCGCGCGCTGGCCCGCCCGAACAGCCGCCGCATGGCGCTGATCGGCAACGGCGCGCAGAGCGAGTTCCAGGCCCTGGCCTTCCACCACCTCATGGGCATCGACGAGATCCGCCTGTACGACACCGACCTGGCCGCCACGCGCAAGCTGATGGACAACCTCGCGGGCCAGCCCGGCCTGAGGCTGCTCGCCTGCGACAGCATCGCCCAGGCGGTGCGCGGCGCCGACATCGTGACCACCGTCACCGCCGACAAGACCAACGCCACCATCCTCACGCCCGACCTGATCGAGCCCGGCATGC
>JAGKSX010000002.1 GCA_018993155.1 Hydrogenophaga sp.
CCGACGTGCTGCGCATGGCCTCGGTCTTCGTCGAGTACGAGCCGCAGACCCGCATCGAAGGCGACCTGCAGCACCTGCCCGCCGACTTCGCCGTGACCGAACTCTGGCACGTGCTCGCGGGCAACGCCCCAGGCCGCACCAGCGCGGCGCAGGTCACGCTGTTCGACTCGGTCGGCTTCGCGCTGGAAGACTATTCGGCCCTGCGCTTCCTGCGCGAGGCAGCGGGCGAGCTCGGCCTGGGCCAGGCGCTGCCGCTGATCCCCGCGCTGGCCGATCCGAAGGACCTGTTCGGCCTGCTGCGCCGGACCGAGCCCCGGCAGGTGGAACTCGCGCTGGCGGCCTGAGGCGGCCGCTTTCGCTACGATGGGCCTCCCCCATCGTTCGCCAGCGCATGAAAACCTTTCACAACCCCCACCACGCCGGCCATGCCGGCCAGCAGGAGATGTTTCGCGGCCGCATGGTGCCCTGCCATGAAGTGCCCGCGCGGCTGGACTTCGTGCTCGCCGAACTGCAGCGCCGCCCGCTGGGGGCCCTCACCCCGCCGGCCGTGGACGCTGCCGCGCTGGACACCGCCATCGCCCGCGTGCACGACGCGCGCTACCTGGCTTTCCTCGCCACCGCCTGGAACGACTGGGTGGCCATGGACCCGGCCAACGCGCAGCGCGACGCCCTGCCCTCGGTGTGGCCGCTGGCCAACCGGCACGGCTTTCGCAACGACGTGCTGCCGCACAACTTCGCGGCCCGCCTGGGCCTGTTCTCGTTCGACTCGGGCTCGCCTCTGACCGCCGGCACCTGGGCCGCCGCGCGCGGCGGCGCGGCCTGCGCGCTCGCGGCGGCCCAGGCCGTGGCGGGCGGTGATCGCAGCGCCTTCGCGCTCTCGCGCCCGCCCGGCCACCACGCGGGGCCTGATTTTCTGGGCGGCTACTGCTTCCTGAACAACGCCGCGATCGCCGCGCAGGCGCTGCGCGACGCCGGCCATCCCAAGGTGGCGGTGCTGGACGTGGACTACCACCACGGCAACGGCACGCAGACCATCTTCTACGAACGCGCCGACGTGCTCACGGTCTCCATCCATGGCGACCCGGCGACCGAGTACCCCTTCTTCCTCGGCCATGCGGACGAACGCGGCGCGGGCGCGGGCACCGGCTTCAACCTCAACCTGCCCCTGCCGCGCGGCACCGGCGTGCTGGCCTGGCGCGCGGCGCTGGACAAGGCCCTGCGCGCGGTCAGCAACTTCGGCGCCGACGCGCTGGTGGTGCCCCTGGGGCTGGACACCTTCGAGGGCGACCCGATCTCCGGCTTCACGCTCCAGACCGGCGACTACGCCGCCGTCGGCGCGGCGCTGGCCGGCGCGGACCTGCCCACGGTGTTCACCTTCGAAGGCGGCTACGCGGTGGACGAGGTCGGCACCAACGCCGTCAACTTGCTGGAAGGCTTCCAGCGGGCAGCCTGAGCACCCGGCTGAATCCAGGCGGGCCCCGGGTGCGTATCCAGAGGGCCATGAAGCCCTCGCCACCCCCTCAACGCCCCGACATCCCCCGCCCCACCGCGCGCGGTTCCCGCCCCACGCTGGTGTGGAGCCGGCCCGACAGTGCCCCGCAGGCACCCGGGTGGCCCCACAATGCGCGCATGAGCGACCAACCCGACGACACCCTCATCGCCCTGCTCGACCGCATCGCCCAGCGCGACGAGGCCGCTCTCAAGGGCCTCTACGACCTGGTGTCGTCCAAGCTCTACGGGCTCTCGCTGCGCGTGGTGAACAAGCACGAATGGGCCGAGGACGTGCTGCAGGAAACCTTCCTGCAGATCTGGCGCTCGGCCGGCGACTACCGCGCCAGCCTGAGCCCGCCCATGGCCTGGCTGGGCCTGATCGTGCGCAGCCGCTCGCTCGATGCCCTGCGACGGCGCAGCGCCGAGCGCGCCCACCTCACCGACGAGCTCGACGACGTGATGGCCGACACCCTGGAAGGCGCCTCCCCCAACCCCATGGACGTGAGCCTGGCGAGCCAGCAGGCCTGGGCGCTGCACCAGTGTCTGGGCAAGCTGGAACGCCGCCAGCGCGAGGTGGTCAGCCTGGCCTACCTGCGCGACCTGAGCCACAGCGAGCTGGCCGAGCAGCTCAAGCTGCCGCTGGGCACGGTCAAGACCTGGATCCGCCGGGGGCTGGACCAGCTGCGCACCTGCATGGCGCGCTTCGCGTGAGGACCTCGCCATGAACCTCATGAAACACCCCGAACTGCTGGACCAACTGGCCGCGGCCCACGCGCTGGGCACGCTGCGCGGCGGCGCGCGCCGCCGCTTCGAAGCCATGGCGCGGGAACAGGCGCCAGTGCGCGCCGCCGCCCTGGTGTGGCAGAGCCGCGTGGCCAGCATGAACGAACTGCAGGCCCCGAGCGAGCCGGCCCCGGCGGTCTGGACGCGCATCGAGAACCTGGTGCGCGCCGACAACGACCAACAGGCCATGGCCGCCGCGCGCGCCCCAACCACCCCGCCCGGTCGCCCAGGCGGCTGGCTGCGCAGCCTGGCGCTGTGGCGCGGCGCCACCGCCGCCGGCGCTCTGGCCACCGTGCTGGCCGTGGTCACGGCCGTCGGCCTGCGCGACAACCTGGGCGCGCGAATCAGCGAGCTGCAAGCCCAACTCGAAGCAACACCGCAGGTGGAGTACGTGGCCGTGCTGCACGACGACCAGGCCAGCGCATCCATGCTGGTCACCTTCGACCCCAAGAGCAGGAAGCTCACGCTGCAGCGCGTGAGCGGCTTCCAGGAAGCGAGCGACAAGTCGCTGCAGCTCTGGGCGCTGCCGCCTTCCGGCGGCCCGCGCTCGCTCGGTGTGCTGGGTCAGGAGCGCCTGCTGCAGCTCGCCGCTGGCGAGGGCGATGTGCGCGAGGTGCCGACCCTGGCGATCAGCCTGGAGCCCAAGGGCGGTGTGCCGAGCGAACGCGGCCCCACCGGGCCGGTGCTGTTCAAGGGAGCGCTGATCCAGAAGATGCTCTGAGCCGCCTCACTGCCGCGCGGTGCGCACGTTGGCCGGCGGCAATTGCGGGTGGCTGCTGCGCCAGGGGTTGATGTCCAGCCCGCCCCGGCGCGTGTAGCGCGCGTAGACCGTGAGCTTGGCCGGCTTGCAGCGCTGCCAGACATCCATGTAGATGCGCTCGACACACTGCTCGTGGAATTCGTTGTGGTTGCGAAAGCTCACGATGTACTGCAGCAGGCCGGCCTGGTCGATCTGCGGGCCGCTGTAGCTGATCTGCACGCTGCCCCAGTCGGGCTGGCCGGTCACCAGGCAGTTGCTCTTGAGCAGGTGGCTCACCAGGGTTTCGGTCACCGGCTGCTCATCGAGCGCGGCCGTGAGCAGCTCAGGCGCGGGCTGGTACTGCGTGCACTCCACGTCGAGCCGGTCGATGGACAGGCCGCTGAGTTCGTGCACCGGCTCGCGGTCGAAGTGCTCGGGCAGCAGCAGCTTCACGCCAGCGCCGGCCTGGATCGGGCCGCCGTGCCAGATCGCGGCGCTCACGTCGGCGCGGATGCGGTCGCGAACTGCGTCGGCGCTCGCAAACGGCGTGTTGTTGAAGCTGTTGAGGTAGAGCTTGAACGACTTGCTCTCCACGATGTGCGTGCTCTCGCAGGGCACGGTGATGTGGGCCAGCGCCACCATGGGCTTGCCGCGCGGATTGAGCCAGCTCAGCTCGAAGGCGGTCCAGAGGTCGGCGCCGAGAAAGGGCACGCTGCCGGTGATGCCGATCTCGCGCCGCTTCGTTTCGCGCGGCAGCGGGAACAGCAGCGAGGCGTCGTACTGGTCGATGTAGGCCGAAGTGCGGCCGAGCTGGGACTGTTCGGGGGTGTTCTGGGACATGGAGAGGTCAGACAAATTCGCGTTCGCGCAGCCACTTGGTGGCGACCCATTTCTCGCCCTCGATCACGGGCGCGCCGCCGTGCAGCGTGCGGGTGGAGGGGTGGGGGCGGTCGTAGCTGAAGAAGACGGCGTTGCCGCGCACCGGCGCCACCTCGAAGCCCACGTCGGGGAAGGTGGTGCCGCCGCCGCGCGCGGGCTCGTTGAGGTACATGACCAGCGTGGCCACGCGCTGGCCGCCACGCCGCAGGATGGTGGGCGTGCCCGGCTCGGCGGGATCGAAGTAGTCGTAGTGCGGCTTGTACTCGGCGCCGGGCTTGTAGTTCAGCACCTGGAAGCCCTCGCCGTTCTCCAGCGGCCAGTTCAGCAGCCGCGCGATGCGCGCTTCGACGGCGGCCACCTCGGGCGTCTGGCCGCGGGTGAAGAACATGCCGCTGCTGGTGCGGTCGGGGTTGAGCTCTTCGCCGCCGGTCTTGGTTTCCACCGTGAGCGAGCGCGCCAGGTGCGGGCGCGCGGAGGCGATCAGCGCCTCGCATTCTTCGGCGCTCAGCAGGTTGCCCAGCACCACCACGCGCGGGTGGTTCAGCGTGGCGATCACGTCCACCAAACGGTCGCCCGCGTCGATCTGGCGCGGGGACTGGCTCAGATCGAAGTCGGGCACCGGCACGCCCGCAGCGGTGGAAGCCGCCTCGGGCTGGGCCACAGGCGCGACCACCGGGGGCTTGGCGGCCTGGGCGCGCAGGTGCTCGCGCAGCGTGCTTTCCAACGCCGCCACGGCCACCGACTCCTGCCAGCCGGAGGACACCATGGAGGCCAGCACCACCTCGGGGGTGAAACCGGCGGACGCCTGCTCGATGATCCAGCGGCGCAATTCGGGGGTGATGGTCTGGCTCATGTGTGTGTCGAGGCGGTCAGGCCTTCTGTTCGCGGCGGAACACCAGCCGGTCGGGCGAGGACGCGGCGGGCACGAAACGGTAACCCTCAAGGTCGAAGCCCTTGAGCTGCTCGGGCGTGGTGGCCCGGTGCGTCACAGCGTACCGCACCATCAGGCCGCGCGCGCGTTTGGCCATGAAGCTGATGACCTTGTAGCCATCGGCCTTGCGCTCCTCGAAGGCGCAGGTGACCACGCGCGGCAGCAGGGCCTTGCGGTCCACGGCCTTGAAGTACTCCTCGCTGGCGAGGTTGATCACCACCGGGCTCAGGTCGGCCTTGGCGCGCTGGTTGAGGTACTCGGCGATCTGGCGGCCCCAGAACTCGTAGAGGTTCTTGCCCCGGGCCGTCTTCAGGCGCGTGCCCATCTCCAGCCGGTAGGGCTGCATCCAGTCGAGCGGGCGCAATACGCCGTAGAGGCCGCTGAGGATGCACAGGTGCTGCTGCAACCAGTCGAGTTCGGCCTCGCCCAGGGTCTTCGCGTCCAGCCCGCCGTACACGTCGCCGTCGAAGGCAAGCACGGCCTGCTTGGCGTTCTTCGCGGTGAACTTCGGGCGCCAGGCCTGGTAGCGCGCGACATTCAGGCCCGAGAGCGCGTCCGACAGGTCCATGAGCTCGCCGATCTGCAACGGCGTTTTTTCGCGCAGCACCTCGATGAGTTCGGTCGAGTCTTTCACGAACAGCGGCAGGGTGTGGGTGGTCAGGTGCGGGGGCGTCTCGTAGTCGAGCGCCTTGGCGGGCGAGATCAGGAAGAGCATGTCGGGCTGGAGGCGGGCGGGGCCGCAGAGGAAAGCGGACACGGGAGCGGCGGGGCCCCCCGGGGGAAGCCCTGATTATCCCCAACGGGCCGTGTTACTTCAGGTCACCGGCGAGAGACGCCAGCGTTTCCGGGGGCACTTGCAGGTGCGCCGGGTAGTGGGTGTGGTCGCACCCCAGCTTGACGGCCGCGCCAGCCAGCACCGCCGCGCGCATCGGGGCCGTGAGCTCGAAGCGCACGAAGTGCACGGCCGAGGTCTTTTCGTCGTTCTCGCGGTCCAGGTCCTCGTCGGCGATGGCGTACACGCGGGCATGGCCCTCGACCTCGACGAACATGCGGTCCTCCACCCCGATCAGCCGCGCGAGCTCGCGCTTGCGCTCGTTGACATCGATGTACTCGATCATCATCGTGGCCTTCCAGTTCGTGCCATCAGGCACCAGGGGCGCGTAGGCATCGATCTCCTGCTGGATGCCCTCCTCCTCGAAGATCTTCTCGATGCGCAGCATCTCCTGGATCTGGTAGCGCATGGTGGTCTCGCTCTCGAACTGCAGGTGCAGGTGCTCGCCCAGCTGCACGCTGCGCAGCCGGCGGTGCGCCATGATCTCGGGCTTGTGCACCTTGCGCCATTTGGTGTACGCCTCCAGGCTCATGAGGCTGTCGGCGGTGATGCGGCCGGTGAGTTGCATCATGGGTTCTCCTTACTTCAGACCGTAGGCCCGCGCCACCAGGCTCAGCGGGTGCTGCAGTTCCGGCGCGCCCAGGCCATTGACCTCGAAGCCCTGCGCGATGTGGTGGCCGCCAAGCGGGCAGTCCGAGCTGATGACGTCGGGCTTCGCGCCGTCCTTCATGGTGGCCATGGCCTTGAACACCGGTTTGCCGATCTTCATGGCCTGCTGGTGGTGCGCCTTCTTCACGCCGAAGGTGCCGGCGTGACCGGAGCAGCGCTCGATGGTGTTCACCGTGGTCCCCGGCACCATCTTCAGCATCTCCTCGGTCTTGCGGCCGATGTTCTGCACCCGGCCGTGGCAGGGGATCTGGTAGCTCACGTTGCCGAGCGCTTGCGGGAACTCGGTCTTGAGCAGGCCGTCGCGCTTGCGCGCCATCAGGTACTCGAACGGGTCCCAAACGCTCTCCTTCACGAGCTGGGTGTCGGCATCGTCGGGGAACATCAGCGGGATTTCCTGCTTGAACATCAGGGCACAGCTGGGGACGGCCGCGAGGATCGCGTAGCCGTCCTTCGCGTACCTCGCGAGCACCGGGATGTTGGCCTCCTTGCTTCGCTGCACCGAGTCCAGATCGCCCAGCTCCAGCTTGGGCATGCCGCAGCATTTTTCCTTCTCGACCAGGGTGTAGGGAATGCCGTTGTGGTCGAGGATCTTGAGCAGGTCCAGGCCGATGCCGGGCTCGTTGTAGTTGATGTAGCAGGTGGCGAATATCGCGACCTTGCCCGGCGTCTTCTCGCCATCGACCACCTGGGATGCGCTGGCTTCGGGCGCGCCCGAGCGGAACTTCTTCGTCGCGAGTTCGGGCAGCCAGGCGTCCTGGTCGACGCCGGCCACGCGCTCCATCAGGCCGCGCGCTGTCTTGGTGCGGTTCACCGCATTGGCCACCTGCACCACGATCGGAATGCCGGCGAACTGGCCGTGCACGTCGGTGGAGGCGAGGAAGCGCTCGGCCAGGCCCACCTCGCCCTTCTTGAACTGGATCGCCTTGGCGCGCAGCATGGTGTGCGGGAAGTCCAGGTTCCACTCGTGCGGCGGTGTGTAGGGGCACTTGGTCATGTAGCAGAGGTCGCACATGTAGCACTGGTCGACCACCTTCCAGTAGTCCGCCTTGGCCACGCCATCCACCTCCATGGTGCTGCTCTCGTCGACCAGGTCGAACAGCGTGGGGAAGGAGCCGCACAGGCTCACGCAGCGCCGGCAGCCATGGCAGATGTCGAAGATGCGCTCCATCTCCTGCAGGCACTTGTCCTCGTCGTGGAAGTCCGGGTTCTTCCAGTCGAGCGCGTGCCGCGTCGGTGCCTGCAGATTGCCTTCTGTGGCCATGGGAATGTCTCCTCGTCTTGTGCGAGTGTGGGTTCGTGGGGATCTGCTGCGCCCGGGTGGGCGCAGCGTCCAGAGACACCGAGGAACCGGCTTTGCCGGGCCGCAGGTGTCGCCCCCTGGCGGGGGTCGCGCGCAGCGCGGCG
>JAGKSX010000003.1 GCA_018993155.1 Hydrogenophaga sp.
GGGCCGCCCCAAGCAAGGCCAGTCCCCCTGGGGGGCAGCGACCCGCGAAGCGGCGGAGCGTGGGGGCCGGATTTACTTGGCAAACCTTTTGCGCGTGAGCGCAAGGGCCAGCCAGAAGGCGCCTACCGTGTAGGCGAGCAGCACCCCGCCGTGCAGCCAGGCCTGCGTGGGCCATTCGTCCATGAACAGAGGCCGCACCAGCTCCACCGCATTGGTCAGTGGCAGCCAGTCCGAGATCTGCCGCACCACCCCGGGCAACTGCTCGCGCGGAAAGAACACCCCCGAGAGAAACATCATGGGGGTCAGGAACAGGGTGAAGTAGTAGGTGAAGAAGTCATAGCCCTTGGCCAGGGCGTTGAACACCAGGGCGATGCACGAGAACGTGATGCCCACCCCCAGCAGCACCGGCCAGGCCAGCAGCAGCTTGGGGGAATGGCTGATGCCCAGCGCGAGCATCACGCCCAGGATGGCCGTCACCGTGAACAGGGCCTTGAAGCCCGCCCACAGCATTTCCGCCAGCACCACATCGTCCAGGCTCACCGGCGCGTTCATGATGCCGTCCCAGGTCTTCTGCACGTGCATGCGCGAGAAGGCCGAGTACAGCGCCTCGAAGCTGGCCGCGTTCATCGCGCTCATGCAGATGCTGCCGCTGGCCAGGAACAGGATGTAGGGCACGGCCACGCTGCCGCCTTGCGGCGTGCCCAGGTTCACCTCGCCCACCAGCGCGCCCATGCCGTAGCCGAAGGCGACCAGCCACATCAGCGGCTCGGCGATGTTGCCCACCAGGCTGGGGATGGCGAGCTTGCGCCAGACCAGCAGGTTGCGCAGAAAGACCGGCCACCAGCGCCGCGACAGGCGTGGCGGGGCAAAGTGAGAACCCCCCGCCGCGCTGCGCGCGTCCCCCCTGGAGGGGGGCGCACCCTGCGGCCCGGCAAAGCCGGTTCCGTGGGTGCCCTGGACGGGCGCTTCTCCTTCTTCGGCCGGTTTTGGGGTAGGGGTGGTGGTCATGTCATCCATCCTCGCGGATCTGGCGACCCGTGAGCTTGAGAAAGAGGTCTTCCAGGTTGGCGGGCCGGTGCAGCGTGCGCAGGTGGTGGTGCTCGCCCAGCGCGGCCAGCAGCGGCAGGGCCTGGGCGGTGTAGAAGAACACGGTCTCGCCGCTGACCTCCACACGCGCGGCGAGCGCGCGCAGCGCGGCATGCGCCTCGCCGTGGGCCAGCGCCAGCGCACCGTTGCCGTAGACCTCCACCACGTCGGGCTCCAGGTGCTGCGCGATCAGCTCGCGCGGCCGGCCTTCGGCGATCTTGCGGCCGTGGTCCAGCACCAGCAGGCGCGAGCACAGGCGCTCGGCCTCGTCCATGAAGTGCGTGGTCAGCAGGATGCTCTTGCCTTGCTGCAGCAGCATCTGCAGGCGCTCCCACATCAGGTGGCGGGCCTGCGGGTCCAGGCCGGTGGTGGGTTCGTCGAGCATCAGCAGGCGCGGGTCGTTCACCAGCGCGCGCGCCAGCGACAGGCGCCGTTTCATGCCGCCCGAGAGTTCACCGGGCTTGGCGTTGGCCTTGTGCGAGAGCGCGGCGAACTCCAGCAGCTTGGGGATGCGTTCGCGCACGGTGGCCGCCGGCAGGCCGAAGTAGCGGCCGTACACCAGCAGGTTCTCGGCGCAGTCGAAGTCCGGGTCCAGCGTGTCCATCTGGCTCACCACGCCGAGCTGGGCCTTGATGGCCAGCGCGTCGCGCGGCATGTCCTGGCCGAAGGCGGTGATGGTGCCGGCGTCGGGCGCGGTCAGGCCCAGGCACATGCGGATGGTGGTGGTCTTGCCGGCGCCGTTGGGCCCGATCACGCCCAGGCATTCGCCGGCACCGATGGCAAAACACAGGTCGTTCACCACGGTGCTGTCGCCATAGCGTTTGACCAGGTGCCGGCATTCGAACAAGGCGTCTTTCATGTGCCGGCATTGTGCCCGCTCGCACCGTCGCGCCTGAGGCCGGCCCCTACAATGCGGGGCTGCCCGCCAGGGTCTTGTCCCCGCCACCGTCCTGCCCACCCATGTCATTCGCCGTTGCCCTGCAATACGTTTTCCCGAAGCGCGCACTCACTGTGTTTGGGGGCTGGGTGGCCAACAGCCGCTGGGGTGGCATCACGCAGTGGATCATCCGCCGCTTCATCCGCAAGTACGGCGTGAACATGGCGGAGGCCGCGAACCCCGACCCACAGGCCTACGCCAGCTTCAACGAGTTCTTCACCCGCGCGCTGCGCGCCGACGCCCGCCCGCTGGCCGATGCGGCCTTTGTCTGTCCGGTGGATGGCGCCATCAGCCAGTTCGGCGCGATCGCGCGCGACCAGATCTACCAGGCCAAGGGCCACACCTACAGCACGCGCGCGCTGGTGGGCGGTGACGCCGCCCTGGCCGCGCAGTTCGACGACGGCGCCTTCGCCACCATCTACCTCAGCCCACGAGACTACCACCGCATCCACATGCCGGCGGCGGCCACGCTGCGCCGCATGATCCACGTGCCGGGCGACCTGTTCTCGGTGAACCCGGCCACGGCGCAGGGCGTGCCCGGCCTGTTCGCGCGCAACGAGCGCGTGGTGTGCGTGTTCGACCTGCAGGTGGGCGAGACCACCGTGCCCTTCGTGCAGGTGCTGGTGGGCGCGACCATCGTGGGCAGCATGGCCACCACCTGGCACGGCGTGGTGAACCCGCCGCGCCCGGGCACGGTGCGCGAGTGGTCCTACAACGACCAGCCGCTGCACTTGCAACGCGGCGAGGAAATGGGCCGCTTCCTGCTCGGCTCCACCGTGGTGCTGCTGTGGCCGCGCGACACCATCGCCTTCAACCCCGACTGGGCACCCGGCAACGCCGTGCGCCTGGGCGAGGCCATGGGCCAGTCCCTCTGAACATTTCCCTTTCTTTCTTCCGGAGCTTCACATGACCACGCTGGGCACCCCTTTGTCTCCTTCGGCCACCCGGGTCATGCTGCTGGGCTCGGGCGAGCTCGGCAAGGAGGTGCTGATCGCGCTGCAGCGCCTGGGCGTGGAGACCATCGCGGTGGACCGCTACGAGAACGCCCCGGGCCAGCAGGTGGCGCACCACGCGCGCACCATCACCATGAGCGACCCGGCGCAGCTCAAGGCGCTGATCGAGGCCGAGCGCCCGCACCTGGTGGTGCCCGAGATCGAGGCCATTGCCACGCCCATGCTGCAGGAGCTCGAAGCCGCTGGCGTGGTGCGCGTGATTCCCACCGCCCGTGCCGCCCGCCTGACCATGGACCGCGAAGGCATTCGCCGCCTCGCCGCCGAGACCCTGGGCCTGCCCACCAGCCCCTACAAGTTCTGCGATTCGCTCGACGAGCTGCAGGCCGCCATCGATGGCGGCATTGGCTACCCCTGCATCGTCAAGCCGGTGATGAGCAGCAGTGGCAAGGGCCAGAGCAAGATCGATGGTCCCGCCGATGTGAAGACCGCATGGGACTACGCGATGTCGGGCGGGCGCGTCGGCCCGGGCCGCATCATCGTGGAAGGCTTCATCGATTTCGACTACGAGATCACCCAGCTCACCGTGCGCGCCCGGGGCGCCGACGGCGGCATCGAGACGCACTTCTGCGACCCGATCGGCCATGTGCAGGTGAGCGGCGACTATGTGGAGAGCTGGCAGCCGCACCCCATGACGCCCAAGGCGCTGGCCGAGTCGCGCCGCATCGCCCAGGCCGTGACCGACGACCTCGGCGGCCAGGGCCTGTTCGGCGTGGAGCTGTTCGTCAAGGGCGACCAGGTGTGGTTCAGCGAGGTCAGCCCGCGCCCGCACGACACCGGCATGGTGACCATGATCACCCAGTGGCAGAACGAGTTCGAGCTGCACGCGCGCGCCATCCTGGGCCTGCCGGTCTCCACCACGCTCAAGAGCCCCGGCGCCAGCGCCGTCATCTACGGCGGCGTGGACGCCACGGGCATCGCCTTCGACGGCGTGGACGAGGCCCTGCAGGTGCCGCAGACCGAGCTGCGCCTGTTCGGCAAGCCCGAGAGCTTCACCAAGCGCCGCATGGGCGTGGCGCTGGCGTTCGACGCCGACGTGGAGCGCGCCCGCACCCAGGCCAAGCTGGCGGCCTCGAAGGTCCGGCCGCGCAAGGCCTGAACCCCGGCCCGACGTTTTTTTTGCATCCGGCTGCATCCAAAACGCCGGTTGGCGAGTAGTGGAAGCAGTGGCGCCGTTTTGCGCTGCTGCCCACAACCCCAACCCCGAGGAGTTTTGCCATGCTGTTCAAATCCACCCTGGCCGCCGCAGCGGTGCTTGCCATGACCGCCTGCGCTTCCCACATGGGCTCGCCCGCCATGACGTATTCGCAGGCCAGCCTGCCCGATGCCGTGAAGGTGCCGGCCGGCCACAAGGTCGCGATGGAAACCGTGGGCGTCGGCCAGATCACCTACGAATGCAAGGCCAAGGCCAACATGGCCGGCCAGTTCGAATGGGTCTTCGGCGGTCCTGACGCCAAGCTGCTGGACCGCAGTGGCAAGCAGGTCGGCAAGTACTACGGCCCGCCCGCCACCTGGGAAGCCATGGACGGCTCCAAGTTCACCGCCACCCAGGTCGCCGTGGCGCCCAACGGCGACGCGAACATCCCCCTGCAGCTCGTGAAGGCCAACCCTGCCATGGGCATGGGCGCCCTGAGCGGTGTGACCTACACCCAGCGCGTGGCCACCAAGGGCGGCATCGCACCGAGCTCCGCCTGCGGTGCCGGCAACGTGGGCGCCAAGCAGGTGGTGCAGTACCAGGCCGACTACATCTTCTACAAGGCCTCGTGATGGTGGGTGGCCGGGGGGCGCCAAGTCCCACCGGCCGCCCCGATCGGCTAGGATGCCGGCAGCCCACCGGCGCCCTGCGTGCCGTGGCTCTTCCGCCTTCCGAGCCCGACTGCCCTTGCCACCGTCCGACCCCGACGCTTTCGACCACGATGCCGCCCTGGCCGCCTGTGCGCGGGGCGATCGTGCGGCCTTGCGCCGCCTGTACGAGCACGAAGGCCGTTACCTGCTGGGGGTGGCGCTGCGCATCGTGCGCGACCGCGCCACCGCTGAAGACGTGTTGCACGACGCTTTCATGAACATCTGGACCCGCGCCGCCACCTTCGACGCCCGCCGTGGCGCGGGCCGGGGGTGGATGTACGGCATCGTGCGGCACCGCGCCCTCGATGCCGTGCGCTCGGGTGCGCGCACCGTGTCGGCCGACGAGGCGCAGATGGACGCGCTGCAGGCCGAGGACCCGCCCGCCGCGCCCGACATGGCCGAGGCCTTCGCGCTGCGCGCCGACCTCGGCCGGCTCGACGACTGCCTGGCGCGCCTGGACACGCCCAAGCGCAACTGCGTGCTCTACGCCTACCTGGATGGGTGCAGCCACAGCGAGATCGCCGAGCGCCTGGGCGCGCCGCTGGGCTCGGTGAAGGCCTGGATCCGCCGCGGGCTGGCTTCGTTGCGGGAGTGCCTGGCATGACGGCGCACGATCCGATCGACGAACTGGCCGCGGCCTACGTGCTGGGCACGCTCTCGGCCGGGCAGCGGCGCGAGGTGCAGGCGCGCCTGCCCACCGATGCCGCCTTGCGCGACGCGGTCGACGGCTGGGAAGGCCGGCTGCTGCCGCTGACCGCCTTGGTCGAGGCGGTGGAGCCCTCACCCGCGCTGTGGACGCGCATCGAACGCGCCATCGCCCCCCCACGCGCACCGGCCAAGGCCAGCGCCTGGCAGACCTGGTGGAGCAGCCTGGGCTTCTGGCGCGCGGTGGCCGCCACCGGTTTCGTGGCCGCGTCGGTGGTCGCGCTGCTGCCGTCCACCGGCCTGTTCGCGCCGGCCGCGCCGCAATACATGGTGGTGCTGGTCGCGCCCAATGGCACGGCCCCGGGCTGGGTGGTGCAGACCAGCGGTGCCAATACCTTGCGCCTGGTGCCGCTGGGCACCACGGCCGTGCCCGAGCAGCGCTCGCTGCAGTTCTGGACCAAGGCCGACGACTGGAACGCGCCGGTCTCGCTGGGCCTGGTGCAGCCGGGCCAGCCGCTGGAGGTCAAGCTCGACCAGCTGCCGCCGCTGGTGCCCAACCAGCTGTTCGAGATCACGCTGGAGCCCTACAACGGCTCGCCCACGGGCCGCCCGACCGGGCCGATCCTCTACATCGGGCGCGCGGTCAAGCTGACCTGAGCGGCAGCTTGCGGTGGCGCTGGCCGGTCAGCGCGAACAGCGCGTTGGCCACCGCCGGGGCGATCGGCGGCAGGCCTGGCTCGCCCACGCCCTCGGGCGGCGCGCTGCTCGGGACAATCAGCACCTCGACCGCCGGCATCTCGTGGAAACGCAGCACCGGCTGGTCGTGGAAGTTGCTGGCCTGCACCTGGCCGTTGACGATGTCCACCTGGCCGTGCAGGGCCGCCGAGAGGCCATAGACGATGGCGCTCTCCATCTGCTGCGCGATGCCCGTCGGGTTGACCGCCGTGCCGCAATCGATGGCGCACCACACGCGGTGCACGCGGATGGTTTTGTCGGCCGCCAGCGAGACCTCGGCCACCTGCGCGACGATGGAGCCGAAGGACTCATGCAAGGCGATGCCGCGCGCGGTCCTGGCGCCGTCGGGCGCGGGCGGTGAGGCCGTGCCCCAGCCGCCGCCCTTCGCCGCCGCCTGCAGCACCGCGAGGTGCCGGGGATGGCGCTGCAGCAGCCGTTCGCGAAAGACCAGCGGGTCGGTACCGACAGCGTGCGCGGCCTCGTCGACGAAGCTTTCCTTGAAGAAGGCCTGGTGCGAATGGCCCACCGAGCGCCAGAAGCCGACCTGCAAGGGCAGGGCGACGGCGGCGTGCGCGATGCGCGCGGCCGGCCATTCGTAGGGCTGGTCGAACGCGCCTTCCGAGGTGGTCTTGTCCAGCCCGCCGCCGGGCAGGCCGAACAGGCGGCCCAGCACCTGCGGCACGATGGCCTGGCCCGCGCTGGTGTTCTGCCAGGCCACGAGCTGCCCCTGGGCATCGAAGCCGGCCTTGAAGCGCGAGACGCAGGCCGGGCGGTAGATGTCGTGGCGCAGGTCCTGCTCGCGCGACCACAGCGTCTGCACCGGCGCACCGGGCACGGCCTTGGCGATGGCGGCGGCCTGGGCGATGAAGTCCACCTCCAGCCGCCGGCCGAAGCCACCGCCGAGCAGCATCACGTGCACCGTCACCGCTTCGGCGGGCAGGCCCAGCGCGTCGGCGGCGGCCTTGCGCGCCAGGCCGGGCACCTGGGTCGAGACCCAGACCGTGGCGCGGTCGCCGTCGAAGCGCACGGTGCAGTTCATCGGCTCCATGGTGGCGTGGGCGAGGTAGGGCGCGCGGTACTCCGCCTCGATGGCGCGCACCGCGCCGGCCATGGCCGCGTCCACGTCGCCTTCGGTGAAGAAGGCGAAACCTTTGTCGGTGTCCAGCGTGCGCGCGAGCTGCTCCAGGGCTTCGGCACTCTGGAAGTTCGCGAGTTCGCCCGCGTCCCATTCGATCTTCAGCGCCTCGGCCGCCTGTTTGGCGCGCCAGGGGTGGTCGGCGATCACGGCCACGCCGCCGGTGCCGCCGTTCAGCGGCTCGAACTGCACCACCGTGCGCACGCCCGGCATGGCCTGGGCGGCGGCCGCGTCGAAGCGGGTGGCGCGGCCGCGCAGGGTGCGGCACATCTGCACGCTCGCGTGCAGCAGGCCTTCGGGCCGCGCGTCGATGCCGAAGCGCGCGCTGCCATCGGTCTTGCTCGCGGCCTCGATGCGGTTCGTGGGCCGGCCGATCAGCCTGAACTGCGCGGGCGTCTTGAGCGTGGGCGAGCGCGGCAGGCGCTGCTGCGCGGCCGCGCCGGCCAGGCTGCCGTAGCTCGCGCGCTGCCCGGCGGGCCCGAGCACCTCGCCGTTCTCAGTGCGGCAGTGGACGGGGTCGGTGTTCCATTGCCGGGCCGCTGCGGTCACCAGCATCTCGCGCGCCGAAGCCCCCGCCTCGCGCATCGGCAGCCAGAGGTCTTTCACGCTCGACGAGCCACCGGTCATCATCACGCCGATCTCGCGCATGGCCTTGGCCGCCATCCAGCGTGCCGCGTCCAGCACCCGGCTCTCGGTGTCAGGGTGCACGGGCAGGCCATCGACCACGGTGGCGATGTTGTTGTAGATCTTGTCGATGGGCGAGGCCTGGAAGCGCACGCGAGACCAGTCGGCGTCCAGTTCGTCGGCCAGCAGCATGCACAGCGAGGTGGCCACGCCCTGGCCCATCTCGCTCTTGGCCAGCATCACGGTGACGCTGCCGTCCGCGTCGATCTTCACCCAGCCATTGAGGGCCGCCTCGTTCGCTGTCGTGGGAAGCGGCTGCGCCGTGGTGAGCCGCTGGCGCGGCGGCAACACCGACCAGCCCAGCACCAGCGCGCCGCTGGCGGCGAGGGTGCCGAGGAGGAATTTGCGTCGGGTGGTGGCCATGGGTCGGTCTCCGTGGGGGTCGGGGCAGCTTAATCCCGAAACGAGGCCTGCGGCGAGCGCCACATGAACCCCCTGGGCAGGTGAAAGCCCGAAGAATCGTCTTGTTACAAGCGGTTAGCATCGGACCCATTCCTGCAACGGAAGGGGTGACGATGGATGGAGTTCGTGGATGGGCAGCCCGGAGCCGCGCTGTGGGTTGGTGCGCCTGGATGCCGATGGCGGCCGCCGCCGTCAGCGCGCCCGCGTGGGCGCTGGAGCCTGATGCCTTGTTCGCCAAGGTGGCGCCCAGCGTCTGGACGGTGGTGGCCACCGACGCCCAGGCGCGAAGCCCGTCGCACGGCAATGCGGTGGTGATCGGGCCCGGGCGCCTGATCACGAGTTGCCATGTGCTGGCGCGCATGACCCGCTTGCAGGTGGTGAAGGGCAACGTGAGCTATGGCGGCCGGCTGGAGTTTCCGGACCCGGAGAACGACCTCTGCCAGATCCAGGTCGACAACTTCCAGGCCCCGGCGGTGGAGCTGGCGCCCGGAGACACATTGCGGGTGGGTGCGCGGGTCTTTGCGATCGGGGCGCCGCAGGGGCAGGAGGCCACGCTGAGCGATGGCCTGCTCTCGGGCCTGCGGCGCGACGAGCAAGGGAAGCTTCTCTTTGTGCAGACCACCGCGCCGTTGGTGGCCGGCTCCAGTGGCGGAGGCCTGTTCGATGCCGAGGGCCGGTTGATCGGCATCACCACGCTGCTGCGGCGCGAAGCACCGAACATCAACCTCGCCGTGCCCGCCTACCGCATTACCGAGTTGCCTCAGCGAGGCCGTGAGCTGCTGGAGCGGCGCGCCGCCACCCGGGTGACGGCCGCACCGGTGGCGGCGCCTTCCGGAGGGCGGCAGCCCACGGCGCAGCGGCGGCCGGGGGACTGGTTCGAGTACGTGGTGACGGATTCGCAGACCAAGCTCAAGAGCACGGTCAGCCTGAAGGTGGATCGCGTGGACGGTGGCCGCATCGTTTTCAACGGCGGCGGCCGGGTGGAGGATGAAACCGGCCGCGTGCAGGATTCGTCGTCGGCCGCGCTGCTCGAACTGGATCTGGTGACACCGCCCGGTGGCTGGGCACCGGGCGGCCAGGTGATGAGCGGGTTTCAGCCGCTGAAATTTTCCACCAGCCAGGGTGGCGACACCACGGGCTTTGATGTCACGGCGGTGGCCTCCGGCCCTCAAGCGATTCGCGTGGGTGAGAGTGAGTACAACGCGGTGCGCATCGACATCCGGGGATGGACTTCCCGCCTGCCCGTGCACCGTGTTGCGGTGTCGAACCTTCGCTACCAGGCCACGGTGTGGTATTCGCCGGACTTGATGCGGGTCGTGCGCTTCACGCTGGAGCGGCTGGGCAGCACGGACCACAAGGAAGTCCTGGAGCTGGTGCGCGCCGGCCGGGGCTGAGGCCCGGCGCCTCGGCTCACTGGAACGCCACTTCCGCGAAGCTGCGCAGCTTGCGGCTGTGCAGCTGGTCGGTGCCGCCGGCGCGCAGGATGTCGATGGCGCGGATGCCGATGCGCAGGTGCTGGTCCACGCGCTCGCGGTAGAAGTGGTTGGCCATGCCGGGCAGCTTGATCTCGCCGTGCAGGGGCTTGTCGCTCACGCACAGCAGGGTGCCGTAGGGAACGCGGAAGCGAAAGCCGTTGGCCGCGATGGTGGCGGATTCCATGTCCAGCGCCACCGCGCGCGACTGCGAGAAGCGGCGCTGCGGCATGTTGTCGGGCAGCAGTTCCCAGTTGCGGTTGTCGGTGCTGGCCACGGTGCCGGTGCGCATGATGCGCTTGAGCTCGGCCGGCGGCACGCCGGTCACGTCGGCCACGGCGGCTTCGAGCGCGAGCTGGATCTCCGCCAGCGCGGGGATCGGCACCCACAGCGGGAGTTCTTCGTCCAGCACGTGGTCTTCGCGCACGTAGGCGTGGGCCAGCACGTAGTCGCCCAGCTGCTGGCTGGTGCGCAGGCCGGCGCAGTGGCCCAGCATCAGCCAGGCGTGCGGGCGCAGCACGGCGATGTGGTCGGTGATGGTCTTGGCGTTGGCCGGGCCCACGCCGATGTTGACCATGGTGATGCCGCTGCGGTCTTCGCGCAGCAGGTGGTAGCCCGGCATCTGCGGCAGGCGCGGCGGTGCGCTGCCGAGTTCGTCGCCGTTCTCGGCGGCCAGGCCGGTGCGGCGCATCACCACGTTGCCCGGTTCGACGAAGGCCACGTACTCGCTGTCGGGGTCGGCCATCTCGGCGCGGCCGAGCTTGATGAATTCGTCGATGTAGAACTGGTAGTTGGTGAACATCACGAAGTTCTGGAACCACTCGGGCGCCGTGCCGGTGTAGTGGCGCAGGCGCTGCAGCGAATAGTCCACCCGGGGCGCGGTGAACAGCGAGAGCGGGTGCGCCTCGCCCGCGCGGGGCTCGTGCGTGCCGTTGGCGATGCCGTCGTCCATGGCGGTGAGGTCGGGCAGGTCGAACACGTCGCGCATGAGCGCGCGGCGCATCAGGTCCATGCTGCCTTCCACGTGGTCGTGTTCGGCGAACGAGAAGTGGATGGGGATGGGCTGCGTGCTGGTGCCCACCTCCAGTTCGCCGCCGTGGTTGGCCAGCAGCAGGCGGAACTGTTCCAGGTAGTAGTCGCTGTACAGGTCGGGGCGGGTGAGCGTGGTCTCGTAGCGCCCGGCGCCTGCCACGAAGCCGTAGCTCAGGCGGCTCGGCGGCTGGTTGACCACGTCCTGGCGCAGCACGCTGTGGGTGTGCAGCCGCACGTAGGGGTAGCACGCCCGCACGTGGGTCAACGTGAAATCGCCGCCGGCGACGAAATCGCGCATGGCCTGGCGCAGGAATTCCACGTTGTCCTGGTAGATGCGCTGCACCTGGGCCAGCGCCTCGGCCGGGTCCTTGAAAACGAGCGGTGCGGTGTAGGCGGGTGATTTTTGCATGCGTTATTGTGGCGCGCCGTTGCTTGGCACCGCAGGAATGCGGAAACTGGAAGGAAAACCATGTTGCCCCTCGCCCCGCCCGACTGGACCCACGCCGCCGCTGCCCTGGCCGCCGCGCTGGGCTGTGGGCTGCTGATCGGTGTCGAGCGCGAGCGCCGCAAGGGCCAAGGCCCCGCGAGGGCTTTCGCCGGCTTGCGCACCTTCGCGCTGGTGTGCGTGAGCGGGGCGGTGGCCGCGCTGCTGCCGCAGACCGGGCTGGTGCCGATTGGCGCGGCGTTCGTGGCGGCGCTGGGGGTGGTGGCGTACGCGCGCGACCGCTCCGATGACCCCGGCGTGACCACCGAAGTGGCACTGTTGCTGACCTACGCGATCGGCGTGGTGTGCGTCTGGCAGCTGCCGCTGGCGGCCGCCCTGGCTGCAGGGTTGACGGCGCTGCTGGCCGCGCGCGAGCGCCTGCACCATGTCGTGAATGAGTGGCTGCGCCCGGCGGAGATCCGCGATGGCATTGCGCTGGCCGCGCTGGTGCTGGTGGCGCTGCCGCTGATGCCGGACCGGCCTTTGTGGGGGCCGGTGCTCAACCCGGCCACGCTCGTGCAATTGCTGGCGCTGCTGCTGGCGGTGCAGTCGCTGGCCCATCTGTGCCGGCGGCTTTTGCAGGCGCAGCATGCGGTGGCGTTTTCGGCTTTCGCCTCGGGCTTTGTGTCGAGCACGGCGACCATCGCCACGCTGGGCATGAGCGCGCGGCGCGCGGGTGAGGAGGCCCGCCTGATGGCGGGGGGCGGTTTGCTGTCGTGTGTGGCGACCTTGCTGCAGATGCTGATGGTGGCCGCTGCGGTCCGCCCGGCCTGGCTCTCCATCTTGTGGTTGCCGGCCCTGGCCGGGGGGCTGCTGGCCGTTTTGTGGGGTGCGTGGCTGGTGCGCGGGGCGCCCGTGGCACTGGGCCGCACGCTGGGCTCGTCGCCCCACACCGAGGGGCCGGGGGCGGCGCAAGGCGACCGGATGTTCAGCCTGTGGGGTGCCACCGCCATTGCCGCCTTGCTGGCGGGCATCCAGGTCCTGGTGCATGCGCTGGACCTCTGGCTGGGCGAGGCCGGCGTGTTGGCGGGGACCTTGCTCGCGTCGCTGGTGGACCTGCACTCGGCGCTGGCGGCGGTTTTCGCGTCCGGCGGGCCGCCTTCGGACGGCGTGCCGTGGGCGGTGATGCTGGCGCTGGGAATGCACGCCCTGAGCAAGAGCGTCACCGCCGCCTTGAGCGGCGGGGTTCGCTATGCGGCGTGGCTGGTGCCCGGGTTGCTGGCGCACACCGCCCTTTGCATGGCGCTGCTGGTCGCGCTGCGCTGAGCCCGGTCAGGCTTTCTTCACGGGTTCGCGCATGGTGACGAACTCCTCGGCCGCCGTCGGGTGGATGCCGATGGTGCTGTCGAAGACCGCCTTGGTGGCGCCAGCCTTGAGCGCCACCGCAAACCCCTGCACGATCTCGCCCGCTTCGGCGCCCACCATGTGCAGGCCCACCACGCGGTCGCTCTTCGTGTCCACCACCAGCTTCATCAGCGTGCGCTCGCCGCTGCCCGAGAGCGTGTGCTTGAGCGCCTTGAACTCGCTGCGGAAGATGGTCACCTCGCCATGCTGCTTGCGCGCATCGGCCTCGCTCAGGCCCACGGTGCCGATGCTGGGGTGGGTGAAGACGGCGGTGGGAATGAAGTCGTAGGCCATGCTGCGCGGCGGCTTGCCCGCAGCGGGGCCGAAGAGCTGGTCCACCACCACCATGGCCTCGCCCAGAGCCACCGGGGTGAGCTGGATGCGGCTGGTGACGTCGCCCACGGCGAAGATGGAGGGCACATTGGTCTGGTAGTGCTCGTTGACGATCACCTCGCCAGCCCTGCCCTGGGCCACGCCCACCGCGTCCAGGCCCAGGCCCCCTACCGTGGGCACGCGGCCGGTGGCGTACAGCACGGCGTCGGCCATCACCTCGCCGCCGCCCTGGAGCTTCACCTGCAGGCCGTCGCGGGTCTTCACGATGGCGGCCACGTCCGCGCCCAGCCGCAGGTCCACGCCCGACTTGATCATCTCGTTGGCCACGAAGTGGCGGATCTCGTCGTCGAAGCCGCGCAGGATCTGCTCGCCCCGATAGAGCTGGGTCACCTTCGCGCCCAGGCCGTTGAAGATGGACGCGAACTCGCTGGCGATGTAGCCACCGCCCACGATCAGCAGGCGCTGGGGAAAGGGCTCCAGATCGAAGATGGCGTTGGAGTCGATGACGTGCTCGCGGCCTTCGATGTCGGGCACGCTGGGCCTGCCGCCCGTGGCGATGAGGATGTGCTTCGCCGTCACGCGTTTTTCGCCGGCCTCGCCGTTGGGCTTGAGCACCACGGCCTGCGGGCCGTCGATGCGCGCGAAGGCATCGAACACGGTCACGCCTGAGCCGGTCAGCAGGTTGCCGTAGATGCCGTTGAGGCGGCTGATCTCTTTCGCGCGGTTGGCCTTGAGCGTGGCCCAGTTGAAACGGGGCTTGTCCAGCTCCCAGCCGAAGCCGTGCGATTCCTCGAAGGCTTCGGCATAGTGCGCCGCGTAGCTGTAGAGCTTCTTGGGGATGCAGCCCACGTTCACGCAGGTGCCGCCCAGGCCGTCGGTGCCCAGCATTTCGGCCAGCGCCACGCGCGCGCCGCGCTGCGCGGCCATGCGGGCGGCGCGCACGCCGCCGCTGCCGCCGCCGATCACGAAGAGGTCAAAGTCGAAAGAGGAAGTGCTCATGGTGAGGGGTGTCCGGGCTCGAAGCCTTTGAGTTCCTGTCGGATGAAATCGATGAAGGCCCGCGTGCGCGTGGGCAGCAGGCGGGCGTGGGGGTACACGACGTGGATCGGGCGCGGCGCGTCCGCGAAGTCGTCCAGCACGGTTTCCAGCGCGCCGGATTGCAGCAAGGGCGCCACCTGGTAGGAGAGGAACTGGCCGAAACCCGCGCCGTCCGCGCAGGCCTGCACCGCCGGGGCAATGTGATTGAACTCCAGGTTGCCATCGACGGTGAGTTTGAAGGTCTTGCTGCCTTCCTGGAAACGCCCCCAATGGGGTGCGTAGCCCACGAGGCGCACGCAGTTGGCCTTGAGCAGGTCGTTGGGGTGCTGCGGGCGGCCGTGTTCGCGCAGGAAGGCGGGGCTGGCCACGATCACGCGGCGGATCTCGCCCAGCGGCAGGGCGACCAGGCTGGAGTCTTCCAGGTGCGCGATGCGGATGCCGACGTCGAGCCCTTCTTCCAGCAGGTTGACCACCCGGTCCATCAGCATCACGCGGCAGTGCACCTGGGGGTGGCGCTGCACGAAACGCGTGACGACGGGGGCCACGTGCATCTGGCCGAACAGCACCGGGGCGGTGATGGTGAGCTGGCCGGTGGGTTCGGTGGCATCGTCCTTCAACGCGGCCTCGGCATCGTCCACCGCTGCCAGCAGCTGGCGGCAGCTCTCAAGGTGACGTCGGCCTTCTTCGGTGAGCGAGATGCGGCGCGTGGTGCGGTTGAACAGGCGCACCCCCAGCTCGGCCTCGTAGGCGGCGAGCGAGCGCACCACGGCCGGCAGCGAGGCGCCCAGCGCCCAGGCCGCCGCGGTGAGGCTGCCGGCGTCGGCGATCTGCACGAAGGTGGCCATGGCGCGGAGCTTGTCCATGCGCCATTAAACCGATTTGTGGAGCAGTCTTGTGCGTGCAGGGGTATTTGTGATTGTGCTTGCAAGAAAGAAGATGGCGCCTTTCCTCTTTCAGGAGCGATCCATGGGACCTTCCATCCAGCTGCACCGAAGCGCCATCTCCGGCCACTGCCACCGCGTCGAGTTGTTTCTCTCGCTGCTCGGCCTGCCGTTCGAGACGGTCGAGATCGACCTGCCGCGCAAGCAGCAGAAGTCCGCCGCCTTCCTGGCGCTGAACCCCCTGGGTCAGGTGCCGGTGCTGCGCGACGGCGACCTCATCCTGAGCGACTCGAACGCCATCCTGGTGTACCTCGAAGCCCGCTACGCGCCGGGCCAGTGGCTGCCGCGCGATCCGGTGGGCGCGGCACGCGTGCAGCGCTGGCTCTCGTTGGCCGCTGGCCCGCTCGCGTCCGGACCGGCCGCCGCGCGCGTGGTGCAGCTCTTCGGGCTGCCCACTGACCCGGCGGAGGCGATCGCTCGCGCGCAAGCCCTGTTCGAGTTCATGGAAGGCGCACTGGAGCGCACGCCGTTTCTGGTCGGCGAGCGCGCCACGCTGGCCGACCTGGCGCACTACGCCTACGTGGCCCGGGCGCCCGAAGGCCTGGTGTCGCTGCAGCCGTATCCGGCCATCCGCGCCTGGCTGGCGCGCATCGAGGCCCTGCCGGGCTTTGTGCCGATGGTGACGTCGCCAGTGGGGTTGGCGGCATGAGCGCCGCCTTTCACGCCGGTGAACAGGCGATGCAGGCGCGCGCCGGCGTGCAGGCGCAGATGGCGCAGATCGGCCCGCGCGTGTTGCGCGATCACATGCCCGACCAGCACCGCGAGTTCTTCGGACTGCTGCCTTTCGTGGCAGTGGGCAGCGTGGACGCGCAGGGCCAGCCCTGGGCCAGTGTGCTCGCGGGCGCATCGGGCTTCATGACCTCACCCGATCCGACGCACCTGCGGATCCGCGCCCGGCCCTTGCCGCACGACCCGCTCCATGACACGCTGCACGACGGCGCGCCACTGGGTCTGCTCGGCATCCAGCCGCACACGCGCCGGCGCAACCGCATGAACGGCACGGCGCGGCTGGAAGACGGTGGGTTCACGGTCGAGGTCGGTCAGAGCTTCGGCAACTGCCCGAAGTACATCCAGGCGCGCGAGCCGGTGTGGACGCCCGAGGCGCCTGCCGGGCACCTGGCCTGCGAAGGGACAAGCCTCGACGAGGCATCGCGCCAGATGATCCGGGCGGCCGACACCTTCTTCATCGCCACCGCGCACCCCCAAGCCATGGTCGCGGGCGGTGAAGCCCGCCATGGGGTGGACGTATCGCACCGCGGCGGCCCGCCGGGTTTCGTGAAGCTGGAGGGCGATCTGTTGACCGTGCCCGACTTCATGGGCAACCACTTCTTCAACACGCTGGGCAACATCGCCGTGCACCCCGCGGCGGGTCTGCTGTTCGTGGATTTCGAGCGCGGCGACCTGTTGTATGTCGCGGTGCAGGCCAGGGTGCTGTGGGACGGCGCCGAACTCGCGTCCTACGACGGCGCGCTGCGCCTGCTGCGCATGCGGGTGACGCATGTGCGCCGCATGCAGGGTGGGTTGCCCTTGCGCTGGGGGCCGGTCGAACCCTCGCCGCAGCTCGCCGGCCTGGGGAACTGGTCATCTCGCTAGGGCCAGCAGTTCCGGAGCGCGTGCCTCGACCCAGAGATGCCGTGGAACCGGCTTTGCCGGGCCACAGGGCATCGCCCCCTTCAGGGGCCGCGAAGCGGCGCGGGGGTCAATACGAATACACGCCGCGCCCGGTCTTGCGGCCGAGGTAGCCGGCGGCCACCATTTCCTTGAGCAGCGGGGCAGGGCGGTACTTGCTGTCGTTGTACTCGGCCATGTAGACGTTCATCACGGCCAGGCACACGTCCAGGCCGATCATGTCGGCCAGCGCCAGCGGGCCGATGGGCTGGTTGGTGCCCAGCTTCATGCCGGCGTCGATGTCCTCCGCCGTGGCGATGCCTTCGGCCAGCACGAAGAAGGCCTCGTTGATCATGGGAACGAGGATGCGGTTGACCACGAAGCCGGGCGCATTCTTCACCGTGATGGGCGACTTGCCCAGGGCCTCGGCCAGCGCCTTCACCGCGTCGTGCGTGGCGTCGCTGGTCTGCAGGCCGCGGATGATCTCCACCAGCGCCATCATGGGCACCGGGTTGAAGAAGTGCATGCCGATGAAGCGGTCGGGCCGCTGGGTGGCGGCGGCCAGCTTGGTGATGCTGATCGAGCTGGTGTTGGTGGCCACGATCACCTCGGGCGCGAGCAGGCCATCGAGCTGCTGCAGGATCTTGATCTTCAGGCCTTCGTTCTCGGTGGCGGCCTCGATCACGAGCTGCGCGCCCTTGAGGTCTTCGTAGTTCGTCGAACCCTGGATCAGGGCGAGCGCCTGGTCCTTGTCGGCGGCGGTGATCTTCTCTTTCTTGATCAGCCGGTCCAGGCTGCCAGCCACCGTGGCCAGGCCCTTGTCGACCGCGGCCTGCGCGATGTCGACCATGACGACGCGGATGCCGCGCGTGGCGCAGGCTTGTGCGATGCCGTTGCCCATGGTGCCCGAGCCGATGATGCCGACCGTGTTGATGCTGTTCATGAAGACGCTGCTCCTGTTCAAAAATCCGTGAAAACCCGGCGTCGCCGGCGTGTCTTTCCTAGGCGGTGCTGCCTAACCGGGCGCGAGGCCCTGTGCTACCTTGGCCTTTGATTGTCGCGCACGCCTTGCACGGCGCTGACCACCACGGAGACACCATGTTCGACTACATCATCGTTGGCGGCGGATCGGCCGGCTGCGTGCTGGCCTCCCGCCTCAGCGAAGACCCCGGCACCCGGGTGGCCCTGCTGGAGGCCGGCCCGCCCGACCGCAGCGTGCTCATCCACTGCCCGGCGGGCCTGGCGCTGCTGGCGAAGAACGGCCAGGCCAACTGGGGCCTGCAGACCGTGCCCCAGCCTGGCCTGAACGGCCGGCGTGGTTACCAGCCGCGCGGCAAGGTGCTGGGCGGTTCGAGCTCGGTCAACGCCATGATCTACGCGCGCGGCCACGCCAGCGACTACGACGGCTGGGCCGCGCTGGGCAACCCGGGCTGGTCGTTCCAGGAGGTCCTGCCGTACTTCAAGCGCGCCGAGCACAACGAGCGCGGCGCCGACGCGTGGCATGGCCAGGGCGGGCCGCTCAATGTGATGGATCTGCGCAGCCCCAATGCCTTCCTGCCCGCCTTCGTCGAAGCCGGCGCGCAGGCGGGCCATCCGCTCAACTCCGACTTCAACGGCCCCGAGCAGGAAGGCATCGGCGCCTACCAGGTCACGCACAAGAACGGCGAGCGCCACAGCGCGGCCAAGGCCTACCTCACGCCGCACCTGGCGCGGCCCAACCTGCAGGTGATCACGAACGCGCTCACCACCCGTGTGGTGACCGACATCGAAGACGGCGGCACGGTGCGCGCGGCGGGCGTGGAGTACCGGGGCAACGGCGGGCGCGGTCCGCTGCAGATCCTGCGGCTCAAGGACGACGGCGAGGTGGTGCTGAGCGCGGGCGCCTTCGGCTCGCCGCAGTTGCTCATGCTCTCGGGCATCGGCCCGGCCGCGCATTTGCGCGAGCACGGCATCACCCCGGTGCACGACCTGCCCGGCGTGGGCCAGAACCTGCACGACCACGTGGACGTGGTGATGGTGGTCAACGCGCCGAAGGTCAAGGACCTGTTCGGCCTTTCGATCACGGGCGTGGCGCGGGTGGTGCGCGGCATCTTCGAATGGCGTCGCCAGCGCAGCGGGATGCTGACCACCAACTTCGCGGAAGCGGGGGGCTTCATCAAGAGTTCGCCCGACGAGCCCATTCCCGACCTGCAACTGCACTTCGTGGTCGGCAAGCTGGTGAACCACGGCCGCAAGACGGTGTTCGGCCACGGTTACTCGTGCCACGTGTGCCTGCTGCGCCCCCGCAGCCGGGGCAGCCTGCGCCTGGCCAGTGCCGACCCGCAGGCCGCGCCGCTGATCGACCCTGCCTTCCTGCAGGACAGCGACGACACCGCGCGCCTGGTGCGGGGCTTCAAGCGCATGCGCGAGCTGCTGCGGCAACCGGCGCTCACGCGCCACGGTGGCACCGAGTCGGCTTCGTCGGCCCAGGCGCAAAGCGACGCGCAGATCGAACAATTCATCCGCGATCACGCCGACACCATCTACCACCCCGTGGGCACCTGCCGCATGGGCCCGGATGGCGCGCCGGGCGGCCTGGACGTGGTGGACGCGCGCCTGCGCGTGCACGGTGTGGCCGGCCTGCGCGTGGTGGACGCGTCGGTGATGCCCAGCGTGGTGGGGGGCAACACCAATGCCCCGGTGATCATGATGGCGGAGAAGGCGGTCGACATGATGAGAACGGATCGCTCCCCCCGCGCCGCGCCTGACGGCGCGTCACCCCCCGAGGGGGCAACCGCAGTGGCCCGGCAAAGCCGGTTCCACGCGGTTACCGGTTAATCTCTCCCCTCCGATCCACCACCATGCCTCCGGCGCGCAAGCACGTCGTTCCAGGATGCCGCGGAACTGGCTCTGCCAGGCCGCAGGCATCGCCCCCCCGGGGGTGACGCGAGGCGGCGCAGGGGGGCCAAACACCATGATTCTTGAGCACGCCGACATCCGCATCGACCCCCTGAAAAGCTCAGCGTTTGAGGAAGCCATTCTTCGCGGCGTGAGCACGGTCATCGCCCAGGCCAAGGGCCTGAAGGGCTATCAGGTGCAGCGCTGCATCGAAACCCCGGGGCGCTACGTGCTGCTCATCCAGTGGGAAACGCTTGAAGACCACACGGTGGGCTTCCGGGGCTCCGACGCTTTCACGCAGTGGCGCGCCATCGTCGGCCCATTCTTCGTGCAACCGCCGGTGGTGGAGCACTTTGAACTCGTGGGCCAGGGCTGAACGCAGGGCCCCGGCCGCGAGACACCCTTTGGTTGTAATCGAGTTACAACTTTAGTTTTTTCGCATCAGCGTCGACTTGCCAAAAAGGCTTTCGATCAGATCCACCGCCAGCTCGGCGGTGCGGTTGCGCACATCGAGGGCGGGGTTGAGCTCCATCACGTCGAGCGAGCTCAGCCGGCCGGTGTCCGCGATCATTTCCATGCACAGCTGCGCCTCGCGGTAGGTCGGGCCGCCGAGCACGGTGGTGCCCACGCCGGGCGCGATTTCCGGATCCAGGAAGTCCACGTCGAAGCTCACGTGCAGGTGGGTCTGCTCGTCCACGCCCATCAGCGCCTGCTCCATGGTGTGGCGCATGCCCATCTCGTCGATGTAGCGCATGTCAAACACCTCCAGGCCGGCCTGGTGCACCAGGCGCTTCTCGCCCGCGTCCACGCTGCGGATGCCGATCTGCCGCACCACGCCGGCGTCGATGGCCGGTGTGGTGCCGCCGATGCCGGTGAGTTCGGGCGGGCCCATGCCGCAGAGCAGCGCCACCGGCATGCCGTGGATGTTGCCGCTGGGCGTGAGCGCGGCGGTGTTGAAGTCGGCGTGGGCGTCGAGCCAGAGCACGCGCAGCTTCTTGCGCGCCTCGCGGCAGTGGCGCGCCACCGCGCTGATCGAGCCCAGGCCCAGGCAGTGGTCACCGCCGAGCACGATGGGCAGGCGGCCCAGCGCGAGTTCGGCGTGCACGGCCTCATGAAGGGTCTGGTTCCAGGCCACCACTTCACCCAGGTGGCGGTAGCCGTCGGTGGGCGGCAACCAGGGATTGGCCGGACCGCCGAGGTTGCCGCGGTCGGCGACGCTCAGGCCCTGGCCTTCGAGCACCGAGGCCAGGCCCGCGACGCGCAAGGCCTCGGGGCCCATGGAGGCACCGCGTGCACCGGCACCGATATCGGTTGGCACCCCAATGAGGCTGACGTCTTTTTGCATGGCGGTATTGTGAGTCGGTGAATCCCGAGTGTGACGGCCTTCGGGCTGGTTTCAAAACGTATGGCGTGTTACCAGCCACCGGTCGGTGGGCGGACATTGCACACACGCCCTCCACCGGGCACTTCTTTTCGGGCGGGGAATTTTGTTACCAACCCACACCTTTCGTGCCGGACTCCAAGCCGTTGGGAAGCTGATACTCCGTTCGCGCTGAGCGGGTCTCCGCCCATCGTGGTGATTTATCTCACGTTCCTGGCCTGTCCGACACTGCAGCGCAGTGTGACCTGGAACCCTTTCCCGATCGCCCCTGCCGCCGCCCTCGTGTGAGCGTCAAGGTGTTTTTGTGCCGCCGATATGAACCCGACTCCGATTCCGACCCCGACGCCCTGGCTGGAGGGCCCTTCGACCCGCAAGTCGCTGCCCTTGCTGGCCGTGCTGTTCGCGGCCACGCTCACCGCCTGCGGTGGTGGGGGCGGCGGAGGGACGGCCACGGGTGGTGGCACGGTCAACGAACCGGTGGCCGGGGCGCCAGCGCCGAGCCCGGCTCCTTCGCCAGCACCGCGCCCTTCGCCAGCGCCAAGCCCTGCACCGGCACCGGCACCGGCACCGGCACCGGCACCTGCACCTGCACCTGCACCGGCACCTGCTCCAGCCCCCTCGACCACCGCTTGCGATGCCGCCACCGGCCGCGTGCTGCAGGTCGGCCCGGGCAAGACCTACGCCCTGCCCAGTGCCGCGGCGGCCGTGGCGCAGTCGGGTGACGTGATCAAGATCACCGCTGGCGACTACCGGGGCGACGTCGCTTCCTGGACCGTCAACAACCTGACCATCTGCGGCGTGGGTGGCAAGGCCCGCCTGTTCGCCAACGGCAACAACGCCCGCGGCAAGGGCTTGTGGGTGGTCACCGGCTCGAACATCACCATCGACAGCGTCGAGTTCCGCGACACCACGGTGCCCGACCAGAACGGTGCCGGCATCCGCGCCGAACATGGCGGCGACCTGCGCATCCTCAACAGCGGCTTCTACGACAACCAGAACGGGATCCTGGCCAACGCTGGTTCGTCGACCATCACCATCGAAGGCTCCGAGTTCGCGCGCAACGGCCTGGGCGATGGCTACACGCACAACATCTACGTCAACCAGATCAACCGCCTGACGGTGAGCCGCAGCTACTTCCATGAAGCCAAGGTGGGCCACAACCTCAAGAGCCGGGCCCGGGAGACGGTGATCGAGAACAGCTACTTCATGGACGGCCCCACGGGCACGTCGAGCTACCTGGCCGACTTCCCGAACGGCGGCCGCGTCTACCTGCGCGGCAACCTGTTCCACAAGGGGCCGCAGGCGAGCAACCCGAATGCCATTTCCTACGGTGCGGAGGGCCTGTCGAACCCGACCAACACCTTCGAGGCCGTGCACAACACGGTGGCCATCACCCGCTCGGGCGGCGCCTTCCTGGCCATCGCCAGCGGCACCTCGTCGGTCACGCTCGCGGCCAACCTGTTTGCCGGCACGGGCAGCCCGTCGCTGATCACGGGCGGCTACGCCGCCGGCAATGCGGCGCAGTCGAACAACGTGACCTCGGTGGCCAGCAACATCCCGGGCGCCAGCAGCATCGCCAGCCCGAACTTCTGGCCCAACGCGACGCTGCAGGCCCTGATCGGCCTGTCGGTGGTGCCGGACTCGAATTACACGCGCGATGCGCCCACGCCCTATGCCTCGCGGGCGATCTCAGGCAGCCGCAAGGCGGGCGCACTGCAGTCATCCCCATAAACCGCCGGACCGCCAGGCAGGAGGGCACGGAAGACCCGTGTTCAGGAGGCGGCCGTTCTTTCATCAGCTCTCAGGTGATTCTTCCCATGTCCCAACTCGATTCCCTCTCCCGTCCGGCTTCGCACGCCGGTGTGCTGGCCGCCTGCGCGGTCATGTTCTCGATGGTGGCCGCCGCTCCGGCCCAGGCACAGACCGCTTCCACGAGCTGGACCAAGATCGCCAACGAAGGCCAGATCTTCCGCGTCTCCGGCACGAAGAACGTGCGCTATGGCACCGGCACCCGCTGGGCCTACAAGACGGTCCGCACCGGTGGCCTGTGCACCAGCTATTACTTCGGCTCCGACCCGGCCAAGGGCTCGGCCAAGACCTGTCAGGTGATGGCCGCTGCCGCCCCGGCGCCCGCGCCAGCCCCTGCACCCGCGCCGGCTCCAGCCCCGGCGCCTTCACCTGCACCAGCCCCCGCTCCTGCGCCGGCCCCTGCTCCCGCACCGGCACCCGCGCCAGCCCCTGCACCCGCCCCGGCGCCAGCCCCTGCTCCCGCACCCGCACCCGCGCCGGCACCCGCTCCCTCGGGCACGGCCTGCGACACGGCCACCGGCCGCGTGCTGCAGGTGGGCCCGGGCAAGACCTACAGCGTGCCGAGCGCCGCCGCCGCCGTGGCGCAGGCCGGTGACGTGATCAAGATCACCGCCGGCGACTACCGCGGTGACGCGGCGACCTGGAAGGCCAGCAACCTCACCATCTGCGGCGTGGGCGGCAAGGCCCGGCTGTTCGCCGATGGGAAAAACGTGCAGGGCAAGGGCCTGTGGGTGGTCTCCAGCCCCAACATCACGATCGACAACATCGAGTTCCGCAACGCCACCGTGCCCGACCAGAACGGCGCCGGCATTCGCGTGGAACCCGGCGTCAACCTGACGGTGCGCAACAGCGGCTTCTTCGACAACGAGAACGGCATCCTGGCCGCGGCCGGCGCGACCACGATCACGATCGACCGCTCCGAGTTCGGCCGCAACGGCCGGGGCGATGGCTACACGCACAACATCTACGTGAACCAGATCAACCGCATCGCGGTGACCTCCAGCCACTTCCACGAGGCCAAGATCGGCCACAACTTCAAGAGCCGGGCGAAGGAGTCGGTGATCGAGAACAGCTACTTCATGGACGGCGCCACCGGCACGTCGAGCTACCTGGCCGACTTCCCCAATGGCGGCAAGGTGGTGCTGAAGGGCAACATGTTCCACAAGGGCCCGAACGCGGACAACCCCAATGCCATCTCCTACGGCGCCGAAGGCCTGTCCAACCCGAGCAACACCTTCGAGGCCGTGCACAACACGGTGGTGATCACGCGCTCAGGCGGTGCCTTCCTGGCCATTGCCAACGGCACCAGCTCGGTCAAGCTCACGGCCAACCTGTTCGCCGGCACGGGCAGCCCGGCGCTGATCACCGGCGGGTACGCCGCTGGCAGCGCGGTGCAGTCGAACAACGTGACCTCGGTGGCCAGCAACATTCCGGGCGCGTCCAACGTCGCCACCCCGAACTTCTGGCCCAACGCGACGCTGCAATCCCTGATTGCCTTGTCCGTTGTGCCCGATGCCAGCTACACCCGCGATGCGCCGGCGCCCTACACGCTGCGCGCGATCTCGGGCAGCCGCAAGGTCGGCGCGCTGCAGTCCGCGCCCTGAGCCCGGTCCCGCGCACCGTTTCCAAGGCCCGCCTCGCGCGGGCCTTTTTCATGCATCAAAGCGTATGAGCTGTTACGTCCGAAGCCGTTGGCCTGCGGGGCTGCCGAGACAGGGCGGCGAATCTCGGTTACATAAAAACACGTTCTGTGGCAGGCGATCCGGCGCCAGCGGCCACACTGGCGACCATTTCCCGGTCCTGGCGCGGGGCAGAGCGCTGAGCGGCGATACTCCACCCCGTACCCTTGTCTTTGATGGATCCGGACCCCTTCTTCAGAACGCGGACGATTGGCCTGCCTGGCCCGTGTCTGTTTTTCTTGCGTTGCCTATCTTGAACATCCAACCCACTCCGCACCTGAGCGCCCCTGCTCGCCGCCTGTCCTCTTCCCTTGTTGTTCCCGGCTTCGCGCTGTTGCTGGCCGCTGCCTTGAGCGCCTGTGGGGGCGGTGGCGGCGGAGGGGGCGGCGGCGGCAGTGGCGACAGCCCGTCGGGCGGTGGTGGCGCAGGGGGCGGCAGCGCCACGCCATCGCCCGCACCTCCCTTGTCGGCCGGCGCGGCGTGCGACACCGCACCGGGCCGCGTGCTTCAGGTGGGCCCTGGCAAGACCTATGCCACGCCCAGCGCGGCGGCCGCGGTGGCGCAGGCCGGCGATGTGATCAAGATCGCGGGCGGCGACTACCAGGGCGACGTCGCCTCCTGGACCGTCAACAACCTCACCATCTGCGGCGTGGGCAGCCGCGCGCGCCTGTTCGCCAACGGCAACAACGCCCGGGGCAAGGGCCTGTGGGTGGTGTCGGGCGCGAACATCACCATCGACAACATCGAGTTCCGCGACACCACGGTGCCCGACCAGAACGGTGCCGGCATCCGCGCCGAGCACACGGGCGACCTGCGCATCCTCAACAGCGGCTTCTACGACAACCAGAACGGCATCCTGGCCAACGCCGGCTCGGCCACCATCACCATTGAAAGTTCGGAGTTCGCGCGCAACGGCCTGGGTGATGGCTACACGCACAACATCTACGTCAACCAGATCGACCGGCTGACGGTGAACTCCAGCTATTTCCACGAGGCCAAGGTCGGCCACAACCTCAAGAGCCGGGCGCGCGAGTCCATCATCCAGAACAGCTACTTCATGGACGGGCCCAGCGGCAATTCCAGCTACCTGGCCGATTTCCCCAACGGCGGCCGCGTGGTCCTGAAGGGCAACTTCTTCCAGAAGGGCCCGAACGCGCAGAACAACAACGCGATCGCCTATGGCATGGAAGGCCTGTCGAACGCCAATACCTCGCTGGAGATGGTGCACAACACCGTCGCCATCACCCGTTCGGGCGGCGCCTACCTGTCCGTGGCCGGCGGCGCCTCGGTCGCGCTCACGGCCAACCTGTTCGTGGGGACCGGCAACCAGTCCTTGTTCGCCAGCAGCTTCTCCAACTTGACGCAGTCGAACAACGTGAACTCGGTGGCCACCAACATCCCGGGCGCCAGCAACATCAGCAGCCCCAACTTCTGGCCGAATGCCACGCTGCAGGCCCTGATCGGCCTGGCGGGCGTGCCGGATGCGACCTACACGCGCGATGCGCCCGCGCCCTACGCCTCACGGGCGATCACGGGCAGCCGCAAAGCCGGCGCCTTGCAGGCCGCGCCCTGAGTCCGCGGCGCCCCGGCGCCGCCGCAGGTGAACGACAATGCGTTCACCCCTCGACTCCCAACCCGCCACGCGCCCGCGCGCAGCGGGTTTTCTTCATGTCCGACGCCTCTTCCCTTCCCATCTGGTCGTCCTGCGGCCACGAACTGCTCATCCGCGATGCGCGCGGCTGGCTGAGCCCCACCGACGGCTACTGGCGGCTCTGGCTCCAGCGCCCGGAACTCGCGCTGGTCGAGGAATCCTGTGCCGCCGAGCGCGCGCTGCACGCTGCCTTGATGGCCGCGCCCACGCGCGCCGTGGCGGCGGCCGAGCTGGACGCCTTCGAGGACGACGACGCGCGCGCCAACCACCGCCTGTTCCTGGGCTTCCGGGACGCGGTGATCGCGGCCGGCTCGCTCGAAGCCGCCTACGCCGGCTTCTTCCAGGCCGGCGCGATCCAGATCCCGCCGCTGTTCCTGGACCTGATGGTGCAGGCCCTGGTGTGCCGCCTGCTGGAGGACGAGCCCGACGCCTGGGCCTGGCGCGCGGCCGAGATGCTGTTTCGTCGCCAGCGCGTGAGCGTGCAGGACGGCCGCGTGCTCAGCGGCGACAGCGAGGTGCTGGACCTGCTCAATGAAACCGGTGGCCTGGGCGAACTGGGGCGCCTGCTGGTGCAGGGCGGTGCGGCGCTGCCGGCCACGCAGATCGAGGTGCTGGGCGACGACAACGCGCCGCGTTACCTGCAAAGCCGCGTGGGGCCCGGTCGCTTCAACTTCGTGCTCGACCTCACGCACGAGATCCAGAACGAACTGCCGCACGGCCTCACGCTCACCATGGCACGCTCCCGCTCGGGCCTGAAGGCGCTGGCCTCGGTGCTGGAGAAGTGGGTGCGCCATTTCCACGGTGTGGCCGTGAAGATCCAGCCCGAGTCACGGGTGGAAGACCCGTCCTGGCGCTGGCATGTGGGGCTGGACGTGGCCTCGACCGCGCTGCTCAACGACCTCTACTTGGGCAATGAGGTGGACCCCGAGCGCCAGCGCCACCTGATCAGCCTGTTCCGGCTGAGCTTCCCCGACCCCATGGACATGCGTGCCGACGTGCGCGGCAAGCCGGTCTACCTGGGCCTGGCCATGGCGGCGGACGGTCTGCTCAAGCTCAAGCCGCAGAACCTGCTGCTCAACCTGCCGCTGGAGAAACCGATGTGAACCTGGGGCCGGCGCAGCCGGACCCTCGGTGCCCCTGACGGGCACTGCTTAGCGCTCGCCTTACATGTTGCGGCGGTACTGCCCGCCCACCTCGAACAGCGCGCTGGTGATCTGGCCGAGCGAGCACACGCGAACCGCGTCCATCAGCACCTCGAACACGTTGCCGTTCTCGATCACCGCCTGGCGCAGGCGCTGCAGCATGGCGGGCGACTCATGGGCATGGCGGGCGTGGAAGTCGGCCAGGCGCTTGAGCTGGTTCTGCTTCTCGTCGTCGGTCGAGCGCGCGAGCTCCAACGTCTCGGGCGTGGGGTCGCCATGCGGGTTGCGGAAGGTGTTCACGCCCACGATCGGGTACTCGCCCGTGTGCTTGAGCATCTCGTAGTGCATGGACTCGTCCTGGATCTTGCCGCGCTGGTAGCCGGTTTCCATCGCACCCAGCACGCCGCCGCGCTCGGCGATCTTCTCGAACTCCTGCAGCACGGCCTCTTCCACCAGCTCGGTGAGCTCGTCGATGATGAAGGCGCCCTGGTTGGGGTTCTCGTTCTTGGCCAGGCCCCATTCGCGGTTGATGATGAGCTGGATCGCCATGGCGCGGCGCACCGAGTCTTCGGTGGGCGTGGTGATGGCCTCGTCGAAGGCGTTGGTGTGCAGGCTGTTGCAGTTGTCGTAGATCGCGATCAGCGCCTGCAGCGTGGTGCGGATGTCGTTGAACTGGATCTCCTGCGCGTGCAGGGAGCGGCCGCTGGTCTGCACGTGGTACTTCAGCTTCTGGCTGCGCTCGTTCGCGCCGTAGCGGTCGCGCATCGAGGTGGCCCAGATGCGGCGCGCCACGCGGCCGAGCACGGTGTACTCCGGGTCCATGCCGTTGCTGAAGAAAAAGCTCAGGTTGGGCGCGAAGTCGTCGATGTGCATGCCGCGCGCCAGGTAGGCCTCCACAAAGGTGAAGCCGTTGGAGAGCGTGAAGGCGAGCTGGCTGATCGGGTTGGCGCCGGCCTCGGCGATGTGGTACCCGCTGATGGACACCGAGTAGAAGTTGCGCACGTCGTGGTGCACGAAGTACTCGGCGATGTCGCCCATCACCTTGAGCGAGAACTCGGTCGAGAAGATGCAGGTGTTCTGGCCCTGGTCTTCCTTCAGGATGTCGGCCTGCACCGTGCCGCGCACATTGGCGAGCACCCATTCGCGGATCTTGGCGGCCTCGGTGTCGGTGGGCTCGCGGCCGTTCTCGGTCTTGAACTTGTCCAGGTTCTGGTCGATCGCGGTGTTCATGAACATCGCGAGGATGCTGGGCGCCGGGCCGTTGATGGTCATGGAGACCGAGGTGGCCGGGTGGCAGAGGTCGAAGCCGCCGTAGAGCACCTTCATGTCCTCGAGCGTGGCGATGCTCACGCCCGAGTTGCCCACCTTGCCGTAGATGTCGGGGCGCGGGTCGGGGTCGTTCCCGTAGAGCGTGACCGAGTCGAAGGCGGTGGACAGGCGCTTGGCCGCCATGCCCTCGGAGAGCAGCTTGAAGCGGCGATTGGTGCGGAAGGCGTCGCCTTCGCCCGCGAACATGCGCGTGGGGTCCTCGCCCTCGCGCTTGAAGGCGAAGGTGCCGGCGGTGTAGGGGAAGCTGCCGGGCACGTTGTCCAGCATCAGCCACTTCAGAATCTCGCCGTGGTCTTCGTACTTCGGCAGCGCGACCTTGCGAATGACGGTGCCCGAGAGGCTCTTCGTCGTCAGCGCGGTGCGGATCTCCTTGTCGCGGATCTTCACCACGTACTCGTCGCCCGCGTAGGCCTTCTGCATGTCCGGCCACTGGGCGAGCAGCTTGCGGGCGGCCGGGTCCTGGTCGAGCTCGCGCAGCTGGGCCAGGTCGATCACCGCTTCGGCGGCGCGCGCGCGCTCGGGCTTGTCCTTGCGCAGCATGGCCGCGCTGGCGTGGAGCTGCTGGATCTCGCGCGCCAGGCGCGACTGCTCGATCGCCTTCTTCTTGTAGCCGCGCACGGTGTCGCTGATCTCGGCCAGGTAACGCGTGCGCGCGGGCGGCACGATGGGCGTCTGGTTGGTGCTGTGGCGCACCTTCACCGCGGGCAGCCGGCCTTCCTGCAGCGGCAGACCGAGGTCGCCCAGGCGGACTTTCAGCGCCTGGTACAGCGCGGTCACGCCGTCGTCGTTGAAGCGTGCGGCCATGGTGCCGAACACCGGCATCTGGTCGGGTGGCGTGCTCCAGGCCTCCTGGTTGCGCTGCACCTGCTTGGCCACGTCGCGCAGGGCGTCGAGCGCGCCCTTGCGGTCGAATTTGTTGATGGCGACGAAGGCGGCGAAGTCCAGCATGTCGATCTTCTCGAGCTGGCTGGCCGCGCCGAACTCGGGCGTCATGACGTACATGGGCAGGTCGACGTGCGGCACGATGGCCGCGTCGCCCTGGCCGATGCCCGAGGTCTCGACCACGATGAGGTCGAAGCCGGCGCATTTGCAGGCCGCGATCACGTCGGGCAGGGCGGCGCTGATCTCGCTGCCGAAGTCGCGCGTGGCCAGCGAACGCATGAAGACGCGCGGGCCCTGGCTCCAGGGGTTGATGGCGTTCATGCGGATGCGGTCGCCCAGCAGGGCGCCGCCGCTCTTGCGGCGTGAAGGGTCGATCGAGATCACGGCCACGCGCAGGCGGTCGTCCTGGTCCAGGCGCAGGCGGCGGATGAGCTCGTCGGTGAGCGAGGACTTGCCCGCGCCGCCGGTGCCGGTGATGCCCAGCACCGGGACCTTCTTGGTCTGGGCCTGCTCGCGCAGGGCGGAGACGATGGCCGCGTCCGCGCTGCCGTTCTCCAGCGCCGTGATGAGCTGGGCCAGCGCGCGCCAGTTCATCTCACCGCCGCCTTCGATGGCCGCCAAGGCCTTGGGCGCGTAGGGGCTGAGGTCGCGGTCGCAGCGCATCACCATCTCGCCGATCATCCCGGCCAGGCCCATCTTCTGGCCGTCCTCGGGACTGTAGATGCGCGTCACGCCGTAGTCCTGCAGCTCGCGGATCTCGGCCGGCACGATCACGCCGCCGCCGCCGCCGAAGACCTGGATGTGCTCACCGCCCCGGCTCTTGAGCAGGTCGACCATGTACTTGAAGTACTCCACGTGGCCGCCCTGGTAGGAGCTGATGGCGATGCCCTGCGCGTCTTCCTGCAGCGCGGCGGTGACCACCTCGTCCACCGAGCGGTTGTGGCCCAGGTGGATCACCTCGGCGCCCATGCCCTGCAGGATGCGCCGCATGATGTTGATGGCGGCGTCGTGCCCGTCGAACAGGCTGGCGGCGGTGACGAAACGCACCTTGTGGGTGGGGCGGTAGTTGGCCAGTGCCTGGTGCTCGGCGGCGAGGTTGCTCATGGTGTCTCTCTCAGGGGGCGGATGGCGGAGGGTCTCACTCGATGCGCAGGCCGGCCAGCGCGGGCTTGGGTGGCGGGTAACGCAGATCGAGAGCCTTGAGGGTGTCGCGCACGATGGTCGCGATCATCAGGTTGCGGTGGGTCTTGGAGTTGGCGGGGACCACGTTCCAGGGGGCCCAGGGGGTGCTGGTGCGGGCCAGCAGCGCCTCGTACGCGCGCTGGTAGTCGGCCCACTGCTTGCGCACGTCGAGATCGCCTTCGCTGAACTTCCAGTGCTTAGTCGGGTCGTCCACGCGCTCCTGCAGGCGCTGGCGCTGTTCGTCGCTGCCGATGTGCAGCATGAACTTCAGGATCACGGTACCGGTCTCGGCGAGCAGGCGCTCGAAGTCGTTGATGTGCGCGAAGCGCTGGGCGGTCTGGGCGGGCGTGATCCATCGGTTGACCACGGGCACCAGCACGTCTTCGTAGTGGCTTCGGTTGAAGACCATGGTTTCGCCGGCACCGGGCATCTGCTGGTGGATGCGCCAGAGGTAGTCATGGTCGCGCTCGGCCTCGGTCGGGGCCTTCCAGCCCACGGTGTGCACGCCCAGTGGGCTGGTGCGCGCGAACACGCCGCGCACGGTGCCGTCCTTGCCCGCGGTGTCGGTGCCCTGCAGCACCACGAGCAGCTTGTAGCGGCGGTCGGCGTAGAACAGGTCCTGCAGGCCATCGAGTTCTTCGGCGAGGGCCTGCACGCTGGCCTGGTCGGCCGCCTTGTCACCGCTGGAAAAGGGCTTGGCGTCCGGCTTGAGCTTCTTGAGCGAGACCTTGGCGGCCGGCGCGCCCTCGGCCACCGGCTCGACCTGCCAGTCGCGCCACGCGCTGCCTTTGCCCGCACGCAGGGCCGCTCGCGGAAAGGGCAGGGAAGCGTCGTTGGGGCGGGGCATGCGGTCTCCAGCTAGGGGGGCTCGGACACGATTCTTCGCGCATCCGGTCAATTGACGTTTACGTAAACGTAATATAACCCGTTTCCCCAAAAAAAGAAGGGGCGCCAAAGCGCCCCCCTGGGGTGGATCGGACCCGTCAGATCACTTGTAAAGCAGCTGTGGCAGCCACAGGCCGATGCCCGGGAACATGTACAGCAGCACGATGGCCAGGATCTGGATGCCCATGAAGGGCAGCATGCCCAGGAAGATCTGGTTCAGCGTGACGTGCGGGGGGGCCACACCCTTCAGGTAGAAGGCGGCCATGGCCACCGGCGGGCTGAGGAAGGCGGTCTGCAGGTTCAGCGCCACCAGCAGGCCGAAGAAAAGCGGGTCCACGTCGAAGTGAGCCAGCAGCGGGATGAAGATGACCATGAAGATCACGATGATCTCGGTCCACTCCAGTGGCCAGCCCAGCAGGAAGATGATGACCTGGGTCATGATCAGGAACTCGATCTTGGTGAGCTCCATGCTGAGCACCCACTGCTCCACCAGCGCCTGCCCGCCCAGCAGCGCGAATGCCGCGGAGAAGATCGCAGAGCCGACGAACAGCCAGCACACCATGGCCGAGGTCTTGGCCGTCAGGTAGACCGACTCCTTAAGCACGGCCATGTTGAGCCGCCGGTACGCGGCCGCCAGCAGCATGCCGCCCAGCGCCCCCATGGCCGCGGCTTCGGTGGGCGTGGCCAGGCCCAGCACGATCGACCCCAGCACGCTCAGGATCAGCAGCACCAGCGGGAAGAACGAGGCCAGCAGCATCTTGAAGATTTCAAGGCGGGCGAAGCTGAGGAACAGGTAGAACAGGGTGACGAGCGCGCCCGTGACCGCGAAGACCACCCACCACCAGGTAGGGGCGGGTTGCGTCGTGGCGGCGTCGTCCACCGCGCCGGCCTCCGTGGCTGCTTCGCTTGCAGCGGCGGGTGCGTCCGCCGGTTTGTCGGCTTCGGCACCGGGTGGCGGCTGCAGACCGCCCGCGGCCTCGGGCACATCGGGGTCCGCCGGGGGCTCGGCCAGGCCGCCCGATTCGGACGGGGGCTCGGCCAGACCTCCTTCGGTTGGGGGTTCAGCCAGGCCGCCGCCTTCGGATGTGCTGGAGCGGCTGGCGCCGATTTCCTCGATTTCGTACACGGCCTCCGCCCTCACCGTGGTCACTGCCTCGTAGCTCGGGATCATGACGGCGGCGAAGATCAGCGCGGGCAGCGCGGCCAGGCCGATCTGCCTGAGCAGGTGCGACATCGGCACATCCGCGTTGCGCCGGCCCTTGAGCAGGCCCAGCACCGCGTGGGCGGTCGGGTCGGTCGTCAGGCGCTGGGTCAGGGTGGGCAGGTGGACCCGGCGCTCTTCGGCGCTCAGCGGCGGCGCCCATTGCGGCTTGAGCTTGGCCACGATGATCACGTACACGATGTACAGCGACGCCAGCATCAGGCCGGGGAAGAATGCGCCGGCATAGAGCTGGACCACCGACACGCCGGCCGTGGCGCCATAGACGATCAGCAGCACCGACGGCGGGATCAGGATGCCCAGGCAGCCCCCCGCCGTGATGGCGCCAGCCGCCAGCGGCACGCTGTAGCCGGCGCGCAGCATGGCCGGCAGGGCCAGCAGGCCCATCAGCGTCACCACCGCGCCGACGATGCCGGTGGCCGTGGCGAAGATGGTGCAGGTCACCAGCGTGGCCACCGCCAGAGCGCCGGGCAGCCGGGCCATGGCCAGGTGCATGCTCTTGAAGAGCGACTCGATCAGGTTGGCGCGTTCGACCAGGTAGCCCATGAAGACGAACAGCGGGATGGCGATGAGCACGTCGTTGGCCATGGTCTTGTAGGCCGACTGCACCATCAGGTCCAGCGTGCGCGTGACATCCCGCTCATAGGCCAGCCAGGTGAACAGCATGCCCATGCCCATGAGCGTGAACGCGGTGGGAAAGCCCAGCATGATCGCCACCACCACCAGCGAGAGCATCAGCAGGCCGAGGTGGCCTTGCGTGATTGTGTCGGCGCTCAGCAGCACACCGGCCGCGAGCACCACGATGAGGGCCATGAAGCTGAGACCGAACCAGAGTTCCTTGCGCAGCTTCATTGTTTTTTCTCCTGGGCGACGACCACGGCGTCGAGGGCGGCGATGTCTTCGTCTTTCACGTTGACCATTTCCTTGAGTTTTTCGACGTCGACTTCCTGCACGTCGTCTTCCCGCGCCGGCCAGGCGCCGGTCTGGATGCACTGGACGCAGCGCACGATCTCCACCAGGCCCTGCAGCAGCAGCGTGACGCCCGCCAGCGGGATCACATACTTGAAGGGGTACAGCGGCAAGGGATCGGCCGAGAAGGTCTGTTCGCGGATCGCGAGCGATTCACCCGCGTAGATCCAGCCGGCCCAGGTCAGCGCGACGATGCCGGGCAGGAAAAAAAGTATGTAGAGCACCAGGTCCACGGTGGCCTGGGTTCGCGGCTGGAAGAAGCCATAGAGCACGTCACCCCGGACGTGCCCGTTCTTGGACAGGGTGTAGGCGCCGGCCGTCATGAACATGGTGCCGTACAACATGATCTGGGCGTCCAGCACCCAGGCGTGGGGGTTGTTCAGGGCGTAGCGCGAGAACACCTCCCAGCTGATCAGCAGCGTCAGCAGGAGGGCGCACCAGGCAAAGACCTTGCCGATCAGCGTGGACAGCCGATCGATGGTCCACAAGATGGATTGCATCGTCATTCCTCAGCCGGCGCGGTGAAACGGGCAAAAAAAGAGGGGCATCGCGCCGGCGCCATGCCCCTCGTTCCCCTGTGCCGGGATCAGCTCTTCTTGGCGAAGTAGTGGTTGAAGGCCATCTTGAAGTCGACCGTGTAGTCGTTGTGCCACTGGCCGGCCCGCTGCGCGAAGGCCTTCTGCGAGTCGAGCACCTTCTGGAACAAGGGGTTCTCGGCCGCCTTCTTGGCGATGGTCTTGTCCCACGAGGCCAGTTGTGCGCGCAGGATCGGATCGGGCGTCTTGTAAAACTTCACGCCGCCCTTTTTCAGCGCTTCATAGTCCTGCGAGTTGCGGTCGATGGCCTTCCAGCTCATGTCGGCACTGGAGGCTTCGGCCGCGTACTCGATGATGGCCTTGAGTTCGGCCGGCAGGGCGTTGAGCTTGCTCTTGTTGAACAGGATCTCGAACTGCTCGCCGGACTGGTGGAAGCTCTGCAGCATGCAGTTCTTGGCCACGTCGGGGAAGCCCAGCACGCGGTCACTGGAGGCGTTGTTGAACTCGGCCGCGTCGATCAGGCCACGGTCCAGCGCCGGCACGATCTCGCCGCCGGGCAGCGGGTTCACGGCGGTGCCCATGTCGGTGAACACGTCCACGGCCAGGCCCACGGTGCGGAATTTCAGGCCCTTCATGTCCGTGACCTTGGACACCGGCTTCTTGAACCAGCCCAGCGGCTGGGTGGGCATGGGGCCGGACAGGTAGGAGACCACGTCGAGGTTCAGGCTCTTGTAGATCTCTTCCATCAGGGCCTTGCCACCGCCGTACTTGTGCCAGGCCAGCACCATGTTGGCGTCCATGCCGTAGCCGGGGCCGGAGCCCCACAGGGCCAGGGCGGAGTTCTTGCCGTACCAGTAGGCCACCACGCCGTGGCCGCCGTCCAGCGTGCCCTTGGCGACCGCGTCCAGCAACTGGAAGGCTGGCACCACCGAACCTGCCGGCAGCACTTCGATCTTCAGGCGGTTGCCGGCCATGTCATTGACCTTCTTGGCAAAGTCGCCAGCGTATTCGTGGAAGATGTCCTTGGCCGGCCAGGTGCTCTGAAAGCGCAGTGTGGTGGTCTGCGCGGTAGCGATCATCGGCACGGACATGGCGCCGGCCGCGACGGCGGCGCCTTTGAGCATGCCTCGGCGCGAAGTGACGGTCTTCTTGTCAGTCATCTGTTGTCTCCAGTCGGGTTGATGAGCCGCCGATGATGCGCCCAAGCTGCCATTGCGGAGCGCAGGGTTTTCACCGACCAGTGAATACACGCGGCCGCAAGCCCTTGTTTTTGGCTGGTCCAGCACCAAAAATGGGCGTGAAAATATCTTCACATCCTGTTGAAAATCCATGAGGGCCACCCTCGGGCATGATGGTCGGCCCCCTATCCCATTTGCGTTTTCCGATGAAACCGATCCAGCTGTTCGACCCCGCCTCCAGCACCTACACCTACGTGCTGTTCGACCAACTCAGCCGTGACGCGCTGCTCATCGATCCGGTGGATGAGCAGATCGATCGCGATCTCGCGACCCTGCGGGAGTACGGCTTGAAACTGGTCTGGACTGTGGAGACCCACGCTCATGCGGACCACATCACCAGCGCGGGCCGGCTGGCCGAGCTGGCCGGTGCCAAGACCGCCGCGCCCCTGGGGTGTGGCATCGGCACCGCGGGTGTACAGCTCCAGGACGGCGACACCCTGAAGTTCGGCGGCGAGGTGCTCAAGGCGCTGCACACCCCGGGCCACACCGCCGGCAGCATGAGCTTTCTCTGGCGGAACCACGTGTTCACCGGCGACACCCTGCTGATCAACGGCTGCGGTCGCACCGATTTCCAGTCGGGCAGCGCAGAGGCCCTGTACCGCAGCCTGACCCAGGTGCTGTTCGCGCTGCCGGACGACACCATCGTCTGGCCTGGCCACGACTACCAGGGCCGTTCGTGCTCCAGCATCGGCCGCGAGAAAACCACCAACGTGCGGGTGGCGGGCAAGACCGAGGCCGAGTTCGTGGCCCTGATGAACTCGCTGAACCTGCCGCGCCCCCGGCGCATCGACGAGGCCGTGCCGGCCAATCTCACGTCCGGCCTGCGGCACGACGCCGACGGCGCGCTGCAGATGCAGCCCCTGCCGCCCTCGGGCGCACACCAGGGCACCTACGCCGGTGACGTGTCGCCCGAACTGGCCTGGCGCTGGATCCAGAGCGGCGAGGCCGTGATGGTGGACGTGCGCACCGACGCGGAGCGGGAGTGGGTGGGCTTTGTGCCGGGCGCGGTGCCCGTCGCCTGGAAACAGTGGCCCGGCATGGCGCTGAACCCGGCCTTCGATCAGCAGGTGCGGGAGGCGGCCGGCGGCAAGAAGCTGGTGCTGCTGTGCCGCAGCGGCGTGCGTTCCGTCGCGGCAGCCAAGCGCGCGACCGAGCTCGGTCTGGAGGCCTACAACATCCTCGAAGGCTTCGAAGGCGACCCCGATGCCGACGCCCACCGGGGGCGCAAAGGGGGATGGCGCTTCCGCGAATTGCCCTGGCGCCAGAACTGAGCCAGCCGTTCAAGGCTTGTTACACCGCGTAACCGCCTGTCGGCAGGACGAGCCGAAACTTGAGAAGAAAGCCTCATAACCCCTGTCAAACCTGACAGGGGTCGTGTGATTTTTCACGGATTTCTTTTTTTAATGGGGTTTTCTATCCGCTAAGGGGAATCCCATGGAAACGCTGGAACGCGCTCAAGACGCCGTTTACAAGAACCCACCGCTGGCCGCCACCCTGGTTCAGCGGATGGAACGTGATTTCAAACCCCGCTGGGAAGGCAACTGGGGCGGCAAGTTCGTGCTGCACGGCTCTTCGCCCGGTCCCAATGCGGTGCGCCTGGACGGCAACGACTACCTGAGTGTGACGGGTCACCCGAGCATCGTCGCGGCCCAGGTCGAGGCCATCACCAAGTCCAGCGAGTTCGTGGTGCAGTCGGGGGTGTTTCTCCTCCAGCAGCACCCCACGCGCGCGCTCGAAATGGCGCTGGCGGGCTGGGTCGGCAAGGAAGACGCCTTCGTCTGCCAGTCCGGCTACTCGGCCAACGTCGGCCTGCTGCAGTCCATCGCCGACGCCAACACCCCGGTGTACCTGGACACCCAGGCCCACGCTTCCCTGTGGGAAGGGGCCCATGCCGCGCGCGCGCCGGCTTTTGCCTTCCGCCACAACGACGCGGCCCACCTGGACAAGATCATGGCCAAGAACGGCCCGGGCGTGGTGGTGGTGGACTCGGTCTACAGCACCACCGGTTCCGTGTGCCCGCTGGAAGCCATGATCGAGGTGGTGGAAAAGCACGGCAGCATGATCCTGGTCGACGAGTCGCATTCCCTGGGCACGCACGGCCCGGGCGGCGCGGGCCTGTGCGCCGAACTCGGCCTGACGGACCGGGTGCACTTCATTTCCGCCAGCCTGGCCAAATCGGTCGCTGGGCGCGCCGGCTTCTTCACCGCACCGGCCAGCATGCGGTACTACATCCTGAGCTCCAGCTTTCCCAACATCTTCAGCTCCTGCCTGCTGCCCCATGAAATCGCCGGCCTGCGGGCCACGGTCGAGGTGCTGCAGAAGGCCGACGACGAGCGGGCCCGCCTCAAGGCCATCACCCGCCGGGTGCGCGACACCCTGGGCGGCCTGGGTTACTGGATCCACCAGGGCACCGAGCAGATCATCTCGCTGGAAGCCGGCACCGAGCCGGACACCATGCGCCTGCGCGACGAACTGGAAAAGCGCGGCGTGTTCGGCGCCATCTTCTGTGCCCCGGCCACCAGCAGCAAGCGCGCCCTGGTGCGACTCACGCTCAACGCGGCGCTGACCGAGGCCGAGCTCGATCACCTGGAAGCGGTGGCGCGCGAGATCGCGCCGATCGTCAAACCCTGGGATTGGCCTTGTGCCCGGCGCGCCCGCGTCCAGGCCGGCGCCCAGGAGGAAGCTCTGGCGGCCTAAGTGTCGTGAACCTCGCGCCCGCCCTGGGCTTCCAGAAAGTGCCGGTAGGCATAGATGGGCTGGGGCAGGTCGGCGCGGTCCAGGCTGAACAGGGCGCCTGACAGCACGCCGTCGTCCCCGACCGGGAAGGCCTGCGCGGTCCGCACCGGGCCCCGCAGGCCCATTTGCTGGTGCAGTTCCACGGCGGCCAGCCGTTGCCCGGCCTGCACGGCACGCACGGCGTCGAAGCCCAGCCCGGCCGAGCCCGCGAGTTCGGCCAGATCGGGCAGGCTGGCCGTGGGTTCGAGCTGCAGCCAGTGGCAGTTGCCCATGGAGTCCAGGCCGACCAGGCCGAAGGGCTCGCCGAGCACCACGTACTCCACCCAGTGCTGCTCGGTGTAAGCGCGCAGCGCCTGTGCCACCGACGGGATCTGCAGCATGGACTGCTGCGCCGGCCGCAGGGCGGCACGCCACAGCGTGTTGAGCCGGGGGTGTGGCGTCTGGGACAGCTTGCGCAGCACACCGAGCAGGTGGCGCGTGATGTCCGTGGTCTGTTTGGGCACGAACTGGTCGATCAGGCCGTTGTTGAAGGCCTGGATGGCGATCTGCTCGTCCGCCTGGCCCGTCAGCAGCACGCGCGAGCCCGGCCAGTCGAGCAGGGTGTTGAGCACCCGCAGGCCATCGGTGCCGGGCATGGCGTAGTCCACCACGCAGATCTGGGCCAGTTCGTACCGCGAGGCGCTCACGGCCCAGTACCGCAACACCTGCGGCAGCAGCGGCTGGCCCTGCCGCCAGCGCTCGATCATCTGCAGCTGGGCCATGGCGTCGGCCTCCCAGCGCGCGGGCTCGTTCTGCATGCGGGCGGCGAAGCCCGAGGGGCGTGAGTAGAGCTCGACCTGCCAGTGCGAGGGGATGACCATCCCCAGCATTTCCAGGTAGTCGGTGTCGTCATCCAGGAAGAGGACGCTGCCAGGGCGGTGAAAGAGTGAGATCGTCAGTGCCATCGTGGTCAGCCTGAGACGGCCAAGGTCTGGGCCGCAGATGTGTTGAGGGGGAGGTCGATCATGAAGACCGCGCCCAGCCCAGGTTGGGAGTGCACGCTGAGGCGGCCGTGGGCAGCCTCGACCACGTTCTTGCAGAAGGTCAGGCCCAGGCCGTTGCCGGCGCCGCTCTGGGTCGAGAAGAAGGGCTCGAAAATGCGCTGCTGCTGCTCGTGCGTGATGCCGATGCCGTCGTCCGACACGGCGATGCGGCCTTTGCCGTGGTGCAAGCCCACGTCCACCCGCAAGTCGCCCGGGCTGGGCGCCGTGCTGGCCGCGGCCAGTGCGTGCAGCGCGTTCTTGATCAGGTTGGTGAGCACCTGGGCGAACAGCGGGCGGGAAGCCGAAAAGCAGAAGTCGCTCTGGATGTGCACCTGAACGCAGTCGCGCTCCCGCGAGGAGCGGTAGGGGTACTGGTTCACCACCTCCTGCACCAGCTCGGCCGCCATGATCAGGGACTGCTCGCGCGGCAGGCGCATGAGCTGCGCGTTGGAAATCTGGGTGTCGATCTGGCGGTTCATGCTGCGCACCAGGTTCTGCAGCCGCGTGGCCAGTTCCTCCAGCTTCTTGCGCTTGGGGTCCGGGATGTCGTGTTGCACCAGGTTGCGCAGCACGTCGCCCATGAGGTTCACCGTGGCCAGCGGCGTGCGCAACTCGTGCGCCATCACGCCCATGGTGCTCAGCGTGTTGAGCAGGCGGGCGCGGCGCAGGTTGGCGCTGGAGAAACCCAGCATCAGGCCCATGAGCCAGGAGAAGGTGATCACCACCACGTTCGCCAGGGGCTCCTCGAACGGAAGGGTGCTGCCGCCATAGAACTCCGCCGTGGCCCAGCCCGCGATGCCGCCGGTGATCAGGCCGAGCGTGGCCAGGCGCCAGTCGGTCGCGTGGTAATAAATGAGGATCATGGCGGCGACGCTGCCCAGCCAGGCGGCATTGCCCCCGTTCATCCAGTACATCCAGGTGAAGAACCAGGGCAGCTGGATCCAGGTGGCCAGACTGAAGAGGCGCCCACTTTCCGTGGACGACGGGTCGCGCGAAATCCGGGGCAACACATAAATGAGTGCCAGGAAGGCCATCACCAGGCGGGCCCACACATTTTCATAGGGCTGAGGCACCAGATGGCCCCAAATGCCATAGATGACCAGGTGGCCGACGAACGTGAATGCCCCGATCCACAGCAACCGGTACCGCGATGGGTGCAAAATAGGCTCCACAGGCGCGTGGACAACCTCGTCCAGCACCCACCGCCACATGCGGGCTTTGGCGCTGAGCATCCACAACCGGTCAAAAGACAATATGCACTCCTTCGATCGCCAAACACCTGTGGCGCGTGACTCCCATCCTGATTCATCAGGCATTGTGTATGCAACAGGGTGTTATCAACCATGACCCTGCCTGTCAACTTTGACAGTGTCGGGCTGGACGGTATTCTGGCCGACTGGGTCTGCGCCCTGCGCGATCAAGGGGTGGACGCCGTGCTGGTTCTCGGTCCGAACCCCCTGGGTGGGCGGGATCAGCGCGAGGTGCTGGCGGTGCATCCCCCCCGCCTGGTGGGGGCCGCCGAGGCGCTGGCCGAAAGCCGGGACTTCGGCGCGGGCTGGCGCGACAGCGATGCGCCGCTGGTGGCATGGCAGGACATTTCCAAATCCTCGTTCGAACAGTCGAGCCGTTGGCGCCGCCTGTGGCTGGCGCACGGCTACCAGACGCTGGTGCGCGTGGCCTTCAGCCTGCCGGCGGGCCGTGCCTTCGAGTGTTTCATGTTCAGCCCACGGGCCTTCGCCGACCGCTCCGAGGCGGCGGTGCTGGCCTGGTCGGCCTTCAACGTGTGGCCCATGTTGCGACGCACCATCGCCGAGCAGCGGGTAGGCCTGAGCCCGCGCGAACTCGAAAGCCTCAACCTGGCCTTCGAAGGTCTGACCGCGCGCGAGACCGCGTTGCGCATGGACTGCTCCGAGCGCACGGTCAATTACCACCTCGCCAACGCGATGTCCAAGTTGCAGACCGACAACAAGCTGGCTGCCGTGCAACGGGCCTGCTGGATCGGATTGATCTGAACCCGCCCGCCGCGCCCCATGCTGCACTGCGGCAATCCGGGCGTGACGGCTTGGTCATAATCCGCGCATGACTTTTCTGGCCCGGGACGTAGGGAACACCCGCCTCAAATGGGCCCTTTACGACGCGCCACGCGTGGGGGCTGCGCTGTTGGCCAGCGGTGCGCAGTTTCTGGAAAACATCGAAACCCTGGAAGACGGCGACTGGCGCCACCTGCCCGCCCCGCAATGGGTGCTGGGTTGCGTGGTGGCTGGTGATGCGGTCAAGCGGCGGGTCGGCGAGCAACTGGAGTTGTGGGACGTGACGCCACACTGGGTCGTGTCCAGCAGCGCCGAAGCGGGGTTGGTCAACGGCTATGACCACCCGGCCCGGCTGGGGTCGGACCGCTGGGTGGCCATGATCGGTGCGCGCCAGCGGCTGCTCGCCCGGGGCCCTGCGAAGCCCTGCGTGGTGGTGATGGTGGGCACGGCCGTCACGGTCGAAGCCATCGACACCGAGGGGCGTTTCCTGGGCGGCATCATCCTGCCCGGCCACGGCATCATGCTGCGCGCGCTGGAGTCGGGCACGGCGGGCCTTCACGTGCCCACCGGCGAGGTCTGCGACTTTCCTACCAACACCAGCGACGCGCTCACCAGCGGCGGCACCTTTGCCATTGCCGGTGCGGTGCAGCGCATGGTGGAGAACCTGCGGCGCCATTGCGGCGAGCAGCCGGTCTGCATCATGACCGGGGGCGCGGGCTGGAAGATGGCGCCGAGCATGTCCACCGAGGTGGAGCTGGTGGAAAGCCTGATCTTCGACGGCCTGCTGGAAATCGCCAACCGCCGTCTTGCATTGGTCTGACCCCCCGCCGCGCTTCGCGCGTCCCCCCTAAAAGGGGGGCGCACCCTAAGGCCCGGCAAAGCCGGTTCCTTGGGTGCTCTGGACAAAGAAGGTGCACTCCGGAGAAGCGGTTTTAGCCCTTCGCTTCGCCCCAAGGGAGCATCAGCGTCAGCGTCAGCAGCCGGGCGAACTCCGGCTCGAAGCGGTCGATGATCTGCTGCGGGTCGGGGCACAGCCGGCTGTCGGCGATCACGCCGAACTGCACACCGCCGCCGTAGCTCAGGATCGACACGCCCAGGCCCACGGTACCGGTCTGCGGCACCCAGAACATGGTCTGCTCCAGGGTGGAGCCACACACCTTGAGCTTGGTGGCGGGGCCGGGCACGTTGGTCATCACCGCCGTGGTCTTGCGGCCGAACAGGCTGAGCATGGCGTCCTGCGCCGGCTTGATGAGCAGGCCTGCCACCGAGAGCAGGCCGAAGGTCAGCAGCGGCTGCAGGCTGCCCTTGAGGCTGTTCATGCGCGCGCGCACCGCGAAGACGCGCTCGATCGGGTTGTCCAGGCCGATCGGCAGCACCAGGGGCACGAGGCCAAAGCGGTTGCCCAGTTTCCAGGCGTCTTCCATCGGGCGCAGGTTGATTGGCACCATGGCGCGGATCTCCTTGCCGCTGGTGTCGTCGCCCAGACCGCGCAGGTAGGCGCCGATGGCACCGGCCACGCAGCCCAGCAGCACGTCGTTGACCGAGCAGTTCATGGCCTTGCCGATGGCCTTGACTTCGTCCAGCGGGATGGGCTCGCACCAGGCCACGCGCTTGGTGCGGCCGGGCTGGCCCTTGAGCCGGGTCGGCGAGTCGTCGGGCATCAGCGCCAGCGAGGCCAGGTCGCTGGCGAGCTGGCCGCCCATGCGCGCGATGTCCACCGCCTGGCCCAGCGTGTCGCTCAGGCTCTGCTGCGGAGCGGCAAGCATGGAAAGCGATTTCGCCGCGCCACCGCCAGCGGCTTCCAATGCCTTGGCCGTGATGTCGCCAAAGGGCCGGATCAGTGTGTCGGCCAGCCAGTCCTCGGCGCCGTCCAGGCCGATCTTCGCGGGCTTGCGGCGCTGGCGCTCGGGGGGCGCGCCGCCGCCGTCGACCAGGCTCATCATCACGCTGATGAGCGCGATGCCATCGGCGATGCAGTGGTGGATGCGCGCGATCAGGGCCGAACCGCCGTCGTAGCGCTCGATCAGTTCAAAGCGCCAGAGCGGGTGCTCGGGGTCCAGCGCCTGCATGGCGAGGTCGCCCACGCGGTCCTGCAGCGCGTCCTGCTCGGTCTGGCCGGGCCGGCGTTTGAGCTTGTGTGTGACGATGTGCCGATCGATCTGGAAATCCGCGTCCTTGGACCAGTGCGCGCCGGCGGCGTCCTCGCGCGCGATCTGCACGAAGCGCGGGTAGGGCAGCAGGCGTTCGCGCACGCGCGCCTTCAAGGCGTCCGGCGTGAGGCCGGGGCGCAGGATCCAGACGCCCACGATCATCATCAGGTTCGACGGCGAGTCCATGCGCAGCCAGGCGGTGTCCACCTTGCTCATGCGCTCGCCTTCCATGCCCAGGGTGCTCGCCAGCGCCTGCTGGACCGAGGCGCTCGCGCCCCGCACGAGGGCCGCCGGGGATTTCGCGGTGGCGGCAGGGCGCGCTGCGGAAGGGCCGGGCCGGGCGGCGACGCGTTGAACCATGGATGCTCCTCGGGTGCGTGAACCAGGCCGCTGAAAGGCCGGTGCCGCTGGTCTTGGGGTTGTGGCTCTATTGTGCAGACAGACCAAACCGTAAGATAGCGGGACAGCCCTAAGCCCGGCCGACCCGCGCCGGGCGTTTCATTTCAAACCAGGAGCATTCATGGCCGATCTCAAGTCCCGTTTCGACGCCGCGGTGGCGAATTCCAAGAACCTGAGCGAGCGCCCCGACAACGCCACGCTGCTCAAGATCTACGCGCTGTACAAGCAGGCCACCACCGGCGACAACGCCGAGAAGAAGCCCGGCTTCGGCGATATGGTGGGCCGCGCCAAGTGGGACGCCTGGAACGGCCTCAAGGGCACGGGCAGCGAGGACGCGATGCAGCAGTACATCGACCTCATCGAATCCCTGAGCTGAGCCGTCTCGCAACGGCACAACAAAAGCCGGCTCAGCCGGCTTTTTTCTTTTTGGCCGCCGCTTTGGCGGCCGGCTTCTTCGCCGCCAGCAGGGCATCGAGGTTTTTGACGATTTCGCTTTCGATGCGCTCCTTGAACGCGCCGAGCAGGAAGCCCAGGCGTGCGTCGAGCTCGAAGCGCTCACCCGACACCTTGAGCGTGCCGCTGACGCCCGAGCGCGTGAACTGCACCTCATCGCAGCCATTGCCTTCTTCGTAAGTGCAGCTCATGTCGAACTCGTTTTCCGCCTGCTCGGCCCAGCGCCAGGCCAGCTTGCGGGCGGCGGGCAACCCGAGGGCGTGTTCGCGTTCGATATGGATGTCTGCCATGCTTGCCTCGTGTGGTGGGTGGTCGGTCTCAAGGTGGTGAACTGCCCTGGCTGGCCACTAGGGGCAGCAGGCCGCGCAGCCGCGTGCGCCGTTCTTCCTTGGGCAGCGCGGCCAGGGCGCGCACCGCATCATAGAACCGGGCGAAGTCGCGCCCTTCGCGCTCGAACAGGGCCTCGAAGGCCGGGACCAGGCCGTCGTAGGCCGCCTGGGCCGCGAAGCTGGCGTTGTTGGCCTGGGCCACGAAGGGGTCGTAGCCGGCGAAGCCGCCCCAGCCGCGCTTGAGGTCCTGGTAGCTGCGGTGGAAGCCAGTCATGGCGGTGGCCTTGCGCTGCGCCTTCTCGGCGTCGTCGATCGTGGTGTCCCGGTAGATGTCCTGCAATTGCTGGCGCACGGAGAAGGTGAGCGAGCGGAAGGCGCGCCGGCGCTGGTCGAACACCGCGTAGTCGGTGCGCGCCTGCTCACCGGCCTGGGTCGCCAGCCAGCGCGCACCGCCCAGCCGCTCCACGCTGGTGGCGAAAGCCTCGTTGAACTCGGTGTCGCCCCGGGCATAGGCCACCTGGTGCGCGAGTTCGTGGAAGACGATGCGGGCCAGTTCGCCTTCCGGGTAGCCGATGAAGGTGTTGAGCAAGGGGTCGCCGCCGGCCCAGTTCATCCAGCCCAGGGTGGAGTAGGCGGGCACGGGGTAGACCACGACCTCCAGATCGGCGGGCAGGGTGCGGGCGAAGGCGCGCGCGTCGGCCTCGTCGAAGTAGCCCCGGTAGCCCACGCAGCCGGCGACCGGGAAACACCAGGTCTGCAGCGTGAGCGAGAGCGCGGGCGCGGCGACCACGTTGTAGACCGCGGCGCGGCGCTGCAGGTCGGCGTAGCGGTGGTAGCTGGCGTTGTCGGGCAGGGCGAGCTCGGTGACGGCGAAGGCGCGGATGCGCCGGGCCAGCGCCAGCCGTTCCTTGAGGCGCTCCGGCGCCTGGGCGTCGGCCAGCCAGTCGTCCACCGGACGCGCGGCCTGCATCAGCCGCAGGTGGCCGGTGACCGACTGCCAGTAATAGCCCACCCCGGTGGTGCTGGCGCAGCCCGCGCCCAGCAGGGCGAGGGCCATGAGCGCCAGGCCACGCCGCATCAGGCGCCCTCGGGCAGGGTCGCCACTTCGACCAGGCAGTCGTAGAACACCGGGCCGCCGCCCATGTCGGTGAGGCGCTGGCTCGTGACCTGGTTGACGTTGGTGCCGAAGGGGCCGAGCTTGCGCCACCAGATGCCCAGGCCGTTGACCACGCCGGGGCGGGCCCGCTTGGACACGCTGGCCTTGCAGCGGTATTCGCCGCGCTGGTTGAACACGCGCACCATCTGGCCGCTGGCGATGCCGCGCGCGGCGGCGTCGTCGGCGTGGATTTCCAGCAGAGGCTCGCCCTCGATGTCGCGCAGGCTGGTCACGTTGACGAAGCTGGAGTTGAGGAAGTTGCGCGCGGGCGGCGAGATCATGGCGAGCGGGAACTGGGTCGAGCTGCCAAAGGCCTCGAAGTTGGGCAGGTGGTCGGGCAGGCCGTCCTCCCCCTTGGCGGCCAGCCGCGCGCTGTGGAACTCGCAGCGGCCCGAGGCGGTGGGGAATTGCCCATCGGCAAACGGGGCTTCGGGCAGGTTCAGCGTGGCAAAGCCTTGGTCCAGCAGCTGCTGGAAGTCCACCGCGTCGCCGAAGGCGGTGCGGCACAGCGTGAGGTCGTCGTCGGCGAAACACGGCTCGTCGAAGCCCAGGCGCGCGGCCAGCGCGCGAAAGATGTCGGTGTTGGTGCGGGCCTGGCCGACCGGAGCGATGGCGGGCCGGTTGAGCAGCACGTCGGTGTGGCCGTAGCTGGTGTGGATGTCCCAGTGCTCCAGCTGCGTGGTGGCCGGCAGGATGTAGTCGGCGAGGTCGGCGGTGTCGGTCTGGAAATGCTCCAGCACCACCGTGAACAGGTCTTCGCGCTCGAAGCCCTGCACCACCTTGCCGGATTCCGGCGCCACCGCCACCGGGTTGCTGTTGTAGACGATCACGGCCTCGACCTTCGGGCCGAAGCCGGGCGAGGTCTCGCGCAGCAGGTCATCGCCGATGGTGCTCATGTTGATCGTGCGCGCCGCGCGCCCGGCCAGCAGGTCGGGCCGCTGCAAGGCCGCGCGCTGCACGGGGAAGTGGCCCGAGGCCGAGAGCAGAAGGCCCCCGGCCGGGTCGCGCCAGGCGCCCACCAGGGCGGGGAGGCAGGCAATGGCGCGCACCGCGTTGCCGCCGCCGCGCACGCGCTGCATGCCGTAGTTCAGGCGGATCGCGGCCGGTTTCGTGGTGCCGTAGGCGCGCGCCAGGTCCACGATCTGCTGCACCGGCACGCCGCAGACCTCGGCGGCGCGTTCGGGCGGCCATTGCAGGGCGCGCTCGCGCAGGCCTTCCCAACCCAGGGTGTGGTGCTCGATGTAGTCGTGGTCCAGCCAGCCGTGGGTGATGAGCTGGTGCATCAGCGCCAGGGCCAGCGCGGCGTCGGTGCCGGGGCGCAGGGCGATATGTTCGTGGCACTTGTCGGCCGTTTCGGTGCGGCGCGGGTCGATGCAGACCAGGCGAGCGCCCTCGCGCTTGGCCTGTTGCGCCAGCCGCCAGAAGTGCAGGTTGCTGCCGATCGAGTTGCTGCCCCAGATCAGGATCAGCTTGGAGCGCGCGAAATGCTCGACCTTCATGCCGACCTTGCCGCCCAGCGTCTGCACCAGGGCCTCGCCGCCGGCGGAGGCGCAGATCGTGCGGTCCAGCAGGGACGCTCCCAGGCGGTGGAAGAAGCGCCCAGCCATGGCCTCGCCTTGCACCAGGCCCATGGTGCCGGCGTAGCTGTAGGGCAGGATGGCCTGCGGGTCGCGCGCGGCGATGGCTTTGAGCCGTTGCGCGATGTCATCGAGCGCTTCGTCCCAGCCCACGGGCTCGAAGCGGCCGCTGCCCTTGGGGCCGCGGCGCTTGAGCGGCGTGAGCAGGCGCTCGGGGTGGTAGCTGCGCTCGGCGTAGCGCGAGACCTTGGTGCACAGGGCGCCGTCGGTGTGGCGGTGCGCCGGGTTGCCCTGCACGCGCAGGGCCACGCCGTTCTCCACCGTGGTGACCAGGGCGCAGGTGTCGGGGCAGTCGTGCGGGCAGGCGCCACGCACCTGTTGCGGTTCCGGGGTGGGGGTGAGGGGTGTCATGGGGCGATGGTGTGGCAGCCGTTCATGATATTCGCGCCCCCATGTCCTTGCCGGTCGCGCTTGCGTGCACTCGCTCACGCGGCCCCCGTTCATCGGCGACGAAATGCAGGCCGAAAGCCTTACTTTTGCCGGAGATTTGGCCTACGCTGCGGAACACATCCACGCGGTTGGGGGAACGTATCATGCGACGCAGAGACATGCTTGGACACGCGGGCCGCCTGGCCCTCTGGCCCACCCTGGGCGGGGTGGCGCTCGCCGCCCGGGCGCAGTCGGTGGGCATCAGCGACACCCGCATCGTGCTCGGGCAATCGGCCCCGTTCAGCGGGGCGTCCGAACAACTGGGCCTGCAGTTCCACTTGGGCGCGCAGTTGTTTTTCGAGGCCCTGAACCAGAAGGGCGGGGTCCAGGGCCGGCGCATCGAGTTGCGGCGCCTGGACGATGGGGACGATCCCGATCGTTGCGCGGCCAACACCCGGCAATTCCTGGGCGAAGGCGTGTTCGCGCTGTTCGGCTACATCGGCACACTCACCAGCGCGGCGGCCCTGCCCCTGGCCACCGAAGCGAAGCTGCCGTTCTTCGCGCCCGCCAGCGGGGCCGAAGCCTTGCGCGTGCCCTTCAACCGCTATGCCATCCACGTGCGCGCCTCCTACCAGGACGAGACCGCCGCCATCGTGCGCCAGATCACCGGCACCGGCATCAAGAAGATCGCCGTGTTCCATCAGAACGATGCCTATGGCAAAGCCGGTCTGGAGGGCGTGGCGCGCGCGCTTCAGGCGCAGAACCTGTCGCCCGTGGGGCTGGGCACCGTCGAACGCCATTCGGTGGATGTGGCGAAAGCGGTCGACGAGATCCTGGCCCAGCGGCCCGAGGCCATCGTGCAGATCGGTGTCTACAAGGCCTGTGCGGTCTTCGTCCGCCTGGCGCGCAGCCGGGGCTACACCGGCAACTTCTACAACGTCTCCATGGTCGGCACGCAGGCCCTGCTCGATGAACTCGGCGCAATGGCCAAAGGCGTGCTGGTCAGTCAGGTCATGCCCTTTCCCTACACGCCGGTCACGCCCCTGGCCAGCGAATACCTCGCCGCGGTGAAGGCGCGGCCGGGCCTGGTGCCGAACCATTCCAGCATGGAGGGCTACGTCGCGGGCAAGGTGTTCACCGAGGCCGCGCAGCGTGCCGGGCGCAGCCTCACCCGAGAAGGCTTCATCAACGCCGTCGAGGGCATGCGCAACCTCGACCTCGGCGGTTTTCCCGTCGACTTCGGGCCCAACAAGCACACCGGCTCGCGCTTCGTCGAGATGACCCTGCTCACCGAAGACGGTCGCGTCCGGCGCTGAGCTGGCCAGGGGATCCCCCTGGCCGCGCTCGGTTGTCGCGCCGGGGGCTATCGTGGTCGCCTGCCTTGGGTACCATGGCCCCTTTGAACAGGTGCCCCGAGGGGTATCGAGAGGGTTCCCCATGAAGCTGATTGATTCCATCCTGACCCAGGCGGCCAGCATTGCCGCCGTGCGACGCGACATCCACGCCCACCCCGAGCTCTGTTTCCAGGAAGTGCGCACCGCTGACGTGGTGGCGCAGAAACTCACCGACTGGGGCTTTCCGGTGCACCGGGGCCTGGGCACCACCGGCGTGGTGGGCATCGTGCACGGCCGCGACGGCGGCCAAAGCGGGCGCGCCATCGGCCTGCGCGCCGACATGGACGCCCTGCCCATGCAGGAGCACAACACCTTCGCGCACGCCAGCCAGCACGCCGGCAAGATGCACGCCTGCGGCCACGACGGCCACGTCGCCATGCTGCTGGCCGCGGCGCAGCATTTCGCGAAGCACCGCAACTTCGACGGCACGGTCTACCTGATCTTCCAGCCGGCCGAAGAGGGCGGCGGCGGCGCGCGCGAGATGATCAAGGACGGGCTGTTCGAGCAGTTCCCGGTCGAGGCCGTGTTCGGCATGCACAACTGGCCCGGCCTGCCCGTGGGGACCTTCGCCGCGAGTGCGGGCCCGGTGATGGCGTCGAGCAACGAGTTCCACATCGTCATCCGTGGCAAGGGCGCGCACGCCGCGCTGCCTCACAACGGCATCGACCCGGTGCCCGTGGCCTGCCAGATGGTGCAGGCTTTCCAGACCATCATCACGCGCAACAAGAAGCCGGTGGACGCCGGCGTGATCTCGGTCACCATGATCCACACCGGCGAGGCCACCAACGTGGTGCCCGACAGCTGCGAGATCCAGGGCACCGTGCGCACCTTCACCTACGAGGTGCTCGACCTGATCGAGCGCCGCATGCAGGAGATCGCCGAGCACACCTGCGCGGCCTTCGGCGCCACGGTGGAATTCAAGTTCCATCGCAACTACCCGCCCACCATCAACCACCCCGCCGAGACCGCGTTCGCGCGCGAGGTGATGGCCGAGATCGTCGGCGCGGACCACGTGCTGGAGCAGGAGCCCACCATGGGCGCGGAAGACTTCGCCTACATGCTGCAGGAAAAGCCGGGCTGCTACGCCTTCATCGCCAACGGCGACGGCGCGCACCGCGAGATGGGCCACGGCGGCGGGCCCTGCATGCTGCACAACCCCAGCTACGACTTCAACGACGACCTGATCCCGCTGGGGGCGACCTTCTGGGTTCGGCTGGCCGAAAAATGGCTGGGCCAGCCGCGCACCGGGGGTGCCGCTTGATCTCGCCGCAAGACGCTTTTTCCCCTTCCTACGCCCGGGCCCGGGTGCGGTTTCTCGAAGGCGCGGCGGCCGCTGGCATGGCCATCACCAGCCACAACCACCCGCTGCCCGGCCGCGACGGCGAGACGCTGGCGATGGACGTGGCGCTGGACGGCTCGCCCGACGCCGAGCGGCTGTTGATCGTCAGCAGCGCCTGCCATGGTGTCGAGGGCTATTGCGGTTCGGGCGTGCAGGTGTTCGCCGCGCACGACGCCGACTGGCGCGAACACGCGCGCTTGGCCGGCGTGGCCGTGCTCTACATCCACGCGCTCAACCCGCACGGCTTCTCGTGGGTGCGCCGCGTGACGAACGAGAACGTCGACCTCAATCGCAACTTCCAGGACTTCAGCCAGCCCCTGCCGCAGAACCCGGCCTACGCCGAGCTGCACCGTCTGCTGCTGCCCACGCAGTGGCCGCCGACGCCGGAGAACGAGGCCGCGATCCAGGCCTGGATCGCCCAGCACGGCCTGCCGCGTTTCCAGGCGGCGGTGACGCAGGGCCAGCATGCGTTCGCCGACGGCCTGTTCTTTGGCGGCACCGCCGCGACCTGGAGCAACCAGACGCTGCGCGCGGTGCTGCGCCGGCACGGCCGCCAGGCCCGGCGCCTCGGATGGATCGACCTGCACACCGGCCTGGGGCCCTCGGGCCTGGGCGAGCGCATCTTCGCGTGCGCCGACGACGCGGCGGCGCTTCAGCGCGCCCGGGCCTGGTGGGGCGGCGGCGGCAAGACCCCGGTGACCTCCATCTACGACGGCTCGTCCACCTCGGCCCTGCTCACGGGCCTGATGTGGTGTTCGGCGTACGAAGAGTGCCCGCAGGCGGAGTACACCGGCATCGCCATGGAGTACGGCACGGTGCCAGTCACCGAGGTGATCGACGCGCTGCGCGGCGACCACTGGCAGCACCTCCATCCGGAGGCTCCGGCTGAATTGCGCGCTGCGATCAAGGCGCGCACGCTGGCCGCGTTCTACGTGGACACCGACGAGTGGAAGGCGCAGATTGTCGCGCAGGCGCGGCAGGCCCTGTTCCAGGCCGTGGATGGCTTGTCTTCGGCTGGACGCTGAACCGACCCCGTTATGAAGCCACTGCTGCGTCAGGCACTGTTGCCTGCAATGCAAGTGAATTGATGAACCACAGCATTTCTCCCAATTCCCGCATGGAGTTGGGTTTTCCTTCTGAAGAAAGCGACGAGGGTGTTACAGCCGTCTTCTACAACTTGGCCGAAGCATGGCGCAATGAAAATTATCGGCATATCCGCGAATTTGAGACGCAGCTGCGGCGGGCGAGCGCCGAGGATTTCAGTGGCTATCTGAACGCCAAGTTGAAATTGAACACGGAAGAGCGATGTGAAGCTCTGGAAGGGTTGATCAAATATTGTGAGGTGGCGGCATGCCGTGTCGCTGGGCCTACCGATGATCAAGATCACCATCTGATGCACCCATCCGCCCAATCTGGTGGGGAGGAGGTTGTCTATGTGCCCAACATTTTTGTGATTTCAGAAGACATCAGAGGCGACACAACGGAGTCCGATGACAGCCACAACGTGCGGCCACTTGATGATGTTGGAGAGGGAGAATCCCAGGATGGAGGATGGAGCGAGCTGTCAACGAGTGGGCCGTTGTGCACATTCTTGAGGCGCCTCAAGGACGTCAACACACCCGAAGAACTCGCAGTCCTCTTCAACGCCATTCAAGAAATTGACGGGCCATCTGAACAGAGTGTGGCGGCTGATGCATGGACGCGTCGAAGCGACGATCTGAATTCTTTCAAGAAACCCTACATGCTCGGCATGAAGCGGGAAAGACCGTAGGAAATGACTGACGATGCGGGAGCGTGAGCGTTTTCAGTTCTCCAAAGCCACCCGCGCCGACGCGACGTACAGGCGCTCCATCGCGTCCTGCGGCTCGATCGATGCCGCGCGGTCGAGCAGCCGGTTCGCCTCGGGCAGCGCGTCGATGCCTTCCAGCATGACCATGCCGTTGGCGTACTCGGTCAGCGTCACGACCGAGTCCGGGTTGAGCGCCATCGCCTTCTGGTACAGCGCCAAGCCGGTTGCCTTGTTGGCGCCATAGGTCATGCCACCCACCATGCTGCCCACCTTGTCGATCACCTCGGCGTGGAACGATGCGAGCGCAAGATGGGCATCTGCGTGGTGCGGGCAGCGCGCGATGGCGGTCTCCAGTGCATGGCGGATGCGCACGCCCAGGCCCTGCGTGAGCGCCTTGGCCACGCTGATGCCCTGGCTGTAGCGCCCCAGCGCGTAGGCCTGCCAGTACCAGGCCCCGGTGTGGTCGGCCTGCCGGCGCTGCAGGGCTTCGGCCCGAGCCGCAGCCTCGAGCAGCAGGTCCTGGCGGACCTGCTCGCGCGCCTCCAGGTAGTTGGCATAGATGCAGGTCGCCTTGTTGGCCACGTTCATGCCCGCATCGCCCAAAGCCAGGCCGGCCTCGGCCGCGCGCTGGAACTCGCCGTTGTGAAACAGCACCCAGGCCTGCACCACGGCCGACTCCTCGGGCCAGGGTTCGGCATCGCCGCGGTGCAGCCGGCTCCAGAGCGCCTTGAGGCGGTCGGCGTCCAATGGGGTGTGGCCCGCGGAGGGAAAGGGTTTCCAATCGGCCATGGTGGATTCTCCCGGGAGGTGTTCAGGACTGGGGACCGTAGGCGCCGGTGAGCGTCATGAGGTGTTGCCGCTGCGTGGCTTCCAGGTAGGGCGCCAGCAGGTTGAGCACGTGGTGTGCGCCGCGCAGCAGGGCCTGCTGCGCGTTGTCGGGCTCCAGGGCGTTGCGCGGGTCGCGCACGTACTCGAAGCTCAGCCAGTAGGTGAGCACCACCACCATGCTGGTGGCGGTGGGTTCGCTCTCGCGCGCGTCGATGCTCACCGCGCCGTGGCGGCTCATGCCGTCGAGCAGGTGGCGGATCGCGCGCGACTTGTTTTTCAGCACGGTCTGGAAACGGGTTTCCAGCAGGCGGTTCTTCGACAGCAGGTCGTTGAGGTCGCGGTAGAGAAAGCGGTACTCCCAGATGATTTCGAACAGCGAGTGCAGGAAGAACCAGGCGTCCTCCACGTTGCGCACGCCTTCGCTGGCGCTGAGCAGCTCACCGAGCGAGCGTTCGTAGCGCTCGAACAGCGAGTTGATCAGCTCGTCCTTGGCCGGGTAGTGGTAATACAGGTTGCCCGGACTGATGCCGAGCTCGGCCGAGATCAGCGTGGTGGAGACGTTGGGCTCGCCAAAGCGGTTGAACAGCTCCAGCGTCACCTCCAGGATGCGCTCGGCGGTGCGTCGCGGGGCTTTCTTGGCCATGGCGCGGCGCTTTCAGCGGCTGTGGGCGGGCGCGGCGGGACCTTCGAGGTGCCGCTGCAGGTCATCCAGCGTGGCGTGCAGCCGCGCGGCCAGGGTGGTGCGCGCCGGTGGGGTGCGCGCGGCACCCAGCAGGCGCCGCCGCGGGTCGCGCAGCGCGGCCAGGTCCAGCGTGACACCATGGCGCGCCAGCTGCGGCCCCAGCTCGGCCTGCCGGTCCAGCAGCATGCGGCGGGTCTGCTGGTAGGCGTGCTCCGCGATCTCGCGGCGCTGGCGGTAGCTGAAGGTGTTCGCGAAGAACAGCGTGGCGTCGCGCTGGTCGGGTTCGATCAGCACGATGTCGGTGCCGGGGTAGGCGCGCTCGTAGTGCTTGAGGCCCAGCGCCAGCCGCGAATGGATCATCGAGCGGAAGGTCTGGCTCATCACCGCGGGCAAGCCGCCCTCGACCAGCGACGGAATGCGCCGGCCGTCGTGCAGGCTGGGGTTGGTGTGGAAGGGCACCAGCGGGTTCAGGCACACCAGCAGGTCGGTGCCTTCGTCCAGCGCCACGGTCGCGTGCAGCGTTTTCTTGAGCGCGCCGTCCACGTAGTGCTGGCCGCCGACCTCCACCGGCGGGAACAGACCGGGCAGGGCCGCGCTGGCCTGGATGGCACGCGAGATCGGCACATGGTCCCAGCCCGGGCGGCCGAAGGGCGCGGCGTCGCCGGTGTCGAGCTGCGTGGCCACCAGGGTCAGGCGCGCGCGCAACTCGCGGAAGTCGTTGCTGCGCCCCGGCTGGCTGAACAGGCGCTGAATCTGCTGGTGGATGCCCTCGTTGTCGAGCACGCCGGTGGGCAGCGCCGCGCCCACGCGTTCGAGCGCGTGGGTGAAGGGCTTGCGGTGCACGCCCCAGGCCCACAAGGCACTGCCGATCAGGCGCGGCAGGCGCTGCAGCCGGTCACCGAACTCACCCCAGGCGGGCTTGAGCAACCAGGACGGGTCGAAGTTGTCGTCCCCCGGCCGGTCTTCGATGAAGGCCTCGCACAGCTGGCGCGGGCGAATGCCATTGGCCAGGCCGGCGGCGATGAACCCCCCGGCGGACACGCCGACGTAGTGCTCGCAGTCGTTGAGGTCCAGGCCCGGCAGGGTGTCGTCCAGCGCGCACAGCGCGCCGATTTCGTAGATCGCCCCGAGCGGCCCGCCACCGGCCAGGGCCAGGGCGATGCGGGGACGGCGCGACTTCTGCGGGGCCGGTCGTTGGGAGGCTTTGCGGGACGTCGTCATGCGTTTGAGTGTAGACCGCGAAGCGCGGCGAAACTGCTGCGTTGCAGCATGCGGCGCGGACGCGAAAAGGGGGCGTCATGCGCCCCCTGGTTCACCGTGCCGTGGCCGGCCCGCATCGGGTCAGGCCGCTTTGCGCGGCGCCGTCTTGCGCGCGGCCGCCTTCTTGGCGGGCGCGGCCTTCTTCGCCGGGGCGGCCTTGCGCGCGGCGGTCTTCGCGGGGGCTTTGCCGCCCAGGCTTTGCACGTGGCGGTTCAGCGCGTCGATGCGCTCGATCAGCGCTTCGACATCGCGCGCCGAGGGCACGCCCAGCTTGTTCAGCGCCTTGGCCACGCGCTCTTCGAAGATGTTTTCCAGCTTGTCCCACTGGCCGGTGGCCTTGGACGAGATGTCGGCGGCCATGCTGCTCACGCGGTTGGTCGCTTCGGAAATGCGCTCCTCGGCCACGGCCTGCGTCTTGCGCTGGATGGACAGGCCTTCCTTCACGAGCGACTCGAAGGCCTTGCCGCCTTCTTCCTGCGCCTTGGAGAACGCACCCAGGCCGGCCAGCCAGATCTGCTGCGCGGAGTCCTTGATGGCGCCCGACAGCGGGGAGTTGAAGCCCGCGGCGGTGGGCTTGGCGGCGCTGCCGGCTTTCTGGATTTTCTTGACCATGGGGATGCTCCTGGAGGGGTTGGAAAAACGGGGAGGGCGAACGGGCCGCCGCAACGATGGGCCAATGTACGGCCCGCGCGCCGGGCGTGTGTAGGGGCGCAAGACTAAACCCCACACGGGTTTTTGCGGAAGGCGGGGGTGGGCTTCCTGGTCAAGAATGGCGGGCACACTGCGTCCCCCTTTTTCGATCCAACCCCTTCAGAGGAGAGCTTCATGCATTACTTCGTCACCGGTGCCACCGGCTTCATTGGCAAACGCCTGGTGGCCAAGCTGCTGCAGCGCAAGGGCGCGGTGGTGCATTTCCTGATCCGTCAGGAGAGCGAAGGCAAGGTGGCGGGGCTGCGCGAGTACTGGGGTGTGGGCGCGTCGCGGGCGGTGCCGGTGTTCGGCGACTTGACGGCCAGGAAACTGGGCGTGTCGGCCGACGACGTGAAGGCGCTCAAGGGCCAGATCGACCACTTCTTCCACCTCGCCGCCGTGTACGACCTGGAGGCCGATGAGGAAAGCCAGATCGCCGTCAACGTCGACGGCACGCGCAACACGGTCGAGTTCGCCAAGGCCATCGGTGCAGGCCATTTCCACCATGTCTCGTCGATCGCGGCCGCCGGCCTGTACGAAGGCGTGTTCCGCGAGGACATGTTCGAGGAGGCCGAGAACGTCGACCACCCCTACTTCATGACCAAGCACGAGAGCGAGAAGATCGTGCGCAAGGAATGCAAGGTGCCGTGGAGCGTGTACCGGCCAGCCGCCGTGGTGGGCGACTCGCGCACCGGCGAGATGGACAAGATCGACGGGCCCTACTACTTCTTCAAGCTGATCCAGCGCATGCGCCAGATCCTGCCACCCTGGATGCCCAGCGTGGGCCTGGAGGGCGGGCGCATCAACATCGTGCCGGTCGACTTCGTGGTCGATTCGCTCGACCACATCGCCCACCAGAAGCGCGGCAGCGGCGCCTGCTTCCACCTGGTCGATCCCATGGGCTACCGCGTGGGCGACGTGCTCGACATCCTGAGCAAGGCCGCGCACGCGCCCAAGATGAACCTCTTCGTGAATGCCGCGCTGATGGGCTTCATTCCCAAGAGCGTGAAGAAGGGCTTGATGGCGCTCGCGCCGGTGCGCCGGGTCTACAAGGCCGTCATGCAGGACCTCGGGCTGCCCGAGGACATGATGACCTTCGTCAACTACCCCACGCGCTTCGACTGCCGCGAGACGCTGGCCGCGCTCAAGGGCAGCGGCATCGAGTGCCCCAACCTCAAGGACTACGCCTGGCGCCTGTGGGACTACTGGGAGCGCCATCTCGACCCCGACCTGCACATCGACCGCAGCCTCAAGGGCACGGTGGCGGGCAAGGTGGTGCTGGTCACTGGCGGCAGCTCGGGCATCGGCCTGGCGGCGGCGCACAAGTTCGCCGAGGCCGGTGCCGTGACCATCATCTGCGGGCGCGACCAGGACAAACTGGACGAGGCCTGCAAAGAAGCGAAAGACAAGGGCTACCAGTTCGTCGCCTACCCGGCCGACATCGCCGACATGGCCGACGCCGACCGCTTCGTGCAGTTGCTGATCCAGAACCACGGCGGCGTGGACTTCCTGATCAACAACGCGGGCCGCTCGATCCGCCGCGCCATCGAAGGCAGCTACGACCGCTTCCACGACTTCGAGCGCACCATGCAGCTCAATTACTTCGGCTGCCTGCGCGTGACCATGGGTTTCCTGCCGGGCATGGTGGCCAAGCGCAAGGGCCACGTGGTCAACATCAGCTCCATCGGCGTGCTCACCAACGCGCCGCGCTTTTCGGCCTACGTGGCCAGCAAGTCCGCGCTGGACGCCTGGACGCGCTGCGCCTCCAGCGAATTCGCCGACCAGGGCATCACCTTCACCACCATCAACATGCCGCTGGTGCGCACGCCCATGATCGCGCCGACCAAGATCTACCAGAACGTGCCCACGCTGGCCCCTGAAGAGGCTGCCGACATGATCGCGCAGGCCTGCATCTTCAAGCCGGTGCGCATCGCCACGCGCCTGGGCGTGACCGGCCAGGTGATGCACGCGCTGGTGCCGCGCGTGGCGCAGATCGTGATGAACACCAGCTTCCGCATGTTCCCGGACTCGTCGGCGGCCAAGGGCGAGAAGGGTGCGAAGCCGCAGCTCTCGCCCGAGGCCGTGGCGATGCAGCAGATGATGCGCGGGATTCATTTCTGAGGCACCCCCGCCGCGCTGCGCGCGACCCCCTTGCAGGGGGCAACGCCTGCGGCCCGGCAAAGCCGGTTCCGCGGCATTTCTGGATAAGGGCGGGCACGCGGGTCGTGTCACGCGTCGGCCCTAGAATTTGGTTTTGCCCGTTTCCCCAGGAATCCGCATGACCGAGCCCACCGACATCACCTCCATTGCACCGCGCGACAAGGCCGAGATCCTGGCGCAGGCGCTGCCGTACATCCGCAAGTACCACGGCAAGACCATGGTCATCAAGTACGGCGGCAATGCCATGACCGACCCGGCCCTGCAGCAGGATTTCGCCGAAGACGTGGTGCTGCTCAAGCTGGTCGGCATCAACCCGGTGGTGGTGCACGGCGGCGGCCCGCAGATCGAGACGCTGCTCAAGCGCCTGGGCAAGCAGGGCCAGTTCATCCAGGGCATGCGCGTGACCGACCCCGAGACCATGGAAGTGGTGGAATGGGTGCTGGCCGGCGAGGTGCAGCAGGACATCGTGGGCCTGATCAACCAGGCTGGCGGCAAGGCCGTGGGCCTGACCGGCCGCGACGGCGCCATGATCCGCGCGCGCAAGCTGCGCATGACCGACCAGAAGGACCCGAACCTGGAGCACGACGTCGGCCAGGTGGGCGACATCGTCAGCATCGACCCGGCCGTGGTGAAGGCCCTGCAGGACGACCAGTTCATCCCCGTCGTCAGCCCGATCGGCTTCGGCGAGCAGAACGAGAGCTACAACATCAACGCCGACGTGGTGGCCGCCAAACTGGCCACCGTGCTGCAGGCCGAGAAGCTGCTCATGCTCACCAACATCCGCGGCGTGCTCGACAAGGACATGCAGCTGCTCACCGAGCTCACGCCGCGCCAGATCGACGACCTGGTGGTCGACGGCACCATCTCCGGCGGCATGATCCCCAAGATCGCCGGCGCGCTGGACGCGGCCAAGAGCGGCGTCAACGCGGTGCACATCATTGACGGCCGCGTGCCCCACGCGCTGCTGCTGGAGGTGCTCGGCAACGAGCCTTTCGGCACCATGATCCGCTCCCACTGAGGCGGTCACTCACTGTCTTTGGAGGGCCCAACGGCGTTGAGGAAAAGTCAAGTTGCTGTGCGAGAATGGCCCAAACCACACGGATCGCTCACCCATGACATCCAACGCCCCTGAGTCCCCCTCCCCGGAAGACAAAGCCGCTGCCGCGCGCGAAGCCGCCGAGGCCATCGACGCGGCGGCCCATGCCGATGGGAACGGCGGGCGCAAGCGGCCCAAACCCGGCGAGCGCCGTGTGCAGATCCTCGAAGCCCTGGCCACCATGCTCCAGCAGCCAGGCGCCGAGCGCATCACCACCGCCGCCCTGGCGGCCAAGCTGGAGGTGAGCGAAGCCGCGCTGTACCGCCATTTCGCCAGCAAGGCCCAGATGTTCGAGGGCCTGATCGAGTTCATCGAACAGTCGGTGTTTGGCCTCATCAACCAGCTCGGCGAGCGCGAAGCCGACGCCAACGTGCGCTCGCGCAAGCTCGTCACCCTGCTGCTTCAATTCGGCGAAAAGAACCCCGGCATGACGCGCGTGATGGTCGGCGACGCGCTGGTGTTCGAGAACGAGCGCCTGCAGCAGCGCATGAACCTGTTCTTCGACAAGATCGAAGCCGCGCTGCGCCAGAACCTGCGCGAGACTTCGCTGGTGGCGGGAGCCGCCACGCCCACGGTCGATGCCCAGGCCGATGCCTCGGTCATCACCGCCTTCTGTGTCGGGCGCCTGCAACGGTTCGCGCGCAGCGGCTTCAAACGCTCGCCGAGCGAAAGCCTGGAGCACAGCCTCGCGCTGCTGCTGCCCATCGTTCGCCACTGAAACACGGCATTTAGGGCGCGGCCCCTAAACAAAGGTCACACAAAACGCCGGTGGTTTGCATCGGAGCCCGGTTTTGCGGTAAAAATAGAACGACCGTTCGTATTTATTCGGACGGTCGTTTTTTTCGAGCCCTCATCCAACCAGGACCGACCCCATGAGCGTCACACCCACTGCCCGCCGCGCGCGCGCCGACGCCCCGGCCCACAAGCCCTTGCAGAAGGGCCAGCAGACCAAGGCCGCCATCGTCGATGCCGCGCTCGGCCTGGCCACGCAGATCGGCCTGGAGGGTCTGTCCATCGGCGCGCTGGCCGAGGTCATGCAGATGAGCAAGTCCGGCGTGTTCGCCCATTTCGGCTCGCGCGAGGAACTGCAGATCTCGGTGGTGCGCGAGTACCACACGCGTTTCGAGGACGAGGTGTTCTACCCCGCCATGGCCGCGCCGCGCGGGCTGCCGCGCCTGCGCAAGCTGTTCGACAACTGGATGAAGCGCACCTCGGTCGAGATCGATTCGGGTTGCATCTACATCAGCGGCGCGGTCGAGTTCGACGACCGGCCCGGCCCGGTGCGCGATGCGCTGGCCAGCTCGGTCAACACCTGGCTCTCGGCCATGCGCCGCGCGGTCGAGATCGCGATCGAGGAAGGCCACCTGGCGGCCGACACCGACGCGTCACAGATGGCGTTTGAGATCCACGCTCAGATCCTCGCGCTGCACTACGAAGCCCGCTTCCTGCGCAGCCCCGACTCGGTGCGCCGCGCGCTGCAGGCGTTCGAGGGCATCGTGGAGCGCTACAGCCACGCCCCCGGCGATGCCCCCGCGCGCGCCCGCAAATCCCCGGTTCCTGCGCGCAAGCCGCAGGGCTGATCCCTTTCGCCTTTTCACAAACCCAGCACAGGAGTTCCTCATGCCCGTTTACAACCCGCCCCTGCGAGACATGCAGTTTGTGATGCACGAAGTGCTCAAGGTCACCGACGACTTCAAGGCCATGCCCCAGCATGCCGAAATGGACGTGGACACCATCAACGCCGTGCTGGAAGAAGCCGGCAAGTTCGCCACCCAGGTGATCTTTCCGCTCAACATCAGCGGCGACACCGAGGGCTGCACGCTCGACCAGAAGACGCACGAGGTCAAGACGCCCACGGGCTTCAAGGACGCGTACAAGACCTATGTGGAAGGCGGCTGGGCCGCGCTGTCGTGCGACCCCGCGTTCGGCGGGCAGGGCCTGCCGCTGGTGGTGAACCAGTGCTTCTACGAGATGATGAACTCGGCCAACCAGGCCTGGACCATGTACCCCGGTCTCACGCACGGTGCCTACGCCGCGCTGCACACCTACGGCACCGACGAGCAGAAGAAGACCTACCTGCCGAAGATGACCAGCGGCGAGTGGACCGGCACCATGTGCCTGACCGAACCGCATTGCGGCACCGACCTGGGCCTGATGCGCACCAAGGCCGAACCCCAGGCCGACGGCACCTACAAGCTCACCGGCAACAAGATCTTCATCAGCGCCGGTGAACACGACATGGCCGAGAACATCATCCACCTGGTGCTGGCCCGCCTGCCCGACGCGCCCCCCGGCATCAAGGGCGTGAGCCTGTTCATCGTGCCCAAGTTCAACGTGAAGGCCGACGGCTCGCTCGGTGAGCGCAACGGCATCTACTGCGGCGGCCTGGAACACAAGATGGGCATCCACGGCAACGCCACCGCGCAGATCGTGATCGACGGCGCCATCGGCACCCTGGTGGGCCAGCCCAACAAGGGCATGCAGGCCATGTTCGTGATGATGAACGCGGCCCGCCTGGGCGTGGGCAACCAGTCGCTGGGCCTGACCGAGGTGGCCTACCAGAACGCGCTGGCCTACGCCAAGGACCGCATCCAGATGCGCTCGCTGACCGGCCCCAAGGCCAAGGACAAGCCGGCCGACCCCATCATCGTGCACCCCGACGTGCGCCGCATGCTGCTCACCGCCAAGGCCTACGCCGAAGGCGGCCGCGCGCTGGCCATGTTCTGCTCGGTGCTGCTGGAGAAGGCGCACAACCACCCCGATGAGAAGGTGCGCAAGGACAGCGACGAGATGCTCTCGCTGCTGACCCCCATCACCAAGGCCTTCCTGACCGACAACGGCTACAACGCCGCCACGCAGTGCCAGCAGGTGTTCGGCGGCCACGGCTACATCAAGGAATGGGGCATGGAGCAGTTGGTGCGCGATGCCCGCATCAACATGATCTACGAAGGCACCAACACGATCCAGAGCCTGGATCTGCTGGGCCGCAAGGTGCTGGGCAACAACGGCGCCACGCTCAAGAAGTTCGGCAAGCTCGTGGGCGCGCTGGTGATGGAAGAAGGCGTCAACGAGAAGATGGCCGAGTTCATCAACCCGCTGGCGGTGCTGGGCGAGCAGATCACCAAGTTCACCACCGAGATCGGTTTCAAGGGCCTGCAGAACGCCGACGAAGTGGGCGCCGCCGCCGTGGACTACCTGCGCGTGGCCGGTCACCTGGTGTTCGGCTACTTCTGGGCCCGCATGGCGCAGGTCGCGCTGCGCGAGATCGCGGCCGGCAACACCGACCCGTTCTACACCGCCAAGCTGCAGACCGCGCGCTTCTACTTCGCCAAGCTGTTCCCCGAGACCGCGACGCTGATGCGCACCGCGCGCGCCGGCAGCAAGGTGCTGATGGACACCGACGCCGCGCTCGCGTAAACCCGTCTTTTCCCACCACCACCAGGAGACTTCCATGATCAAGACAACGCTGCTTGCTTCGCTTCTCGTTTTCGCCGGTCACGCGGTCGCGCAGATGTCGCCCGTCGGTCTGTGGAAAACGATCGACGACGACTCGAAGAAAGAGAAGTCCCTGGTGCGCATCAAGGAAAACAACGGCGTCTACAGCGGCACCATCGAGAAACTGCTGGACCCCAGCAGCAAGCAGGACGCGGTGTGCGACAAGTGCACCGACGAACGCAAGGACAAGCCCGTGCTGGGCATGACCATCCTGCGCAACCTGAAGCAGAGCGCCGACGACAAGACCGTCTACGACGGTGGCGACATCGTCGACCCGAACAACGGCAAGGTCTACCGCACGCGCCTCAAGCCGGTCGAAGACGGCAAGAAGCTGGAAATGCGCGGCTACATCGGCCCGTTCTACCGCACCCAGGTGTGGATCCGCGTCGAGTGAAGCCCGCGCGTCCGACCCCTTTCATGGAAAACCAATGAACCGATTTCAAGTGAAGAAAGTCGCCGTGCTCGGCGCTGGCGTGATGGGCGCGCAGATTGCCGCGCACCTGGTCAACGTCAAGGTGCCGGTGGTGCTGTTCGACCTGCCCGCCAAGGAAGGGCCGAAGAACGGCATCGTCAGCCGCGCGGTGGAAGGCCTGAAGAAGCTCAAGCCTTCGCCGCTGGGCGTGGCGGCCGATGCCAACCTGATCGGCCAGGCCAACTACGAAGAGCACATGGAGCAGCTGCGCGACTGCGACCTCATCATCGAGGCCATCGCCGAGCGCATGGACTGGAAGCTCGACCTCTACACCAGGATCGCGCCCTTCATCGCCGAGCACACCATCGTCGCGTCCAACACCTCGGGCCTGTCGATCACCAAGCTCAGCGAGGCCCTGCCCGCAGCGATCAAGCCGCGCTTCTGCGGCATCCACTTCTTCAACCCGCCGCGCTACATGACGCTGGTGGAGCTGATCGCCACGCCCACCACCGAGCCGCAGATCCTCAACGACCTGGAGACCTTCGTCACCAGCGGCCTGGGCAAGGGCGTGGTGCGCGCCAAGGACACGCCCAACTTCGTGGCCAACCGCATTGGCATCGCCGGCATGCTGGCCACCATGAAGGAGGTGGAGAACTTCGGCCTGACCTACGACGTGGTCGACGACCTCACCGGCAAGCGCCTGGGCCGCGCCAGCAGCGGCACCTTCCGCACCGCCGACGTGGTGGGCCTGGACACCATGGCCCACGTGATCAAGACCCTGCAGGACAACCTGAGCCTGGAGACCGACCCGTTCTACGGCAGCTTCGGTACGCCGCCCGTGCTCAAGGCGCTCATCGAGGCCGGCAACCTGGGCCAGAAGGCCAAGGCCGGTTTCTACAAGAAGGTGGGCCGCGACATCCTGCGCTTCGATCTGGAGAGCGGTGAGTACGTGCCCGGCGGGGAAAAGGCCGACGAGGTCTACGGTCGCATGCTCAAGCGCCCGGCCGCCGAGCGCCTGAAGCTGCTGCGCAACAGCGAAGGCCCGCAAGGCCGCTTCCTCTGGGCCATCCTGCGCAACAGCTTCCACTACGCCGCCGTGCACTTGGCCAGCATTGCCGAGACCGCGCGCGACGTGGACCAGGCCATGCGCTGGGGCTTCGGCATGAAGCAGGGCCCGTTTGAACTCTGGCAGGAAGCCGGCTGGCTCGAGGTGGCGAAGATGGTCCAGGAGGACATCGACGCCGGCAAGGCGCTCAGCAAGGCGCCGTTGCCCGACTGGGTGTTCAAGGGCCCGGTGGCCGAGGCCGGCGGTGTGCACACCGCGCAGGGTTCGTGGAACCCGGGCAAGGGCGTGTTCGAAGCGCGCCGGCAACTGCCGGTCTACCAGCGCCAGCACTTCCCCGAGCTGCTGCTCGGCGAGGCTGGCCCGAAGTTCGAGACCGCCGGCAGCGCCCTGGAAGAGAACGATTCGATCCGCCTCTGGACGCTGGACGAGCAGGTGCTCATCGCCAGCATCAAGACCAAGATGCACGCCATCAGCCCCGAGGTGTGCGAAGGCCTGATGGCCGCCGTGGACCTGGCCGAGAAGGAGTACCAGGGCCTGGTGATCTGGTCGGGTGACGAGCCTTTCAGCGCCGGCGCCGACCTGCAGGCCATGCTGCCGGCCTTCATGGCCGTGGGCGTGAGCGCCATCGAAGACGCTGAAGGCTTCATGCAGCAGACCATGCTGCGCCTGCGCTACGCCAACGTGCCGGTGGTCTCGGCCGTGCGCGGCCTGGCGCTGGGGGGTGGTTGCGAGATGGCGGTGTACAGCGCGCGCCGCGTGGTGCACATGGAAAGCTACATCGGCCTGGTGGAAGTCGGCGTGGGCCTGGTGCCCGGCGCCGGCGGTCTGACCTACATCGCCCGCCGCGCGGCCGAGAACGCCGAGACCTCCACGGGCAAGGACCTGCTGCCCTTCCTCACCGAAGGCTTCACCGCCGCGGCCATGGCCAAGGTGGGCACCAGCGCCATCGAGTCGCGCCAGCTGGGTTACGTGCTGCACTCCGACGTGATCGTGCCGCACAAGGACGAGTTGCTGTACGTGGCGATCAACGAAGCCAAGGGCCTGTTCAACGGCGGCTACCGCGCGCCGCACAAGCGCCTGTTCCCGGTGGCCGGCCGCGACGGCAAGGCCACCATTCTGGGCAGCCTGGTCAACATGCGCGACGGCGGCTTCATCAGCCAGCACGACTTCCACATCGCCTCGCTGATCGCCAACGTGGTGACCGGTGGCGACGTCGAGCCCGGCACGCTGGTGAACGAGGACTACCTGATGACGCTGGAGCGCCAGGCCTTCTGCTCGCTGATCGTGCACCCCAAGACGCAGGAACGCATCCTGGGCATGCTCAACACCGGCAAGCCTGTGCGCAACTAAGGACACGACATGAGCAAACAGATTCAAGACGCCTACATCGTCGCCGCCACCCGCACCCCCATTGGCCGTTCGCACAAGGGCTCCTTCAAGCACCTGCGCCCGGACGACATGCTCGCCCTCGCGCTGCGCTCGGCGCTGGCGCAGGCCCCCGGCCTGGACCCGAAGGCCATCGAGGACGTGATCTGCGGCTGCGCCATTCCCGAGGCGCAGCAGGGCCTGAACGTGGCGCGCATCGGTGCCATCCTGGCCGGCCTGCCCAACAGCGTGGGCGGCATCACCGTCAACCGCTTCTGTGCCTCGGGCCTCTCGGCCGTGCAGATGGCGGCCGACCGCATTCGCGTGGGCGAGGCTGACGTGATGATCGCCGCCGGCACCGAGAGCATGAGCATGGTGCCCATGATGGGCAACTCGCCCAGCCTCTCGCCCACCATCTTTCGCAACACCGACGACGTGGAGAGCTACGGCATCGCCTACGGCATGGGGCTCACGGCCGAGAAGGTGGCGCAGAAGTGGAAGGTCTCGCGCGAGGCGCAGGACGTTTTCGCCCTGCAGTCGCACCAGCGCGCCGTGCTCGCCATGAAGAACGGCGAGTTCAGCGACGAGATCACGCCGGTGGAAGTGACCGAGCGCAGCGTGGACCTGGCCAGCGCCGAGGTCAGCACGAGCACGCGCACCGTGAGCCTGGACGAAGGCGCGCGGCCCGACACCTCCCTCGAAGGCCTGGCCAAGCTGCGCACCGTGTTCGCCGCGCGCGGCTCGGTCACCGCCGGCAACAGCTCGCAGACCAGCGACGGCGCAGGCGCGCTCATCCTGGCCAGCGAAGCCGCCATCAAGCGCTTCGGCCTCACGCCGCTGGCGCGCTTCGTGAGCTACACCTCGCGCGGCGTGCCGCCGCACCTGATGGGCATCGGCCCGATCGAGGCCATTCCCGCCGCGCTGAAGTACGCCGGGCTCACGCAGGACCAGATCGACTGGATCGAGCTCAACGAGGCCTTCGCCGCGCAGTCGCTCGCCGTCATCAACACCCTGGGCCTGGACCCGAGCAAGGTCAACCCCATGGGTGGCGCCATCGCGCTGGGCCACCCGCTGGGCGCCACCGGCGCCATCCGATCGGCCACCGTGGTGCACGCGCTCAAGCGGCACAACAAGAAGTACGGCATGGTCACGATGTGCGTGGGCATGGGCCAAGGGGCCGCAGGCATTTTCGAAAGGGTCTGACGACCCACCCCCGCGCCGCGCCTGCGGCGCGTCACCCCCTGAAAGGGGGCGATGCCTGCGGCCCGGCAAAGCCGGTTCCGCGGCATCCCTGGATCGGCGTTGCTTCGCCCCGGATGGACTGTCGCGAGGCGGACGTTGAATTGTTCCGGCCTCTTGCACACTCCTCGCATGACCCCACACGCTCTCGACCAGGCCGTCGCGCTGCACCCCACCGGCGCCCACCAATACCGCGGCGCCACCTCGCCCGCCTACGCCAACATGGTGGGGCCGTTCGGCGGCATCACGGCCGCCGCGGCCATGCAGTCGGTGATGCAGCACCCTGAGCGCCTGGGCGAGCCGATCTCGCTCACGGTGAACTACGCCGCCGCCCTGGCCGATGGCGAGTTCGCCATCACCGCGCGGCCGGTGCGCACCAACCGCTCCACCCAGCATTGGGTGATGGAGATCACCCAGCCCGATGCGAGCGGCGCGCCCGCCACCGTGCTCACGGCCACCGCCGTCACCGCCGTGCGGCGCGAGACCTGGGGCGTGGACGACGAGCCCATGCCCGCCGTGCCCGCGCCCGACCGCGTCGCGCGCACCACCATCGCGCCGCAGGTGGCCTGGCCCCAGCGCTACGCCATGCGCTTCATCACCGGCACCATTCCCGAGCGCTGGGACGGCCAGGGCGACACCAGCCTGATCCAGATGTGGGTGCGCGACGAACCGCAGCGCGGGCTCGACTTCACTAGCCTGTCCGCGCTGGCCGACGTGTTCTACCCGCGTGTCTGGCTGCGCCGCGCCAAGCCTGTGCCCACGGGGACGGTGTCGATGACGGTGTACTTCCACGCCGGCTCGGCCGAGCACACCGCCACCGGCAGCGGCTGGCTGCTCGCGCAGGCGCGCGGCCAGGCCTTCCGCAACGGTTTCTTCGACCAGACCGCGCAGCTCTGGAACGAGGCGGGCGTGCTGCTGGCCACCACGAACCAGATCGTCTATTACAAGGAATGAGGCGCCTTCAGGGCCGACCGAGGAAGAGATACAGACCGGTGTAGCCGCGCGGCGCGCTCACGATGCTCAGGTAGAGCGGGCCGATGCCGGTGTCCGCACCCACGAACAGGCTGGAGCCCGCGCGCAGGTCGCCCAGCGAAATGTCGCGGCGCGCCGTCCAGGCGTTGCCGGCCTCCAGTGAGCCGCCCACGAACAGGGCGCGCGCCACGCCCACGCTCCAGGGCAGGCGCTGGTAGTAGGTGAGGCGGCCGAACACCAGGTAGTTGCCCGCCACCTGACCCACGCGGTAGCCCGAGAGCTGCTGGAAACCGCCGAGCGAGTACTCGTCGATCGCGCCCAGGGGGATCTGGTTGGTCTTGGCGAGCCGCGCGCCGAAGTTGAGGGTGTGCGGTCCCCAGCTCGTCACCGCCGTGGCCGTGCCCTCGAAGCTGGTGAAGCTGCTGCTGTGCGCGCCGTCGAAGCTGCGCCGCCCGAACACCACCTCGCCTTGCGCCCGGTAGCCGTGCGACGGGAAGTTGGCGTAGTCCAGCTGGTCGGCGATCACCGCGCCGCGCAGGCCGACCTCGCGCCACTTCAGCGAGGCCGTGTTGGCCGCGATGCTGGCGGCCACCAGCTCCGGCGTCACCTTGCGCTGCGCCGCCATCACGCCCACGCGCATGTCGCCCACATTGCCGAGCAGGCCCATGGGCCAGCCGATGTCGGCGCCCACGCGCAGGCTCTGCCGCTGCGCCAGCGCCAGAGCTTCGCCATCGGCGCCGAACAGCTCGACCTTGCGCAGGTTCGCGTCCACGTAGGCCGCGGCGAAGCGGTCGCTGCGCAGGGTCAGCGGCTGGTAGATCTCGGAATAGAGGCCCAGCGTCTCGCCCACCTGCACCCGGTTGCGCCACTCGGCGCCGGTGTCGTTGAGCCAGTGCCGGTTGTGGCTGATGCGCAGGTTGAACGCGCCCTGGCCCTGGAAGTCGGTGCGCAGGTCCAGCCCCACGCGCAGGTAGTTCGGGCCCCAGGCGTTCTCGCGCAGGTGCACCTTGAGGTCTTCGGCGCCGTCCTCGCGCCGGGTCAGCGTGTAGTCCACGGCCTCGAAGTCGCCCATGGCCGCGAGCCGCTGCAGGTCGTTCTCGAGCTTGGGCACGTCCAGCCGCTGGCCTTCCGAGGTGTCCAGCACGGTGGCCAGGCGCTCGGCGCGGATCTCGTTCACGCCTTCGAAGGTCACCGAGGCCACGGTGCCGATGCGGCCCGTGTTGGCCTTCTCCTGTTCCGCGCGCGCGGCCACCCAGCGCTGGTAGCGCGGTGCATCCGCCGAGAAGCGCGCCAGCGCATCGGCCACCGTTTTCGCGTAATCGTTGCCGATCTTCACCAGCTCGGGGGCCTTGCCGAAGTCGGACGAGGTGAGCTGCCCCAGCGGCGGCGTCAGCAGCAGGTCGTTCGGCGTCAGCGTGGCGATGCTGGCCTGCACGTTCTGCTCGGTCAGGATGTTCACCATCTGCGTGGTGATGCCCACCACGCTGCCCAGCGTCTCGCGCCCGGCCAGCGGCGTGCCGATGTTGACCGCGATCACCACGTCCGCGCCCATGCGGCGCGCCACCGCGATCGGCAGGTTGTCCACCAGCCCGCCGTCGCCCAGGATGCGACCGTCCACCGCCAGCGGCGAGAACACGCCCGGCACCGACATGCTCGCGCGCAGCGCGGCCGCCAGGTCGCCGTGGTCCAGCACCACGGCCTTGCCGGTCTCCATGTCGGTGGCCACCGCGCGAAACGGCGTGGGCAGGCCGTCGAAGTTCGCCAGGTGGCGCGTGGACAGCGTGTAGCGGCGCAGCAGCATCTCCAGCGAGCGGGTGGAGACCGCGCCCGTGGGCAGCACGAAGGCGCCGTCGCGGAAACCCAGCATCAGCACCGGCGAGAGCTCGAAATCCTCTTCCTTGCGGCGCTGCGAGAGCAGCTGGCGCGGCTCGCGGCGGTCGAACAGGGCGCCCCAGTTCACCGCCAGGATCTCGCGCTCCAGTTCGTCCGCCGTCATGCCGCTGGCGTACAGGCCGCCGACGATCGCCCCCATCGACGTGCCCACGATCAGGTCCACCGGCACGCGCGCCGCCTCCAGCGCCTTCAGCACGCCCACATGCGCGAAGCCGCGCGCCCCGCCGCCCGAAAGCACCAGGCCCACGCGCGGGCGTTCGGCCTGCGGGGCGGGGCTGGTCGGTTGCGCCAGTGCGGGGGCGCCGGCCAGCAGCAGGGCGAGCGCGCCGGCGAGGCCGTGGACGAAGAGGGCGGTGAGTCGGGCGGGCATGGGAGGAACGGCACCTGTGAGCAGCGGCGCCGCCGTGGCGCCCGGAAGCGGCAAGTGTAGGCGGGGGCTGTGTCCCGGGTGCGGCCGGAAACACCCTGTCACGCACCGGTCATCCCCTGGACGGGTCGCCTCAAAAAAGCACGCCCGTTCGTGGTAATTTGCGGGTCCCTTCCCGCACATCCTGAGACACCCCATGAGCGACATCCTCGTCCACACCGAAGCCGGCGTCAGCACCCTCACCTTCAACCGCCCGGACAAGAAGAACTCCATCACCGCCGCCATGTACGGCCAGCTGGCCGACGCGCTGCAGGCCGCGCAGGACGACGCCACCGTGCGCTGTGTCGTGCTGCAGGGCAACGAGACCATCTTCTCCGCCGGCAACGACATTGCCGACTTCCTCAACAACCCGCCCGCCGGGGTCGACTCGCCGGTGTTCCGTTTCCTGCGCGGCATCGCGCAGTTCCCCAAGCCGCTGGTGGCGGCGGTGTGCGGCCCGGCCGTGGGCGTGGGCACCACGATGCTGTTCCACTGCGACCTGGTCTATGCGGGCGACAACGCGGCCTTCTCCATGCCCTTCGTGAACCTCGGTCTGTGCCCCGAGGCCGCGTCCAGCCTGCTGGTGCCGCAGATGCTGGGCTACCACCGCGCCGCCGAGGCGCTGCTGCTGGGCGAACCCTTCATGGCCGAGGCCGCGCTGGAAGTGGGCCTGGTCAACCGCGTGCTGCCGCCGATGGAGGCCGCCGGCTACGCCCAGGCCGTGGCGCGCAAGCTCGCGGCCAAGCCCCTGAGCGCGCTGATCGAAACCAAGCGCCTGATGAAGAAACACCAGACGCAGCAGGTGCTGGCCGTGATGGCCGAAGAGGGGGCCAGCTTCGGCCGCATGCTGGGCGAGCCGGCGGCGCGCGAGGCGTTCGGTGCGTTCATGGAGCGCAGGAAGCCGGACTTCTCGAAGGTGTGAGGCGAAGAACGGCCGCTTCGGAAGCCGTTTTTCATTTGTCCAAAAAAATGGACAATTATTAGTGATATGTTCATAATATTGGACATATGAACGAGCTGAACCATGCCGCTGTGCTGGAACGCCAATTGCTTTTGCAGTTGGGTGACCGGCTCAAGCGCCTGCGCAAGGCGCAAGGCCTGAGTGCGGTGGACATGGCCAGTCGCGTGGGCATTTCGCGCACCACGCTCAGCGCCGTTGAAGCCGGCGACCCTGGGCCGTCCATCGGCACCTACCTGCGTGTCATGTCGGTCCTGGGTATCAGCGGTGAACTGGCGCTGTTGGCGGGCGATGCCTTGCAACCGGCGCCGCCTGGCGGTGCAGCCGCCACATCCCGCCGCGCCAGGCCGGTCGTGCAGGTGCTGGTCTCGTCCGACGAATCGCGCCATCAGATTCAAGATCTGCAAAGCCTGGCGCTCCATGAAGAGGCGGTGCGCCTCGTCCGTGTCAATCCGGCCTTGCTGCAGCGGGCGCAGGACACGCTGGATCGTTGGCGCCGATCCGGCCCGTCGCGCTCCAGTGGGTTGTGGAGCGAATGGCAGGACATCCTGGACCATGGCCGATGGCGCAAGGCCTTGGGGCGAACCCGTCGAGCGCAGGAGCTTCGGCAGGCCTCGCCCCTGGTGACGGTGCTTCCTGACAATGCACGCCAGCGCATCCTGACTCAGGTGAGCGGGCTCAAGAAAGGCATCGTGCTGGGCGGCACGGAAAGCAAGGCAGAACCATGACTCGCGAAGAACTCGAACACATCATTCGCGCCAGTGCCGATGTGACGGACCAGTACGAGTTCATGATCATTGGCAGCCAGTCGATCCTGGGCTCCATCCCGAACCCGGACGCGGTTTTCACGGTGTCGGCAGAGGCGGACATCTACCCTCTGCAAAAACCCGAGCTCGCCGAAAAGATCGAAGGCGCGATCGGCGAAGGCTCGCGGTTTCTGCCTGGCGCTGCTCGCACACCGTTATGTCGCGCTGGAGCAGGTGCAGGCCCTCGTCGCCACCATGCCCATGGATGACGCGCGTCAGCGTCGGCTCCGTGCCACCATCCGTCGATGGGCGAAATCCATGGGCATCGCTGAATGAACGCGGCACGTTCGAGCGGTGCAGAGCCCGGCGACACCCGATAGCGGTTCTCCACGAATGCGGTATGAAAGCAGTATGTTGTTGCTCTCCCGATAGATCTGCATCCTCGCGGATACCGCAAAGTACGACGCGCTCTGCGTCTCGAGCGGTGACACACGCCGGATTCGAGCAACCAGAAGGGGCGGGGGTCGAACGTGGGCGTGTTCCTCCGCCCCGGCTCCATCCAAACGCCGGACTGCACCAGAGCAGCTGGCGGAAGTGGCGCGCCAATTGCGCGAGGCGTTCGGTGCGTTCATGGGGCGCAGGAAGCCGGATTTCTCGAAGGTGTGAAGCGGCAGCGGGCGCCTCGCTACACCCCGATGGGGTTGTGCTTGTGACGGGGGGGTGGACGATTCGCCACCTCGTCCCACAGCTCTTTCAGGGTCGCGTTTCGCTTGTTTTCTGCAGCGTCCTGCCAAGGCGGGTCTCGGTTTTCTTGTCAGCCTCGCCATCGAAGAAGCGACCCAGGCAGTCGAGAAACAGGGCTTCATCCTCATCCCAGCGCGCTTTGTCTAGCGCCGCGTGCTCTGTGTCGATCGAGTGGCTGAACCGTATTCTGAACTCCTGGGTCGCCAAGGCAAACAGGGTGAGGCAAGACTGGAACTTGCAGGTGTCGTGACGGAAGAAGTCCTGGGCCGTGAGGTCGGTCCGACGTAACAGGTGGCGGCATAAGGTTCTCAGCCGGTCGCCCAGGATGGGGTGTTCCAGGTAGGCCATCGCTTCGTACACATCCTCGATGCCAAATTGCTGGGCGATCCAGGTCGGTTCGACACCGATCTCTTCCTTGTTGAAGCGGAGTTGGGGATAGGCGTACCACATGTAGTGCGCATCCTTCGCCGGCGCCTTCTTGGCCTCGCAGAGCATCTGATCCCATTGGGTCTGGCTGCTGTCCCTCGGCGCCGTCTGGTCCTGCGCGGCCAGAAACCCGTCCAGTCGCTGTTGGAGCGCCTGCATGGAATGGGTCTTTTGAAAGGCCGCATGGGACAGCAACGGAAAGGTTTCCCGATCTGTCCTTCCCAGCTCAACCAACCTCGTGCGCATCCACTCCCGTAGCGCGTAGTCCTGCTGGCTGTCCAATTCGCAAATGTTGTCCTGCACGCGATCAAGCAGTGGTTGGATCATGGGGTCGTCCTTGTGATGCTTGATTGCGACGACCAGCGCATCGAAGCAGATCCGTTGCCAGTACACCCTGTAATTTGCCGGCATTGAAGTCACGGGAACCAGCTTCAATGCCTGCAAGCGCTGAAGGATGTCTTCGCTGTCGCCCGCCAGGCAGGCATCGAGCACTGCCCGCCATCGGATCTCCAGGAAGGGTCGAATGTGGGAGCTCAGCTTGTCTTCGTCGAAAATACTTCCCTTGTGTTTCGCAACGCGCATAACCTTGTCGCGGACCTTCTCCACCTGAACCTGGCTTTCCGCCACCATGTCGGCGATCATCTCGTCGATGCCCGGGGCAGTCTTCTCAGGCGGCACATGCTCGATGACGGATGGCGTCTCCGTCGGCCGTTGCTCGCTCAGCCGTTCCAGAAGATAGGCGATCTTGCTTCGCGACTTGTCTGCCGATTCGGTGTGGCCATAGCGGTTCGCCCGGAAAAGGGCCGCGCAAATGCGCTTCTGATCGTGATCGAGGTTCTTGTCCTGGAGCCAGGTGTCGGCATCGTCCGGTGCACGTTTTCCCTGCAGGCAGTCCATCACATGCCGGGCCGTGCGAGGGTTGCCGTCGATGTGATCGGCGGCGCTTTTCAGCACATCGACAAATTCGGGGTCCGACAGGGCCTGGACGTCCTTTGGGGGCAGTGCGGCCCAGCGCTTTTCCACACCTGCCGTGTCGGAAGAGGTGTTCGTGGAGATGTGTGGCTTGCTGCGGGACGCGGAGAAACAAGTGAACAGGTTGGGCATGGTTGAACCAGGGTTTCACAGAGACAAGGGCACAAGGCCCGCCTGGGGCCTTGAGTTGCTTGTTCCCATCATTGGTTCAACAAAAAAGGTGGTTGGTGCTTTCAGGCCGCGCAAGCCTCGGCCGCCACGCCCAGCCGCGTGGCGAGTGCCGCCACCAACGCCGCCGCCTCGTCGGCCGTGCCGGCCACGCCATAGACATAGTTGTCCGGCCGCACCAGCGCCGCCACGCTCTGGTGGCGTTGCAGCCAGGCCTCGGCCACACCGTCGGTCTCCAGTGCGTCCGCCGTGCCGAGTGCGACGGTGCGCAGCCACGGCAGGGCGCCCGCGATGCCGGGCGCGGTCTGGCCGGGGGCCAGCACCAGCCGCCAGCCGTTGCCCGCGATGGCGTCCATGCGCTGGCGCTGCGGGCCGCGCAGCAGCCAGGGCTGGGGAAACAGGCTGCCGCGCGCGGCATGGTGGTCCTGCGCGGCGAGCCAGCCGGTGGTCAGCGGCGGCAGGATGTCCTGGCGCGGCGTGTCTTTCACCTTGCCGCCGCATTGGGCCAGCATCGCCGCGTCGCGCTCGCGCGCTTTCACCGGGTCGCGCTGGCAGATCACCGCGCCCACGTGCTTGATGCGGCTGGTGAGTTCGCGCACGTGGGCCTTGCGCTCGTCGCCGTAGCTGTCGAGCAGGGCTTCGGCGCTCGCGCCGGTGACTTCGCCGCGCAGCACGGCCGCGAGTTTCCAGGCGAGGTTGCTCACATCGCGGATGCCCTGGCACATGCCCTGGCCCAGGAAGGGCGGTTGCATGTGCGCCGCGTCGCCCGCCAGGAACACGTGGCCCCGGCGCCACTGCTGCGCCACCAGGGCGTGGAAGCGGTAGCTCGACTGGCGCCACAGCGTGCCGTCCTCGGGCGTGATCCAGCGCGAGAGCAGGCGCCAGGTTGCTTCGGGTGTGGCGGCGTGTTTCGGGTCTTCGCCCGGGTTGAGCGAGATTTCCCAGCGGCGGTGGTTCTTCGGGCCGATGACCAGGGTGCAGGGCCGCTCGGGCTCGCAGTACTGCACGCTCACCTTGGGCAGCTTGGCCAGGCCGCGCTCGTTCATGAGCACGTCCACCACCAGCCAGGGTTCGTCGAAGTCCAGGTCTTCCAGCGGCATGTTCAGTTGTGTGCGCACCGGGCTGGAGCCACCGTCGCAGGCGATGGCGTAGCGGGCATGGAGGGTGCGGCCGTCGCGCAGCGACAGGCTCACGCCCTGTGTGTCCTGCGACAGCGTGTCCATCTCCACCCCGAGGTCCATCACCACGTTCGGCATCTGCGCCACGCGCTCGCGAAGCACGCGCTCCACCTCAGGCTGGGTGAACACCATCGAAGGTGTGTAGCCTTGCGGGAAGGGCGGCGCCACCATGGTCATGCGGCGGATCAGCTGACCGTCCACGCCGAAATACTCGGAAGGCGTGAAAGGCTCGCAGAACGGCGCCACGGCCTCGGCCACGCCCAGTTGCTGGAACACCCGCATGATCTCGTGGTCCAGCGCGATGGCGCGCGGGATTTCGTGGACCTCCGTGAGCCGGTCGCACACGTACACGCGCAGGCCGGCCTGGCCCAGCAGGCCCGCGGCCACCACGCCCGAAGGCCCGCAGCCCACGATGGCGACATCGAACAGGTCGTGGTGCATGGTCAGGCCCGCTCGTTCACGATGGGGTTGACCAGCGTGCCGATGCGCTCGATCTCCACCTCGAAGGTGTCGCCGGCCTTCATCCACACCGGCGGCGTGCGCGCCTGGCCGACGCCGGCGGGCGTGCCCATCACGATCACGTCGCCGGCTTCCAGCGTCAGCACCTCGGCCAGCAGCGCGATGGTCTCGGCCACGCTGAAGATCATGTCGCTGGTGTTGGCGTCCTGCATCACCTGGCCGTTGAGGCGGCCCTGGATCTTCAGGCCGGCGGCGCCGGGCGGCAGTTCGTCGGCGGTCACCAGCACCGGGCCGAAGCCGCCGGTGCCATCGAAGTTCTTGCCGATGGTCCATTGCGGCGTGCGCTTCTGGTAGTCGCGCACGCTCATGTCGTTGAAGCAGCTGTAGCCGAACACATGGGCCAGCGCGTCCGCCTGCGTGGTGTGGCGCGGCACTTTGCGGCCGATGACGACGGCGAGTTCGGCCTCGTAGTCGAACTTGCCGGAGACGCGGGGCACCACGCCGGCGTCGCCGTGCGCGATCAGCGAGGAACTCCCCCGGTAGAAGAACCAGGGGTAGTCGGGCTTCTCGCGGCCGCCTTCCTTGGCGTGGTCGAAGTAGTTGAGGCCCAGGCACACGGTCTTGCCGGGTTCGGGCACCAGCGGGGCGAGCGCCGTGCCGGCCAGGGGCTGGCGTGCGGCCTTGGCGGCCAGCGCCGCGTTCGCAGCGGCGTGCAGGTCCACGCCCGCCTTGAGCGCGGCGCGCAGGTCGGCGGGCACCTGGGGCTGGGCGTCGTTCAGGTCGATCAGGTCGGCGCCGTCGACGACGGCCAGGCGAGGCGCGCCATCGCGCAGGTAGGTGGTGAATTTCATGGTGCGGTCAGGTTGCAGAAGAAAAAACGGGTTCAGGGCAGGGGCGCGAACAGCACGCGGCGTTGCGCTTCCTTCAGGGTGGCGCCGGGCGGGGGCGAGATGCCCCACTGGTCGACGCGGCCGGGTGGCCACTTCCAGTCCGCCGGGCCACGCGGCACGTAGCTGCTGTCCACCTGCTCGACCTCGGCCGTGTACTCGATGACGATGCCGAAGGGGTCGATGAAGTAGTTGAAGAGGTTGTTGCCCGGGCCGTGGCGGCCGGGACCCCACTCGATGGGGTGGCCGGCGTCCTTCATGCGGCCGCCGCCGCGCATCACCGAGTCGGCGTCGGGCATCAGGAAGGCGATGTGGTTGAGCGCGTCGTTGTCGGCCACGCCCACCGCGAGCGTGTGGTGGTCGCTGTTGCAGTTCATGAAGGCGATGGCCACGGTGCGGTCGGCCAGCGTGAAGCCCAGGGCTTCGGTGAAGAAGCGCTGCGTCTCGTCCACCGCGTGGCTGTTGAGCACCACGTGCGTGAGCCGCGCGGGCCGGTCGCGCTGCGGCCCGGTGTCTTCGGGTCGCGCATCGCCGTGAACGATCTGGAGCACGCGGCCGTGCGGGTCGCGCAGCGTGAGGCCGGTGCCGCCGGCCGGGTCGTTTGTGAGAGGGCCGATGGGCGAGAGCAGGGTGCCGCCCGCGCGCGGCACGGCGTCGGCCACGGCGCGCAGCGCGTCGAGGCTGCGCGCGCGCAGCGTGACCTGGCGGATCTGCGGCACCGGGCCGCCCGCGTGCAGCGCGAGCAGGTGGTGGTCGCTGCCGGTGCCGCGCAGGTAGATCGTCTGTTCGCTGCGGTGCGCCACGCTCAGGCGCCAGACCTCGGTGTAGAAGGTTTCGGCCTGCGCGAGGTCGGGCACGTTGAGGGCCACGCTGCGCACGGCCTCGATCCAGGGGGAGCTCATGGGGCGGTCACTTTCTTGTGTTGCCGGCCGAGAAAACGCTCGGCGTTCTGGTGCACCAGGCGCGCGGTGGTGTCGGCGTCGAAGCCGGCGGCTTCGATGCGCTGCACCGGCGTGGCGTCGTGGAAGTTGAAGGGGTAGTCGGTGCCGACCATCAGTTGCGTGTCGCCGAAGCTGGCCACCAGGTGGCGCAGCGTGGGCGTGTCGAACACCAGGGTGTCGTAGAACAGGCGGCGCGCCTGATCGGCCGGGGCTTCGAGCACGCTGTCGCGCAGGGCGGGGAACACGCCCCAGCCCTGCTGCAGGCGCGGCAGCAGCGAGGCCAGCGTGCCGCCGCCGTGGCTGAAGGCGATGCGCAGCTTCGGCCGGCGCACCAGCAGGTTGCCGGTGATCACCGAGGCGGCGGCCAGGCCCACGTCGCCAGGGTAGGCGATCACCTGCTGCAGTTGGGCATGGCCCACCAGGCGTTCCATGCCGGCGGGCCGGATCGCGTGCACGAACACCGCCGCACCCAGCGCCTCGCAGGCCTCGAAGAAAGGGTCGAACACCGGCGCGCCGATCGGCACGCCGTTGATGTTGCTGCCCACCTCCACGCCCGCGAAGCCGAGCGTCTTCACCGCGTATTCCAGCTCGCGGATGGCGAGGTCCACGTCCTGCAGCGGCACGGCGCCCAGGCCGGCCAGCTGGCCTTCGCCCGCGTCCACCATGGCGGCGATCTGGTCGTTGAGGAAGCGCAGCAGCTGCTGCGCATCGGCCGCCGGCATCCAGTACGACAGCAGCTCGGGCATGGGCGACATCACCTGCAGGGCCAGGCCCATGCCGGGCAGGTCCTGCAGGCGCTTGGGCACGTCCCAGCACTTGTCGGCGACGGTGCGGTAGTTCTTGCCCGCGATCATCACGTGGCGGTGGCAGGGCTGCGCCGGCGCCATGGACGGCCAGTCGGCCGGCATGCTGCGACCGATGTAGGCCGGGAAGTTCTCGGGCACCACGTGCGCATGCACGTCGATGCCGCCGCAGGTGCAGGGAGCCAGTGCCGCCACGCCGTTCACTCCGCCGTGATGCCGAGGGACTTGATGACCTCGCGCCAGCGCTCGTGCTCGCCGCGCATGAAGGCCTCGAACTCGGGCACCGACATCTTCGGCTCGGCCAGCGAGCCCAGGGTCTGCAGGCGCTGGGCCACCTCGGGCTGGCGCAGCACGGTTTCCAGGTCGCGGTTCACGCGCGCCACCACGTCGGCCGGCGTGCCGGCGGGCGCGAAGAGACCGTTCCAGCCGGTGTACTCGAAGCCGGGGAAGGTCTCGGCCAGGGCCGGCACGTTGGGCATGTCGGGCTGGCGTTGCGCGGTGCTGATGGCGAGCGCGCGCAGCTGGCCGCTCTTGAGGAAGGCGGTGAGCGCGGCGTCGGGAAGGCACACCAGCTGGATGCGGCCGCCGATCAGGTCCTGGATGGCTTCCGGGCCCTTGGTGTACGACACGTGGTTGAGCTTCACGCCGCCCTTCACGGCCACGCTGTCGGCCAGCATGCCCGAGAAGGTCTTGGGCCCTTCGGTGCCGATGGTGACGGTGCCCGGCTGCGCCTTGGCGGCGGCCAGGGCCTGGGCCAGGTCCTTGAACGGCGCGGCGGCAGTGGTGGCGATCACGAAGGGGCTGCGGCCCACCAGGCGCACCGGCGCGAAGTCCTTTACCGGGTCGTAGGGCAGGGCCTTGAAGGTGAAGGCGTTGGTCACCATCGCGGCGGTGGTGGCGTAGTAGAAGGTGTAGCCGTCGGCGGCCGAGCGCGCGGCGGCCTGCGCGCCGATCACGTTCTGGCCGCCCGGGCGGTTCTCCACCACCACGCCTTGGTTCCACACGCGGGCGAGCTGCTCGCCGACGTAGCGCGCCAGGATGTCGGGGCCGGCGCCGGCCGGCTGCGACAGGATGAATCTCACCGGGCGCTGCGGCCAGGCCGGGGTTTGCGCGTGCAAGGCGCCGGCCAGCGGCAGGAGGAGCGCGGCTCCCGCGAAGTCTCTGCGTTTCATGGTCTTGTCTCCTGGGGGCGCCGTGCGTGCGGCGCCGGTGGTTGTGGGAAGAGTCCGCTGCGCATGCTAGGGATCTGTGCCGTGGATGACCAGACGGCTGCGTGGATTCATAGAATCCATGCCATGGATATCCGGAACGTGGACCTGAACCTGCTCGTGGTGTTCGACGCCATGGCGAAACATTGCAGCGTGGGCCGCGCGGGCGAGGCCCTGGGTCTGAGCCAACCGGCCACCAGCGCGGCGCTGGCGCGGCTGCGCACCGTGTTCGACGACGCGCTGTTCGTGCGCGCCGGCACGCAGATGAAGCCCACGCCACGTGCGATGGAGCTGGCGCCGGCGGTACAGCGCGTGGTGGAGACGATCAACGCCGAGATCCTGCAGAAGGCCAGCTTCGACCCCACACGGGCGGAGCGCACCTTCACCATCCTCACGCCCGACATCGGCGAGGTGGCCTTCCTGCCCGGCGTGCTGCGGCGGCTGCGGCAGGAGGCCCCGCAGGTGCGCCTGCGGGCCACGGCGCGCACGCGCTTCGCCGCCGCCGAGGCGCTGGAGTCGGGCGAGGCGGACCTGGCCGTGGGGTTTTTTCCCGACCTGCACAAGGCCGGCTTCTTCCAGCAGGCGTTGTTCAAGACCTCGTACGCCTGCGTGAGCTGCGCGCACGCCGGGCCGGCGGTGGAGCGCATGACGCAGCGCCAGTACCTGGCGGCGCGGCACGTGGTGGTGCGGCCCGACGGGCGCGAGCACCTGCTGGACCGCTACCTCGACGAGAAAGGCTGGCAGCGCCACGTGACGCTGGAGCTCTCGCACTTCATGAGCCTGCTGTCGCTGCTGCCGGGCACCGACCTCGTGGCCACGGTGCCGGAGGACATCGCGACGGTGATGGAGCGCCACATCGCCATCCGCCGCATCGCCTTGCCGTTCGCCGTGCCGGTGATCGACGTGCAGCAGTTCTGGCACCGCCGCATGCAGCACGACCCGGCCAACCGCTGGCTGCGCGGCCTGTTCCACGAGGTGAACCGGCGCGAGGCGAACGAGGGCTTGCGTCCCTAGCGGGAAAACCGCGCGGGCCGCTTGTCGAGCCGGGCGCGCATGCCCTCGTGCTTGTCGGGGCTGGCGAAGGCGGTCTGGAAGGCGTTGCGCTCGTACTCCAGGCCGGCCGACAGCGGCGTTTCCATCGCCATCAGCACCGACTCCTTGATCAGGCGCAGCGCCACCGCCGGCAGCTCGGCCAGCTGCTGCGCCAGGGCCAGGGCGGTGGCGTCAACCGCTTCGTCGTCGAGCACCTCGGCCACCAGGCCGCACCGCGAGGCGGTCTCGGCGTCGATCGGTTCGCCGAGCAGCAGCAGCTTCATCGCCCCGAACTTGCCCAGCGCCCGCGTGAGCCGCTGCGTGGCACCGCCGCCGGGCATGATGCCCACCTTCACCTCGGGCTGGCCGAAGCGCGCGCTGCGCCCGGCCAGGATCAGGTCGGCGTGCAGCGCCAGCTCGCAGCCGCCGCCCAGGGCGTGGCCGCGCACCGCCGCGATCACCGGTTTGCGGCAGGCGGCGATGGGGCCCCAGAGCAGGTCGTGCCGGCGTGCGAGTAGGTCCATAGGCGTGGCGTCCACGTACTCGTTGAGGTCGGCGCCCGCGCAGAAGGCGCGGGCACCGCCGGCCAGCACCAGCACACGCACTGACGGGTCCGCGTCCAGGCGGCGGAAGGCCTCGGCCAGCGCGTGGCGCAGGGCCAGGTTCAGCGCGTTGAACACCTCGGGCCGGTTCAGGCGCAGCAGGGCCACCCCTTCGAAGGGCCGCTCTTCCAGCAGGATGCCCTCGCTCATGCCGCGCCCCCGCTGAACACCGGTGCCCGCTTCTCGAAGAAGGCGGCCACGGCCTCGGCATGGTCGGCCGTGTGGTGGGCCAGGCCCTGCAGGCGGCCGGCGGCCACGAGCGCCTCGTCCAGCGTGCCGGTGCGGGCCTGCTGCAGCAGCTGGCGCGTCCAGCGCAGCACCTGCGGCGGGTTGGCCGCGATGCGCCCGGCCAGGCGCAAGGCCTCGTCGAGCAGGGCCTCGGGCGCGACCACGCGCGAGACCAGGCCGAAGCGCAAGGCCTCTTCGGCGTCGATGGCATCGCCGGTGAGCGCCATCTCGGCCGCGCGCGCGTGGCCGATCACGCGCGGCAGCAGCCAGCAGCCACCGTCACCCGGCACGATGCCGACCTTGACGAAGCTCTCGGCGAAGCGCGCGGTGCTGGACGCGATGCGCAGGTCGCACATGCAGGCCAGGTCGTTGCCGGCGCCGATGGCCGGGCCGTTGACCGCCGCGATGATGGGCACCTGCAGCGCCTCGAAGGCGCGCGGAATGCGCTGGATGCCCTCGCGGTAGCCCTGGGCGATCTGCTCGGGCGAGCCGGCGAACATGCCGGTGCGGTCGCGCATCTCGGCCACGTTGCCGCCCGAGCAGAAGGCGCTGCCCGCGCCGGTGAGGACGGCCACGCGCACGCCCAGGTCGGCGTTCAAGGCCGCGAAGGTCTGCTCGAACGCCGCGAACATGGCTTCGCCGCTCAGGGCGTTGCGGGTGTCCGGCCGGTTGAGGGTGAGCAGGGCGATGGGGCCGCGCCGTTCGATGAGGATGGCGGGTTCGTTCATGCGGTGTCTCCCACGCGTTCGATCGCCAGGGCCACGCCCTGGCCCACGCCCACGCACATGGTCACCAGGCCGTAGCGCCCGCCGCTGCGCTGCAGCTGCCGCGCCGCCGTGAGCACCAGGCGCGCGCCGCTCATGCCCAGGGGGTGACCGAAGGCGATGGCGCCGCCGTTCGGGTTCACGTGCGCGGCGTCGTCGGGCAGGCCGAGCGCGCGCGTGACCGCCAGGCCCTGGGCCGCGAAGGCCTCGTTGAGTTCGATCACATCGAAGTCGCGCACGCGCAGGCCGGTCTGTGCCAGCAGCTTGTGCACCGCCGGTACCGGGCCGAAGCCCATCACGCTCGGCGCGATGCCGGCGCTCGCCGCACCCACGATGCGCGCGAGGGGCCGCAGGCCGTGGCGCTGCGCGGCCGCTTCGCTGGCCATCAGCAGCGCGGCCGCGCCGTCGTTCACGCCCGAGGCGTTGCCGGCGGTGACGGTGCCGCCCTTGCGGAAGGCCGGCTTGAGTGCGGCCAGGCTCTCGGCCGTGGTGTCGGCGCGGGGGTGCTCGTCCATGCCCACCCGCGTGACCGCGCCTTTGCGGCTGGGCACGGACACCGGCACGATTTCCTGCGCCAGCACACCCGATTTCATGGCTGCGGCCGCGCGCTGCTGGCTGCGCAGCGCGAAGGCGTCCTGGTCGGCGCGCGAGATGCGGTGTTCGCGGGCCACGTTCTCGGCCGTCTCGCCCATGCTGTCCACGCCGTGCAGGGCTTCCATGCGCGGGTTCACGAAGCGCCAGCCGATGGTGGAGTCGTGCACCTCGGCGTGGCGCGAGAACGCGGCCGTGGGCTTGGGCATCACCAGCGGCGCGCGGCTCATGCTTTCCACGCCGCCGGCGATGGCCAGCTGCATCTGGCCCGAGGCGAGGCCGCGCGCGGCACCCGCCACGGCCTCCAGGCCCGATCCGCACAGGCGGTTGACCGTGACCGCCGCCGCGGTGAGCGGCAAGCCCGCGAGCAGCGCGCTCATGCGCGCCACGTTGCGGTTGTCCTCGCCGGCCTGGTTGACGCAGCCGTAGACCACCTCATCGAGCTGGTCCCAGTCCAGCCCTGGGTGGCGCGCCATCAGGGCCTGCAGGGGCAGGGCGCCGAGGTCGTCGGTGCGGATGGCCGAGAGCGCGCCGCCGTAGCGGCCGATCGGCGTTCGCACGCCGTCACAGAGATATGCGTTCATGAAGTGAGACCAGGTAGGCGTGAAGGGGAGTCAGGTCGAGGACGCCGCGGAACCGGCTTTGCCGGGCCGCCAGCGTCGCCCCCCGGGGGGTGGCGGCGAAGCCGACGCGGGGGGTTACAAGCCGAGCACGCGCTCGGCGTTCCCGTGCATGATCTTTTCCATCACCTCGGGCTTGTAGCCCAGCTCGTCCCACTCGCGCAGGATGCGCTCGTAGGGCAGGCTGGGGTAGTCGCTGCCGAACATGATCTTGTCCTGCAGCCGGCCGCGGATGTCCACCTTCAGGTTGCCCGGGAAGTGCTTGGGCGCCCAGCCCGACATCTCCCAGTACACATTGCCCTTGTGCAGTGCCACGGCGGTGGTCTCGTCGACCCAGGGCCAGCCGGGATGGGCCATGATGATCTTGAGGTTCGGGAAATCGGCAGCCAGCTGGTCGATGTGTTTCGGGTGGGCGTGGCGCACCAGCGCGCCGTTGCCGCCCGGCATGCCGGCGCCCATGCCGGTGGTGCCCACGTCGATCATCACCGCCGCGCCCATGGCGTTGATCTCCTCGAACAGCGGGTAGTGGCGCCGGTCGCTCACGGCGAAGTGCTGCATGATGGGGTGGAAGTGAAAGCCGATGAAGCCCAGCTCGCGGACCGCCTTGCGGGCCTGGATCATCGCGATCTCGCCCTTGGCCGGTTCCACCGCGCCCCAGCACTGGATGACCCGTTCCGGGTGGCGTTTCCACATGCCGTGCACGTACTCGTTGGTGCAGGGTGGGGCGGCGACGGTGGTCTCCAGGTCCAGGGCCACCAGGCAGGCCTCGACACCGGCGCCGGTGAACTCGGCGATCACGTCTTCTTCGGTCTTGCCCACCCAGTCGCGCTTCCAGTAGCGGGCCAGCTCGGCGGGGTAGGGCCCCTGGGACTCGATCCAGGTCGGGGTGCCGGGGTAGCAGTGCAGGTCGATGATGCGCATGTCGGTTCTCTTCTCTCTGTGGTCAGTGGGGGATGCGGCGGGCCGCCTCTTCTTCCGCGTGCTTGCGGGCGATCGCTTCGCCGAGGGCCTTCTTGGACACCTTGCCGAAGGTGGAGACCGGGAAGTCCGGCAGCACCTCCAGGCGCTCGGGCAGCTTGAACTTGGCGATCTCCTTGGTGAGCAGGAAGCCGACGAGTTCCTTCAGGTGCAGCGACTGACCGTGTTTGAGGATCACGAAGGCGCACATCTTTTCGCCCAGGGCCGCGTCGGGCATGGGCACGCAGGCCACGTTCTGCACCGCGGGGTGCATCAGGATCAGGTTCTCCACCTCCTCGGCGCTGATCTTTTCGCCACCCCGGTTGATCAGGTCCTTCTTGCGGCCTTCGACGATGTAGTTGCCGCTGGGGTGTTTGCGCATCAGGTCGCCGGAGCGGTAGAAGCCGTCGGGCGTGAACTGGCGTGCGTTGTACTCGGGCACACCGAAGTAGCCGCGCAGCGTGTACGGGCCGCGCACGGTGAACTCGCCCACCTCGCCGTCGGGCACCACGCGGCCATCGTCGTCGAGCAGCAGGACCTCGTCGTCGTCGCACACCGGGCGGCCGCAGGTTTCGAGCTTGACCTCTTCCGGGTCGCTGGCGCGCACGAACATCAGCGTGCCTTCGGACATGCCGAAGTTCTCCTGCACGAACACACCGGGGATCAGGGCGCGCGTCTTCGCGCGCACCTCGGGCTGCATGCGCTGCCCGCCGCTCTGGATCAGCTTCAGGCTGGAGAGGTTGAAGGCCTCGGCCGCGTCGTCGTTGATCAGGCGGATCAGCAGCGCGGGCACCACCTTCAGGTGCGTCACCTGGTGCTTCTCGATCAGCGCGAACATCTCGGCGGGTCGCGTGTTGGCGTGCAGCACCACCTTGGCGCCCTTGAACAGAAAGCCCTGGATGCCGGGGCAAGCCAGCGGCAGGGTGTGCGCGATGGGCAGCACCAGCAGCAGCACCGACTCGGCGTCGATCTCCGTGACCTCGGCGGCCACCTTGGAGTTGTAGGCGTAGTCGTTGTTGGTGCGCGGGATCAGCTTGGGGATGCCGGTGGTGCCGCCCGAGAGCTGGAAGATGCAGGGGTCGGTCGGGTCGATGCGGATCTCGGCCAGGCGCGAGGCCGGCAGCGTGGCGGGCTTGTGGATCAGCTCGCACAGCGAGACCTCGCCAGGCCCGGCCTCGCCGAGCACGAGGCGGAACTTCAGCGATGGGTTTTCCGCCTGCACCCGGGTGATCACCGGTGCGAAGGCGAAGTCGCCCGAGGTGTCCGGGTAGACGCAGGTGGTCGCACCCGAGAGCTGCACGAACTGGCTGATCTCGGCGTAGCGGTGCGTGACCAGCGCCGCGATCGGGATGCAGCCGATCTTCTGCAGCGCGAAGTACAGCAGCACGAACTCGTGCACGTTGGGCAGCGTGGGCACGACGCGGTCCAGCGGTTTCAGACCGAGTTCGAGCAGGTTCAGCGCCAGGTTGGTGGTGACGCGGTCGAGCTCGGCGTAGGTGTAGGTCACGTCGCCGTCGATCAAGGCCACGCGTCCGGCGTAGCGTTGGAACACGGCGTCGAACTCCTGCGCCAGCGACTGGTCGCGCCAGTAACCCTTGGCGCGGTAGCGCGCGGCGTACTCGGGAGGGAAGGGAACGAATCCTTCAAGCATGATGGTCTCCTGGGTGGTTCGGTCAGGTCGAGCTCGTGAAGCCGCCGTCGATGACGACGACCTCGCCGGTCACGAAACGCATGCCCTGGATCAGGTTGAGCATCACCTCGGCCACGTCGTCGGCGGTCACGCAGCGCTTGAGCGGCGTGGCCTTGGCGCGCGCGCCCATGAGCGCGTCGTACTTGTCGCCCAGCATGCGTTCCATCCAGTCGCCCTCCATCCAGCCCGGGGCGACGGCGTTCACGCGGATGTCCGGGCCCAGGTTCCAGGCCAGCATCTTAGTCAGGCTCACCACCGCGGCCTTGCTCGCGGCGTAGGGCAGGGGCTGCGGGCCGGGGCGCAGGCCCACGATGCTCGCGGTGTTGACGATGCAGGGCTCGCCGCCTTGCGCCTTGCCCTGGCGCAGCAGGGGCACGGCGGCGCGGCTGACCTGGAAGTTGCCGCGCACGTTGACCGCGAAGGTGCGGTCCCATTCGTCGATCTTCAGGCTCTCCAGGTCCTTGACCTTCCAGGTCGCGGTGGTGCCGGCGTTGTTGACCAGCGCGTCCAGGTGGCCGAAGGCCTCGCCCACCTGGGCCAGCATCTGGCGCACGGCGGCGTCGTCGCTCACGTCGCACTGCAGCAGCAGGGTCTTCGCGCCCAGGGCCTGGGCTTCGGTGGCCACGGCCTGCGCGGCCTTGGCGCTGGAGGCGTAGTTGATGGCCACGTCGTAGCCGGCCTGGGCGAGGGCCAGCACGGCGCTGCGGCCGATGCCGGTGCCGCCGCCAGTCACGAGGGCTTTCTTGCGTGGGGTCATGGTGAGGTTCTCCTGTGGGTCGGGTGAGTTCGCCTCGGGCACCGGCGCAACCGGTGCCTTCGGGCGGTGTGAAAAAAAGGGGGGTGGCTTACTGCGGCTGCACGCCGAGTTCGTTCACCAGATGCTTCATCGCGGCCTGCTGCTGCACGAAGAACTCGCGCGCGCCGGCCACGCTGTCCTGGCGCGGGTACACGCCCAGTTCGCCCAGGCGGGCGGTGACCTCGGGCGAGGCGGTGATGCGGGTCACGTCGGCGTTGATGCGCTCGACGATCGCCGTGGGCGTGCCGGCGGGCACGATGATCTGGAACCAGCCGATGGCCTCGTAGCCAGCGTAGGTTTCCGCCACGGCGGGCACCTCGATGCCGGGCAGGCGCTTGGCGGAGGTCACGCCGATGGCGCGCAGCCGGCCCGACTTCACGTGCGGCAGCAGGCTGGGCACGCCGTCCACCGTGAAGCTGGCGTCGCCCGCGAGCACGGCGGCCACGGCCTCCGGCGGCGTGCGGTAGGGCACGGTGAACGTGCCCATGCCGCCGGCCTTGCTGACCATCTCGCCTGCCAGGTAAGGCAGTGAGTTGAGCTGTGGCGCGGCGAAGTTCACCTTGCCGGGGTGAGCCTTGGCGTGCTTGGCCAGATCGGCCATCGACTGCACGCCGCTGTCGGCGGGCACCACGAGCATCAGTGGGCTGATGCCCACGGTGGCGGCGGGGGAGAGGTCGGTGTCGGGGTTGAACTGCGGGTTTTTGAACACCAGCGGCGTGATGGTGCCCATGGCCGCCGGCACGAAACCGATGGCGTAACCGTCGGGTGCCGAGCGGGCCAGCGCCGACATGCCGGGAATGCCGCCCGCGCCGGGCCGGTTGTCCACCACCACGCCCTGGCCCCAGGCGAGCGCGAGTTTCTCGCCGACGATGCGCGCGATCACATCGGGCGCGGAGCCGGCGCCCACGGGCACGATCATGCGCACCGGTTTGTTCGGCCAGGCCTGGGCCATGGCGGCGGTGCTGCCCAGGGCCAGCAGCAGGCAGGCCGCGGGCAGCAGGCGGCGTCGGGAAATGAGGGTCATGTCTTGTCTCCGGATCGTTGGTCTGATGTCCCCCTGCGATGGGGTGGAACGGACTCTAGGGAAACGGGAGGATTCCAATAAGATGGCGTGATTGAGAAAGTGATACGAAAATCACATCCCCCTGGAGACACGCCCGCGCATGAAACTCGATCAGCTGCAGCACCTGATGGCCATCGTCGAACATGGCAGCCTGCGCTCGGCCGCCCGGCGGCTGGACATGCCGCAACCCGCGCTCACGCGCAGCGTGCGCGCGCTGGAGCGGGAGCTGGGCGTGAGCCTGTTCGCGCGGCAGACCACGGGCATGGTGCTGACCGCCGAAGGCGTGCGCTTTCACCGGCGGGCCTGCGTGATCTCCAGCGAGGCGCGCCGCGCGCGCGAAGAGGTGCAGCACCCCGGGCCGGCCTACGAAGGCACGGTGTCGGTGGCGCTGTCCATCATGCCGCACCTGGGCATGCTGCCCGACGCCCTGTCGGTGTTCCGCAAGACCTACCCCAAGGTCAAGCTCAACCTCACTGAGAGCCTGATGCCGGCGGTGGAGGGCGCGCTGCGCGACGGCAGCCTGGACTTCTACCTGGGCGCGGCTCCTTCGCAGAGAACCGCACCCGGCCTGGCCATGCAGCACCTGTGCGACAACACCCGCGTGGTGGTTTGCCGCAAGGGCCATCCGCTGGCGCGCGTGCGCAGCCTCAAGTCATTGGCCGGGGCCGACTGGGCCAGCACCACCATCGACTACAACGCCGAGGAAGACCTGGCGCGGCTGTTCGCCACGCACGGCCAGCCCGCGCCGCGCGTGATGCTGAGCGCGCACTCGGCGCTGTCGGTGCAGGTGGCGCTGGTGCAGACCGACCTGCTGGCCATGCTGCCCCGGCAGTGGATGGACTTCGCGATGACGCGCGACCTGCTGGACGTGATTCCGGTGCGCGAGCGCCTGCCCGCGCCGGCGATCGTGCTGGTGCGACGGCCCGACCTGCCGCTGTCGCCGCCGGCCGAGTTCTTCTGCGACGTGCTGTTGCGCGGCTTGCCGTGAAGTGAACACCCCCTGCGCCGCTGCGCGGCTTCCCCCTCTCTGGCGCCTTCGGCTGGGAGGGGGACGGCATCTCGGGCCGGCGAAGCCGGACCCTGGATGCCCCTGGGTGGTGTTGTCTCAGGCGCGCGGGCCGCGCTCCGGTGTCAGCCGCTGACCAGCCCGGCGGCGGCCACGCCGGCCAGGCAGATCAACTCGTCTTCATCGCCGGTGCCGCCGCTGGCGCCCACCGCGCCGAGCAACTGGCCCTGCGCGTCCTTGATTACCACGGCGCCGGTCTGCGGCAGGAACTTGCCCTCGGCCGTGGCCGAGAGCGAGACGAAGAAGTTCGGGTTGCCCTTGGCGCGCTCGCTCAGCGTGCGGCTGGACACGCCCATGCCGACCGCGCCCCAGGCCTTGGCCCGGGCGATGTCGAAGCGGAACATGCTGGCGCCGTCTTCGCTGACAAAGGCCTTGAGGTGGCCCGAGGCGTCGAGCACGGCGATGGCCATGGGCGGGTAGCCCTTCTCCTTGGAGGTGGCGAGGGCGGCGTCGAGGATCTGCCGGGCTTGATCGAGGGTGAGGCTCATGGTGGGTTGGGGGTTCGGAAAGGGGAAGGGGCGCGATCTTGCCACGCTCAGTCTTCGGGCTTGAAGCCGGTGACCTTGACCACGTTGGCCCAGAAGGCGTGGTTCTCGCGGATGGCCTTGGCCAGGCCTTCGGGCGACACCCGCATGACCTCCAGGCCGTTCTTGTCGATCACGTCTTTCATGGCGGCCGAGGCCAGCGCGTCGTTCACCGCGGTGTTGAGCGCGGCCACCTTGGCCCGCTCCATGCCGGCCGGGCCGTACCAGCCGAGCCAGTCGACGAAGGCCACGTCCTTGTAGCCGAGCTCGGTCAGCGTGGGCGTGTCGGGCAGGGCCTTCCAGCGCGTGGGCGCCGAGACCGCGAGCGCGCGCAGGCTGCCCGCGCGGATGTGCGGCAGCACCTCGCTGACCACGTTGAAGCTGACCGGGATCTGGCCGCCGCGCAGGTCGGTGAGCAGCGGCGCGCCGCCCTTGTAGGGCACGGCCTGCATGTCCACGCCCGACTGCCTGCCCAGCATGGCGCCGGCCAGGTGCAGCGAGGAGCCGGTGGCCGGCACGCCGTAGTTGGCCTGGGCCGGGTTGGCCTTGGCCCACTTGAGGTAGTCGGCCACGCTGCGGATCTCCCCCGGCAGGCCCGGGCCGGCGGTGAACACGGCGGTGTAGGTGCACAGCCCGGCGATGGGCGTGAAGTCGGTCAGCGTGTCGTAGGGCAGCTTCTTGAACACGTGCGGGTGCAGCGTCATGAGCGAGCTCGGGCAGCCGAACAGGGTGTTGCCATCGGGCGCGGCGCGCTTGACGAATTCGGCCGCGATGCGGCCGCCCGCGCCGGGCTTGCTGTCGTAGATGATGGGCTGCGGGTACTTGCCACGCAGCTGGTCGATCAGCGGGCGCGCGACCTGGTCGCCCAGGCCGCCGCCGACCGGAAAGCCCGACCACAGCGTGGCGTTGGCGGCCGGGGCCTGGGCGAAGGCGGGCAGGCCGGTGGTGGCCAGGCCTCCGAGGGCGGCGCTGGCGCGCAGCAGGGTTCTGCGTTGCATGTCTTGTCTCCTGGTTGTTGTGTGAAAAACAGGGCGCCGGCCGTCAGGTCGGGTCGAGCCGGGTGAGCGAGGCGAAGCCGTATTTGTTCATGCCCACGAACGCGCCCACCGCCGGGTGTGGCACGAAACGGGTGCGGCAGTCGAGCACGGCGGGCAGGCCGGAGGCGATCGCGCGCTGCAGGGCCGGCGCCACCTCGGCGGCGCGCGTGACCACCTCGCCGTGGCAGCCGAAGCCGCGCGCGATGGCCGCGTAGTCGGTGTCCTCCAGCGCGGTCGCCATCTCGAAGCCGAGCCCGGCTTTCTGGCCCATGCGGATCACGCCCCAGGCCGCGTTGTTGTGCACCACCGTGATCACCGGCAGGCGGTAGCGGCGCGCGGTGTCGAGTTCGTTGAGCGTGAAGCCGAAGGCGCCGTCGCCGGTGATGTTGAACACCGGGCGGCCGGGGAACTGCGTCTGGAGCGCGATCGCGGCCGGCAGACCGTAGCCCAGGTGGGACATGCCGGGTTCGTGAAAGCGCGTGCGCACCTCGTGCACGGGCGTGAGGTCGTTGCTCCAGAAGGTGGTGTGGCCACCGTCGTAGATCGCGAGCGCGTCGGCCGGCAGGGCATCGCCCAGGGCCTTGGCCAGGGCGGCAGGGTGCATCACCTCGTCGGCCTCGGCCGCCATCTGCGCGAGCTGGTCTTCGTGCCCCGCGCGCACCGCGCGCAGCTCGGCGAGCCAGGCGCCGTCGGCCGGCGCGGCGCTGTCGCCCAGGGCCGCGAGCAGGTCGCGCAGCGCCTCGCCCGCGTCGGCCTGCATGGCCACCTCGTGCAGCGCGGCCTGGCCGAGCGAGGACGGGTCGATGTTGATGTTGATGAGCCGGTGGTGGCGCCGCGCGAGCGCGCCGCGCGCGTCCCACATCCACGACGACCAGCGGCAGCCCACGCTGAGGATCACGTCCGCGCGCTCGAAGGCGTGTTTCACCGAATCGCCCGCGATGATGCCGCCGTGGCCGATGAAGTGCGGGCTGTCCGAGGGCACCACGCCCAGCGCCATCTGCGTGGGCACCACCGGCGCGTTCAGGCGCTGGGCCAGCGCGCGCAGCGCGGGGGCGGCCCCGGCGGCCACCACGCCGCCGCCGCCCACGATGAGCGGGCGTTGCGCGCCGCGCAGCAGTTGCACCGCGGCCTCCACCAAGGCCTGGGCCGGGCGCGGCCCGAGCGTGGCGCGGTAGCGCCGGGGCGGCAGGTCGAACTCGTCGGCCGCGAAGGCGTGCACCTCGCCCAGCACGTCCTGTGGAATGTCCAGGTGCACCGGGCCGGGTCGCCCGCCCAGGGCTTCGCGAAAGGCGCGCCGCGCGAGCTCGGGCATGCGGCGCGCGTCGTGCACGACGGCGTTCCATTTGGTCAGGGGGCGGGTCACCGCCACCGTGTCCAGGTCCATGAACACACCGGCGTGCGGATACGAAGCGGCGCGGTGCTGGTTGGTGGTGATGGCCAGCAGCGGCAGTTGGTTGTTGAAGGCCACGCCCAGGCCGGCGGCCAGGTTCAGGCCGCCCGGGCCCAGCTCGCCCACGGCCACCGCGAGCCGGCCGGTGCCCGCGTGCACGGCGGCGGCCATCATCGGCCCGGCGGCCTCGTGGCGCACGCCGATGAAGCGGATGCGCGGCTCGCGGCTGAGCGCGTGGAACAGCGGCGAGAGCTTGCCGCCCACGATGCCGAACACCGTGTCCACGCCTTCGGCGAGCAGCACGTGCACCAGCGCCTGCGCGCCGGTGAGGCTCAGGGGTGGGGCGGTGGTGGGCACATCGGGATGGGGGTTGCGTGTCATGGAGGCGGATGATGCGCGAGCCGCGCCGCCGAAGCGATGGACGTTTCGGCCCGATTCAGGTACTTTTCCGGCATCGCCTGCCACCCGCCTCTGCCATGACCGCCTCCCCCTTGCTGCTCGTTCCCTTCAGGGAAGTCCGCCACGACCAGCCCGACGACTGCCTGCATTACGAGTCCGTGGCGGTGCGCGGCGCCGAAATGGACTGGACGATTCCGGCGCACCGGCACGAGGGTTTGCACCAGTTCCAGTTCCTCGCGCACGGCAGCGTGCGCGGCACCATCGACGGCCAGGACTTCGAGGCCCAGGCCCCGGTGATGCTGCTGCTCGCGCCGGGTTCGGTGCACGGTTTCACCTACACGCCTGACGCCGTGGGCCATCAGGTCACGCTGCCCACCACCACGCTGCGGCAACTGCTGGGCGGCTCGAACCTGGTGGACGACGGGCTGGGCACCTCCTGTGTGCTGCCGCGGCTGCAGGATGGGGACGAGGCTGAATGCGCCAAGCTTTTCGCGCAGGTCGCGCGCGAGTTCCGCGCCCAGCACCCGGGCCGCGTGCATGCGCTGCTGGCCAGCGCCACCCTGCTCGCGGTGCAGACCCTGCGCCGCCGTGGTGAGCACTTCAAGCGCGAGCGCGGGCAGGGCGAGCGCGATGCGCTGGTCAAGCGTTATCTCGCGCTGGTCGAGCAGCACTACCGCGAGCACGAGCCGCTGAGCTTCTACGCGCAGGCCCTGGGCGTCACGCCCGACCACCTCAGCCGCACCTGCCGCCACGTGGCGCGCCAGTCGGCGCTGCAGATCCTGCACGAGCGGCTGATGCTGGAGGCGCGCCGCCTGCTGGCCTACTCGTCGCTGCCGGTGGCGCAGGTGGCGCAGCAACTGGGCTACGACGACGCGGCCTACTTCAGCAAGTCCTTCGGCCGCGCGGTGGGCAACACGCCCTCGGACTACCGCGCGCTGGTGGCCAGTGGGGTGCGCGGCGCGGCCTGAGAACGCCGGGGCGCTTCAGACCAGCGCTTCGCGGCGCGCGAACCGCACCACCGTCACACCCCGGCGGGCCTGCCGTGTCGAGGGCATCACGAGCACGCAGTCGTCGTGCGGCGTCACCACCGGCTCGCCGTCGTTGTCCCCGATCACGGTGCCCGCGTGGGCAATCGTCTCCAGACCCTGGAAGCGCTCGGTGAAGAAGAAACGGGGGCTTCTCGCCACCACGGCCCCGGTCACGTGCAGCGCCCACTGCCGGGGGGCATCGGGCTGCCTCCACCCGGGCATCCATCGGAGCGCGCCCGCATCCGTGACCGTGCCGGCCTGAAGCAGGAAGCGCGCGCACTGATCGCGGGCGACGTCCAGGCTGGTCGGGTCGCCGTGGTAGCCACACTCGATGAGCAGGGAGCGCGTGTCGGGCGCGTCCTCGTCCGGCAGGCCGAACTGGCCATAGTCCCGCATGCGCACCCCGTCCTGATGACCCGTGTCCACGACCACGTGGGCTGGCGCGCCCAGCTGGCGCGCCAGCGCCAGGTTGCGCCCGTGCAACCCGACCAGCGAGAGCGGTTGTCCCGGCTCGTGCATGGAATGCAGGTCCAGCAGCCACTGCGCGCGCTGCACGAACGGCTCCAGGGCGGCAGCGCGTTGGCGTTCGCGGGTGTCGGCATCGCGCAGGCGCTCTGGCGTCCATTGCCGGTTCATGTCTTCGTCGATGAACCGGGAGGCATCGCTGTTGCCCGGGTCGAAGCGGTCGAAGGCCTCCAGGTTGCAGAACGCCAGCGTGAGCGAACCTGCCTCGGGCCGCAGGCCGGCTTCCAGGAGGTCCTTCACCGCCCAGGCACCACACAGCTCGTTGCCATGCACCAGCGCGCTCAGCATGACGTGGCGGCCGGCCACGCCGGCGTCGAAGTGCCACACGCCTTCGACACCCGTGTTGCCGGCGCGCCAGCGGCCGAGATCGGGAGCGCTGAGGGAGAACATGGGGCGGCTCATTCCTTGATGTTCGCGAAGTCGACGATCTTCTGGTACTTCGCCGACTCTGCGGCGAGAAACCCGTTCATCTCGACGTTGAGCGGCGCCACGGTCGACCCGCTGTCCTCCAGCTTCTTGCGGAACTCCGGTGTCTGCAGCGATTCGGCGAGCGCCTTGCGCAGGCGCGCGGTGATCGCCTCGGGCAGATTGGGCGGTGCCATCAGCGCGAACCAGACGCTGATGTCCATCTGGCTGAGTGAGGGGTGGTCGGCCAGCGGCGCGATGTCGGGGGCGACGGCCGAGCGCTTCTTCTCGGTGACGCCCAGCGCCACCACCTTGCCACCCCGGATGTGGGGCAGGCCGCTGGAGAGCACGTACACGCCGAAGTCGACCGTGCCGGCGTACAGGTCGGTCGTCAGCGGCCCGACGCCGCGATAGGGGATGTGCGACATGAACAGGCCCGCCTGCTGCTTGGCCATTTCGGCCGACAGGTGCAGCGCGGTGCCGACCCCGGAGCTGCCGTAGATGTATTTGCCGGGCCTGGACTTGACCGTCTTGATGAACTGATCGGCTGTCTTGATGCCGCTCTGGGTGGAGGCCACCAGCACCATGGGCTGGGACGCCACCAGCCCGATGGGGGTGAAATCCTTGTAGCTGTATTTCACCGACGGCGAGATCAGCCGGTTGATCGCGATCTCGTTGTTGGCCCCCAGGAGCAAGGTGTAGCCGTCCGGCGCCGCCCGCGAGACCTTGTGCGCGCCGATGGCACCGCCCGCGCCGCCCACGTTTTCCACGATGACGGTGGCGCCGAGCTTTTTCGCCAGCTGGTCGGCCACGGCCCGGCCGGTGAGGTCGGTGCTGCCGCCGGGTGGGTAGGCCACCACGACCGTGATCGGACGTTCTGGATAGACGTCGGTCTGGGCCAGCGCGGCAGGCGCCAGGCCCACGGACAGCACCATCGGCAGGGCGGTGGCAAGGACGCGGTGAAAGTTTCTCATGTGGGTCTCCTCTTTGAACAACCGCGATTCTTGGTGTCGGGTGCTTTCGCCAAGGTGCTGAAACGGCACCTTGCGGTGCCTTTTCGACATCAGCCCACGCAGGAGACTTCCCAGAGCCTTTCCGCCAGCGATGACAGGCGCCGTTTGGTGCGGACCATCCGGATCTCGAAGACGACTTCCAGCGCCTTGCCGGCCAGCGGGGTGATCTTTCCGGCTTTGTGCGCCCCCACCGCCAGCGACCAGGGCAGCCATGCCACCCCCAGCCCTTTGAGCACGTACTCCAGCAGCGCATCGGCAGAGTCGCATTGCAAGATGGGCGTGAGCCGGGGCGCCTGGGCATGGTTGGCGAGGTGGTCGGAGACCAGCTGCCCCAGCGCCAGCGTGTTCGCGTAGGCCAGATAGGGCACGGGTTTGCTGGGCGAGAAGGGGTAGAGCGGCTTTCCGCCGGCGCTGGCGCGCGACACCGGCACCAGCCGGTCGTGCGCCATGGTGTGCTGCAGGTAGCGCGAAGGTTGCAGGCGCACGCTGATGGCGGGGTGGTAGTAGGTCAGCAGGAAGTCGGCGTCGCCCCGCTCGAAGCGCTGCAGCGACTCACCCATCGACCCGGTGCGCACATGGACCAGCGCGCCGGCCGTGTGGGCCCTGATGCGCCACAGCCAGTCGGCGGCCAGCGTCCGGGCCAGGGTGCGGCCGGTGGCCAGCGTGAGAACGTTTTGCCCGGGGACAGCGTGGTCCTGGATCTCGCTGCGCGCGGACGCCAGCGCTTCCACCGCCTGGCGCGCGTGCTGAAGCAGGGTTTCTCCGGCGGGGGTGAAGCTCACCGGCGCGCCCTCCCGCGAGACCAGCTCCGCGCCGGCCCATTGCTCCAGGCTGCGGATCCGCCGGCCGAACGCGGGGTGGGTGACGTGGCGCCGAGCCGCGGCCCGCACGAAGCTCCGGGTCTCGGCCAGGGCAATCAGGTCTTCCAGCCATTTGATCTGCATGGGGGTCCTTTGTCGGAGTGAAGGGGCACATGATGCGTCGAAGTGGTCGTGTGGGTTTTGAGTAGATGTCTGTGCCTTCAAACCATGGTTGCGGGGCCCCCCGTCTCCTAGGATGGCGCCACTCGAACTCCCGGTTCGGGGCCATCACCAAAACAGGAGACAAGCAGCATGGATCTGAAACTGTGGGCCGCCGCGTCCGTTGTCGCCGCCGCCAGCGTGGGCGTGGCCCAGGCTCAAACCGCCCAGCAGGGCAAACTGTCGAACGACGTGCTGCGCATCGGCGTGTTGACCGACATCTCCGGCGTCTACGCCGACATCTCGGGCAAGGGCGCGGTCGAGGCCGTGAAGATGGCCGTGGAGGACTTCGGCGGCAAGATGTTCGGCAAGCCGATCGAGGTGGTTTTTGCCGATCACCAGAACAAGGCCGACGTGGGCGCCGCGAAGGCGCGCGAGTGGTACGACTCGGGCAACGTGGACATGATCAACGACCTCGCCAACTCCGGCGTGGCGCTGGCCGTGGCCGGTGTGGCGAAAGAGAAAAAGCGCCACGCCATCGTGAACAACGCGTCCAACGTGGGCGTGACCAACGCGCAGTGCTCGCCCTACGCGGTGCACTACACCTACGACGCGTACTCGCTGGCCAACGGCACGGGCAAGGCCATCGTGGAAGGCGGCGGCGACACCTGGTTCTTCCTGACGGTGGACTTCGCCTTCGGCATCGGCCTGGAACAGCAGGTGGGGGATGTGGTGCGCAACGCCAAGGGCCGCGTGGTGGGTGCCGCGCGCCACCCGCTGGGCACGACGGACTTCTCGTCCTACGTGCTGCAGGCGCAGGCCTCCAAGGCCAAGATCATCGGCCTGGCCTCCACCGGCAACGACACCATCAACGCGATCAAGGCGGCCAACGAGTTCGGCCTGACCAAGAACCAGAAGCTCGCCGCGCTGCTGCTGTGGATCCAGGACGTGCACGCCCTGGGCCTGCCCGTCGCGCAGGGCCTGCAGCTCACCAACGCCTGGTACTGGGACATGAACGACGAGACGCGCGCCTTCGCCAAGCGCTACCAGCAGCGCGTGGGCGGCCAGATGCCGAACATGGCGCACGCGGGCGACTACTCGTCCACCCTGCACTACCTCAAGGCCGTGCAGGCCGCCGGTTCGGACGACCCGGACGCCGTCTCGGCCAAGATGCGCGAGCTCCCGATCAACGACATGTTCGCCAAGGGCGGCAAGATCCGCGAAGACGGCCGCATGGTGCACGACATGTACCTGTGGCAGGTGAAGACACCGGCCGAGTCCAAGTACGCGTGGGACTACCTCAAGCTGGTGAAAACCATTCCCGGCGAGCAGGCCTTCATGCCGCTGGCGCAGAGCACCTGCTACCTTGTCAAGAAATAAAACGCCCCCCGTTGCTTGCTCACTGCGTGTAGCCGCATACCCCCCACTGGGGGGCGGGCCGGCCGCTTCGGAGCGGCCGTGCGCAGCGGCCCCTTGATTGCCTCTCTCCACCATGTCTTCTATCCTCGAAACGCAGGGCCTCTCGCGCAGTTTCAACGGGTTTCACGCCGTCTCGAACGTGAACCTGTCGGTGCGCGAAGGGAGCATCCACGCCCTCATCGGCCCCAACGGCGCGGGCAAGACGACCTGCTTCAACCTGCTCACCCGCTTCATCGACGCGAGCGCCGGCCGCATCCGCTACCAGGGCCAGGACATCACGCGCACCCCGGCCGATGCGGTGGCGCGCCTGGGGCTGGTGCGCTCGTTCCAGATCTCGGCGGTGTTCGGCCAGCTCAGCGTGTTCGAGAACGTGCGCCTGGCGGTGCAGCGCCGCCGAGGCCATTCGCTGGACTGGTGGCGCAGCGACCGCGCGCTGGCCCAGTACGACAACCGCACCCGCGAGCTGCTGGACGAGGCCGGCCTCTCGGCCTGGGCCGAGCACAGTGCCGGTGAACTGCCCTACGGCCGCAAGCGCGCGCTGGAGCTGGCGACCACGCTGGCGCTGGAGCCGCGCGTGCTGCTGCTCGACGAGCCCATGGCCGGCATGGGCGCCGAAGACATCGCCCACGCCGCCGCACTGATCCGCCAGGCCGCGCACGGGCGCACCGTGCTCATGGTGGAACACAACCTCTCGGTGGTGGCCGACCTGTGCGACCGCATCACCGTGCTGGCGCGCGGCGAAGTGCTGGCCGAGGGCGACTACGCCAGCGTCTCGCGCGACCCGCGCGTGGTCGAGGCCTACCTCGGCCATGGCCATGGCGGCCAGCGCAAGCACCACAAGGCGGAGGCCCCGCATGGCTGAACCGCTGCTGACCCTGCGCGACGTGATGGCCTGGTACGGACCGAGCCAGGCCCTGCATGGCGCGAGCCTGGAAGTGCACGAAGGCGAACTCGTGACGCTGCTGGGCCGCAATGGCGCCGGCAAGTCCACCCTGCTCAAGACGGTGATGGGCATGATGGGCCGGCGCCAGGGCTCGATCCGCTTCAAGGGCCAGGAACTCATCGGGATGGCGCCGCACCACATCGGCCGCCTGGGGCTGGCCTTCTGCCCGGACGACCGGGGTATCTATGCCTCGCTCACCGTGCGCGAGAACCTGCGCCTGCCACCGGTGGTGGCCGAGGGCGGCATGAGCGAGCAGGCGCTTTACGAGCTGTTCCCCAACCTCGCGCAGCGCGCCGGCTCGGCCGGCACCCACCTCTCGGGCGGCGAGCAGCAGATGCTGGCGATCGCGCGCATTCTGCGCACCGGCGCGCGCGTGCTGCTGCTGGACGAGCCCACCGAGGGCCTGGCCCCGGTGATCGTGGATCGCATCGGCGAACTCATCCGCCAGCTCAAGGGCCGGGGTTACACCATCGTGCTGGTGGAGCAGAACGTGCACTTCGCGGCCGAGCTGGCCGACCGGCACTGCCTGATGGAATCGGGCCGCATCACCGACACCTTCGACGCGGCCACGCTGCTGCGCGATTTCGACGCGATCACGGCGCGGATCGGGGTATGAAACACCCCCGCCGCGCTTCGCGCGACCCCCTCAAGGGGGCAATACCTGCGGCCTGGCAAAGCCAGTTCCGCGGTATTTCTGGTCCCGGTCATTTCGCGCCGGAAGCGTTCTTACTTCCTGCTTCTGTAGTCGGAAGGTCGAAAGCCTGTGAGCCGCTTGAAGGTGTTGGAGAACGCGAACGGGTTCACGTAGCCCACGCCGCGCGCGATGGCCTCGATCTTGTCGTCGCTGGTGGCCAGCAGGTGGGCCGCGTGCGCGATGCGCAGCGTGGCGAGCTGGCGGCCGGGGCTGCGGCCCAGGTTCTTCTGGCACAGGCGGCGCAGGTGCTCCTCGCTGGTATTGGCCAGGCTGGCCAGGTCGGCCAGGGTCCAGTCGCGCGCCAGGTCGGCCTTCACCGCGTTCCACACCGGCACCAGGCGCGGCTCGCGCTGCAGCGGTTCGAGCAGGCGCGCCACGTAGCGCTCGATCACGTCCACCCACACCACGCAGGTGCCGGGGTCGGCCGCGCCCTGCATCTCGCCGTGCAGGCCGAGGATGGCGTGCTCCAGCACCTGGCCGTCGAACGGGCTCATGGTCGGGGCCATGGCGCCGTCCACCGAGCGCACCGAGTCGGGCATGAAGCGCACCCAGGCCAGGCGCCAGCGCTGGCCCGGCACGCAATGGAAGGCGTGCAGCACGTGCGCAGGCGCGAAGCTCACGCTGCCGGGCTTGTGCGGGTACCAGCGGCCGTCGAGCAGGGTCTGGCCCTCGCCGCTCAGGCAGACCTGCATGAAGGCCCCGCTCAGGTGCGTTCGCACCACCGTGTAGGGCGCGGCCGCGTCCACCACCGCCACGTGGGCGATGTGGCGCGCGGCCAGGGCATCGCATTGTTCGGCTCTCACCACCGTCTGCACGGTGGCATCGCCCAGCACATGGGTTTCTGTGGAGATATCGGGATGTTTCATCGACATGGCGTTGGCATCATAGACAGGGAGGCGTCATGACGGAGGTGTTCGGCTTGCCGCTGCCGGTGCTCGCGGGCCAGGTCATGCTGGGGCTGGTCAACGGCTGCTTCTACGCCGTGCTCAGCCTGGGCCTGGCGGTGATCTTCGGCCTGCTGCGCATCGTCAACTTCGCGCACGGGGCCTTCTTCATGGCCGGCGCCTTCGGCGCCTGGATGCTGCAGCGCTACGCCGGCCTGGGCTACTGGGCCGCGCTGCTGCTGGTGCCGCTGGTCGTGGGTGGCCTGGGCGGCGCGTTCGAGCGCGGCCTGCTGCGCCGCCTCTACGGTCTGGACCCGATCTACGGCCTGCTGCTCACCTTCGGCCTGGTGCTGGTGCTCGAAGGCGGCTTTCGCGTGGCCTTCGGCACCTCGGGCCAGCCCTACCCGGTGCCGGCCAACCTGCAGGGCGTGTTCAACCTGGGCTTCATGGTGCTGCCGATCTACCGCGCTTGGGTGATCTTCGCGGCGCTCGCCGCCTGCCTGCTCACCTGGTGGCTGATCGAGCGCACCCCGCTCGGCGCGCGCTTGCGAGCGGCGACCGAGAAGCCGCTGCTCACGCAGTCGTTCGGGGTCGATGTGCCGCGCCTGCTCACGCTGACCTATGCCGGTGGCATCGCGCTGGCCGCCTTCACCGGCGTGCTGGCCGCGCCCATCCTGCACGTGAACTCGGGCATGGGTTCCAACCTGGTGATCATCGTCTTCGCCATCGTCGTCATCGGCGGCATGGGCTCGGTGTTCGGCTCCATCGTCACCGCGCTGGGCATCGGCGTGATCGAGGGGCTCACCAAGGTCTTCTATTCGGAGGCATCGACCACCGTGATCTTCGTCGTCATGGCGCTGGTGCTGCTGTTCCGGCCGCGCGGTCTGTTCGGCAAGGAGGGGGCCGTATGAACAAGATACTCGCTCCCTGGCAGAAAGCCTTCATCGCCGTCCTGATGGTGCTGCTGCTCGCAGTGCCCTGGATCCCGCAGGTGGTCTACCCGGTGTTCGTGATGAAGCTGCTGTGCATGGCGCTGTTCGCCTGCGCCTACAGCCTGCTGCTCGGCTTCGGCGGCATGATGTCCTTCGGCCATGCGGCCTTTTTCGGCAGCGCGGCCTACATCACCGGCCTGGTGGTGAAGGTCTGGGGCCTGCCGCCCGAGCTGGGCCTGCTGGGCGGCACGCTGTTCGCGGCGCTGCTGGGCGCGGTGTTCGGCGCGCTGGCCATCCACCGCCAGGGCATCTACCTGGCCATGGTCACGCTGGCGCTGGCACAGATGGTGTATTTCATCTTCCTGCAGCTGCCCTTCACCGGCGCGGAAGACGGCCTGCAGCAGATCCCGCGCGGCACGCTGCTCGGCTTCATCGACCTTCGCAACGACACCGCGATGTACCACCTGGTGCTGCTGCTCACCGTGGCCGGCCTGTGGCTCATCCACCGCGTGGTGCGCTCGCCCTTCGGCCACGTGGTGGTGGCCATCCGCGAGCACGAGCCGCGCGCCCGCTCGCTCGGCTACCCGGTGGAGCGCTACAAGCTCACGCTGTTCGTGCTTTCGGCCGCGCTTTCCGGCCTGGCCGGCTCCATGAAGGCCCTGGTGTTCCAGCTCGCCGCGCTGTCCGATGTGCACTGGCACCTCTCGGGCGACGTGGTGCTGATGGCTCTGCTGGGCGGCATGCACACCGTGTTCGGCCCGGCCATCGGTGCCACGCTGGTGGTGGGTCTGCAGTACTACCTCGATGCCTTCGGCGGCTGGGTGACCCTGGTCACCGGCCTGATCTTCATGGTGTGCGTGCTCTCGTTCCGCAGCGGCATCGCCGGGGCGATCGACGCGCTCAGAACCCGCTCTCGCCCCGGGCCCTGAGCCCGCGGCCCCCTTCATGTTTCCGTTTTCCGCTTCCCGTTTCAAGGAGATTCTCATGCCGCGTTTCGAACGCCAAGCCCTGATGGCGAAATTCCAGGACATGGTGCACCAGCGCCAGCCCATCATCGGCGGGGGCGCCGGCACCGGCATCTCCGCCAAGTGCGAAGAGGCCGCCGGTATCGACCTGATTGTGATCTACAACTCGGGCCGCTACCGCATGGCCGGGCGCGCCTCCTCGGCCGGCCTGCTGGCCTACGGCAACGCGAACGACATCGTGCTGGAGATGGCCGGCGAGGTGTTGCCGGTGGCGAAGAAGACGCCGGTGATCGCGGGCGTGAACGGCACCGACCCCTTCATCGTCATGCCGGTGTTCCTGAAGAAACTCAAGGAACTCGGGTTTTCCGGCGTGCAGAACTTCCCGACCGTGGGCATCATCGACGGCAACTTTCGCCAGAGCCTCGAGGAGACCGGCATCAACTACGCGACCGAGGTCGAGATGATCGGCCAGGCCCACGCCATCGACCTGCTGACCACGCCCTACGTTTTTTCTGCCGAGGAAGCGGTGGCCATGACCGAGGCCGGCGCCGACTTCATCGTGCCCCACATGGGCGTGACCACCGGTGGCACCATCGGCGCCACCACGGCCAAGTCGCTCGACGAATCGGTGAAACTCATCGACGAGTGGGGCGAGGCGGCGCGCCAGGTGCGCAAGGACGTGATCGTGATCGCGCACGGCGGCCCGATCTCCAGCCCCGAGGACGTGGCCCACGTGCTCAAGCACAGCCGGCACTGCAATGGCTTCTACGGTGCCAGCAGCATGGAGCGGCTGCCGACGGAGATCGCGATCAAGTCGCACGTGGAGCGTTACAAGAACGTGACTTTCTGAACCCCAACGAGAACAGGAGACAAGACATGGCCAGGGTCTACGTGAGCGCGGTGATGGACGCGACACTCGATGAAGCATGGGCCTACCTGCGCGACTTCGGCGCGCTCGGCAACTACCACCCGTACTTCGAGAACTCCTACATCGAGGACGGCAAGCCGGCCGACCAGGTCGGCTGCGTGCGCCACTTCACCGTGCGCGACGGCGGCGGCTTCCTGCGCGAACAGCTGCTCGCGCTGTCCGACGACACGCACCGCTGCCGCTACAAGATCCTGCACATCGATGCCGACTGGACCAACTACGTGGCCGAGATGCACCTGCTGCCCATCACCGAAGGCAACCGCTGCTTCGGCGAGTGGTGGGCCGAGTGGGACGTGCCGGCCGACCAGGAGGCCGAGGCGGTGGAGCGCGTGAAGGGCACTTTTCGCACCTTCTTCGAGTGCGTCAACGCGCACCACGGCAAGGCCCGATGACCACCGCGCCAGCCGCCGCCTGGGTGGTGGGCACCTTCGATACCAAGGCCGCCGAGCTGGACTACCTCGCCGGCCTGCTGCGCGCGACCGGCGTGCGCGTGCTGACGGTGGACATCGGCACGCGCAGCGCCAGCGGCGTGGCCGACATCGATGCATCCGCCGTGGCGCGGCACCACCCCAAGGGCGCGGCCGCCGTGTTCGAGCCCTCCGACCGGGGCGAGGCCGTGATTGCGATGAGCGAGGCGCTGAGTGCGCTGGTGCGCGAGCGCCTGGGCGCAGGCGGGATCCAGGCCATGCTGGGCGTGGGCGGCTCGGGCGGCAGCTCGATGATCGCGCCGGCCATGCGCCTGCTGCCCATTGGCATGCCGAAGCTGCTGGTCTCCACCATGGCGGCCGGCGATGTCTCGGCCTACGTGGGCGTGGTGGACCTCACCCTGATGTACCCGGTGACCGACATCGCCGGCCTCAACCGGCTTTCGCGCACCATCCTGGCCAACGCGGCGCACGCGCTGGCGGGCATGCTGCAACACCCCGCGCCGGCGGACCACGGGGCCGACAAGCCTTCCATCGGCCTGACCATGTTCGGCGTCACCACGCCTTGCGTGCAGGCCGTGCGCGGGCTGCTGGCGGCCGACTTCGACACCCAGGTGTTCCACGCGAACGGCGCGGGCGGGCGCACGCTGGAGGCCCTGGCCGCCGCCGGCATGCTGCGCGCCGTGGTCGACATCACCACCACCGAGGTCGGCCAGCATCTGGCCGGTGGCGTGTGCGATGCCGGGCCGAACCGGCTAGACGCCGCCGCGCGCCATGGCCTGCCCTGGGTGGGCTCGGTGGGCGCGCTGGACATGATCAACTGGGGCGCACCGCCCACCATTCCCGAACGGCACCAGGGCCGCACCTTCCACGTGCACAACGCCGAGGTGACGCTGATGCGCAGCAACGCCCGGGAGCTGGAGGCGGCGGCGCGGCGCATCGCCGGGCAGCTCAACCGCGCCCGGGGCCCGGTGCGCCTGCTGCTGCCGCTGGGTGGTTTGTCCATGATCGACGCGCCCGGCCTGGCTTTCCACGCGCCCGAGGCCAATGCGGTGCTGTTCGACACGCTGGAGCGCCTGTTCGAGGCGAGCGACACGCACCGGCTGCTGAAGCTGCCGCAGCACATCAACGACCCGGCCTTCGCGGCGGCCGTGGCCGAACAGGTGAGGGCGGTGGTGTAAGGTGGCCGCATGAGCAACGCCACCGACCCCACCGAACAAGCCAAGGCCTTTTTCTTCGAAGGCAACGCCCTCTTCGAGGCCGACCGGCTCGAGGAGGCACTGAGCCGCTACCAGGCCGCGCTGGCCCTGGTGCCGGGGCGGCCGTCCATCCTGGCCAACCTGGGCGTGACCCACTGCCGACTGGGCCGCTGGCCGGAGGCCGTGGCCACCCTGGCGCAGGCCACGAAGGCCGACCCCACCCACCGCGACGCCTGGGTCGCGCTCGGCCTCTCGCACGAAGCCCTGTCGAACTGGGCCGGTGCCGCGCACGCGCTGCAGCAGGGCGTGCAGCTGGGGGCCTCCACCCCGCAGATCCACCTGTCTCTGGCGATGTGCCTGCTGCGGCTGGACCGGCCCGACGAAGCGCTGGCGGCGCTGGACCGGGCGCTCGCGCTCGACCCGACCCTGGCCGAGGCCTGGAGCCAGCGCGGCAGCGTGCTGCGCGACGCCGGCCGGCACGCGGAGGCCGCGCGCTGCTTCGAGCAGGCCCTGGCCCATGGCGGCGACGAAACCCTGCACCGCTTCTACCTGGCCTCGGTGAAGGCCGGCGAGGCGACGCCATCGCAGCCGCCGCGCGCGTACGTGGAAGCGCTGTTCGACGAGTACGCCGACGATTTCCAGCACCACCTGATCCACCAGCTGAAGTACCAGGCGCACGAGACCCTGCTGGCACCGCTGCGCGTGGGCGGCCGGCGCTACCCGCGGGTGCTGGACCTGGGGTGCGGCACCGGCCTGTGCGGCCAGCTCATCCGCCCGCACGCCGACGCGGTGGACGGCGTGGACCTGGCCCAGGCCATGGTCGAGCAGGCGCGCGCCAGCGGCGCCTACCGCGAGGTGGTGCAGGGCGAGCTGCTCGACTTCCTGCGCTCGCGCGATGAGCCCGCCGACCTCGTGATCGCCGCCGACGTGTTCATCTACGTGGGCGCGCTCGACGGGGTTTTCGCCGCGGTGCGCGAGCGCCTCCAGCCCTCGGGCTGTTTCGCCTTCTCGGTCGAACTCGCCACCGGCGCCGAAGAACTGCAACTGCGGCCCAGCCTGCGCTACGCGCATGCCCCGGCCTACGTGGAGCGCCTGGCCCGGGCGCACGGCTTCCAGGTGCGCCAGACCTGGCAGGCGCCGCTGCGCGAAGACCAGCAGAAACCGGTGATGGGCCTGTACGTGCTGCTGGAGCCGGCCAGCGCCCCATAACGCGGCCCTATACCCGAATCGCCATTCCGTATTGGTCAGCGCGCGGCGCGCTTCCTAGACTGTGGGCCACTCAACAGCCACCATGGAAAGCGCATGACCAAGCCACACGTCGATCTGTACTGGGACATCGGCAGCACGAATACCTATTTCGCGTTCAAGCTCATCCAGCCCATCGTGGCGCACCACGGCGCCGAACTTGTGCTGCACCCTTACAACCTGGGCTACGTGTTCCGCAACAACGATTACGAGCTCATGAAGGAGTCCAAGGCCAAGCTGCGCTACCGCAAGCGCGACCTGATGCGCTGGGCCGAGAAGCACCAGCTGCCGTTCCAGATCCCGCGCCAGTTCCCGATCAAGTCCAGCCGCGTGCTGCGCGGTTCGCTGGCGATGCGCCAGAAAGGCCTGGAGCTGGCCTTCGTCGAAGCGGCGCTGGAGGCGTATTGGGAACAGGGCAACGCGGGCATCGTGGAATACGCGGGCCTGCGCCCCATCGCCGAGCGGCTGGGCGTGGACCCGGACTGGTTCGAGGCCACCAGCGCCAGCGAAGAGACCGGCGCCCAGCTCGCCAAGAGCACGGATGACGCGGTGGCGCGCGGCGTGTTCGGCGTGCCCATGATGTTCGTGGGCGACGAGATGTTCTGGGGCAAGGACCGGCTCGATTTCATGGAAGACGAGCTGGCGCGCGCCACGGCCACCGCCACCACTTGAGCGCTTGTCCTGCTGCCCAAAAAAACGCCGGCCTCGAGCCGGCTTCTTTTTGTGAGGCGGGTGTCAGACCACCCGCGCGCCGCGCAAGGCCTCGATCTGCGCCGCGTCCAGGCCGGCCAGGCGCGTGAGCACCTCGTCGCTGTGCGCGCCGGGCAGCGGGGCCGGCTGGTCGTAGCCGCCCGGGGCGGCGCTGAACTTGATCGGAAAGCCCGAGCCCGAGGCCACCATGGTGGAACGGCTCATCGGGTTCCACAGCGGCACCGCCATCTGGCGCTGGACCATCTGCTCCCAGCGCAGCACACCGTGGATGTCGCGCACCGGGCTGCAGGCCAGCTTGGCCTGCGCCAGGCGGGCCTCGACCTCCTCGGTGGAGAGGGTCTTCGCCCACGACGCGACCACCTCGTCCACCTGGGCGTTGTTCGCCAGGCGCCAGGCGACCGACATCATGTCCGGGTCGTCCCGCAGGTCGCTGCGCCCCATCACCTCCAGCAGCGCGAGCCAGTCGTCGTGCGTGGCCGCGCCGAGCGTGACCCAGCCGTCGCGCGTGCGGTAGGCGTTGAAGGGCGAGAAGCGCATGATGCGGTTGCCCTGCTGGGGCTGCAGGCCGAGCTGCGGGTAGCAGTCCAGCGGCTCGTCGAAGATCAGCGAGAACAGGCAGTCGGCCATGGACACGTCGATGGCTTGGCCCTCGCCGGTGCGGTCGCGGTGCAGCAGCGCGGCCACGATGCCCAGTGCCGCGAACACGCCCGAGATCGCGTCGGACACCGGCGAGCCGGCCTTGGTGGGCGCGCTGCCGGGCTGGCCGGTGATGCTCATCAGGCCCACGGCGGCCTGCACCATCAGGTCGTAGGCCTTGAGGTGGCGGTCCGGCCCGGTGGCGCCGTAGCCGGTGAGCGAGCAGTACACGATGCGCGGGTTGGCTTCCTTCAGCGCCGCGTAGCCCACGCCCAGGCGCTCGGCCACGCCGGCGCTGAAGTTGTCCACCACCACGTCCGCGTGGCGCACCATGCGCAGGAAGATCTCGCGCCCCTCCGCGCTCTTGAGGTTGAGCGTGGCCGACTTCTTGCCCCGCGCGCGCTTGAGGTAGGCGATGCCCATGTCCTCCTCGGTCTGGCGCTGGAAGCTCACGCCCTGCGGGCCCGCGAAGGGCGGCGCGAAGGCGGTCGGGTCGCCGGTTTTCGGGTCGTCGATCTTGATGACCTCCGCGCCCAGGCCGGCCAGGAACAGCGTGCCCTGGGGGCCGGAGAAAAAGCGCGTGAGGTCGAGAACGACCACGCCGTCGAGGATCTTTGCAGTCATGGGCCCACCGTTGGAAATGTGCGCCGCAGTGTAGGCAGCGGGTCCGCGCGGGGGGAAATAGGTCTTTGACGTGGCGGTATCGCGCCGTCCTATGGGGGCGGCACGGGCGAGGCACCGGGCCATTGGCCGGCCTCCACCCGCCGCTGCGTGACCTCGGTGATGAGCTCGACGATGCGGTGCGCCGCGCTGCTCAGGGGCACGATGTCGAAGGTGCACAGCGAGAGGCGCCGCTGCAGCGCCGGCTCGGTGATGCGCTGCACGCGCAGGCCGGCCGTGCCGCCCGGTATGGCCGCCGAGCCGATGGTGGCGCCCACGCCGCTGGCCACCACCGCGCGGATGGTGGCCAGGGAATCGAGCTCGGCCAGCACGCGCATTTCGTGCCCGGCGGCCTGGAAGGCCGCGTCGATGATCTGGCGCGTCACGTTGGAGCGGCCGGGCAGGGCCAGCGCGCAGGGCGCGGCCTGGTCCAGCGTGACCGCGTCGCCATCGCCCACGCCCTGCGCCGACATCAGGAACAGATCCTCGATCAGCAGCGGGCGCACGTCCAGGTGGCTGGAGACCTTCTGGCGCGCCGTGCCGGTGTCCGGCGCCAGCGGCTCGAACAGCAGGCTCATCTCGATGCGGCCATTGACCACCAGCTCCTCCAGGTGGCCGCTCAGGCTTTCGGTGATCTGCAGCTGGATGTCGGGGTACTTCGCGGCGGCCTCGGCGATCAGCGAGGGCGCGAGCAGCGTGGCCGCGCTGCTGGGCAGGCCCACCGACACCAGGCCCTGCGGGTAGTCGCCGGCGTGCTGCACGTCGGTGCGCATGCGCTCCATCTGGCGCAGCATGGCGCGCGCGTGGCGGTAGAACACCTCGCCCGCTTCGGTGGCCGAGACGCCGCGCACGCTGCGCGAGAGCAGCTTGACCTTGAGCTCGTCCTCCAGGTTGGCCATCTGGTGGCTGAGCGCGGGCTGGGCGATGAACAGGTCGGCGGCGGCGCGCGAGACGCTGCCCAGTTCGACGATGCGCACGAAGTACTTGAGCTGGCGGATTTCCATCGGGCCATTGTCCTATCGACCCTTCGGGCTCTCCATATCTTTTCACGATGCCCCAAGCCCGACACGGTATTGGCGCGGCGCGACCGCCCGCTCCATCATCCCTGCCCATGATCGATCTCTACTTCTGGAGCACGCCCAACGGCTACAAGGTCTCCATCCTGCTGGAAGAGCTGGGCCTGCCTTACCGCGTGATTCCCGTGCACATCGGCAAAGGCGAGCAGTTCAGGCCCGAGTTCCTCCGGATCAGCCCGAACAACAAGATCCCCGCGCTGGTGGACCCCGAGGGCCCGGGCGGTGCGCCGATCGCGCTGTTCGAGTCGGGCGCCATCATGATGTACCTGGCCGAGAAGCAGGGCTGGGCCTTCATGCCGCAGGAGCCGCGCGCGCGCTACGAGGTGGTGCAGTGGCTCATGTTCCAGATGGGCGGTGTCGGCCCCATGCTGGGCCAGGCGCACCACTTCCGCAAGTACGCGCCCGAGAAGATCGACTACGCGATCGAGCGCTACACGAAAGAGGCGCGCCGCCTCTACACCGTGATCGACCGCCGCCTGGCCCAGGCCGAGTACCTCGCGGGCGACCAGTACTCCATCGCCGACATGGCGACCTACCCCTGGCTGCGCGCCCACAAGTGGCAGGGCCAGGACCTGGCCGACTTCCCCCACCTGCAGCGCTGGTACGCGGCGGTGCGCGCCCGCCCGGCGGTGCAGCGCGGCCTGGCCGTGCTGGAAGAGAAGGTCGACCGCTCCGGCGCCAAGCCCACCGGCGAGCGCTGGGACAACCTGTTCGGCGCCGGCCAGTTCGCCCCTTCGGAAAAGACCCCATGACCCAGAAACCCCCCATGCTCACCGGCTACCGCGTGCTCGACATCACGCAGATCGTGGCCGGCCCGACCTGCACCCGCATCCTGGCCGAGATGGGCGCCGAGGTGGTCAAGCTCGAGCTCGCACCGTTCGGCGACCGCACCCGCGTGGGCGGCCTGCGCTCCAACCAGCCCGAGCACAAGCGCTGCTCGCAGAGCACCTACTTCATCCAGCACAACCACTCCAAGAAGAGCCTGGCGCTGGACTTCAAGAGCGAGCGCGCGCGCGAACTCATCAAGGCCATGGTCCCCAAGTTCGACGTGCTGGTGGAGAACTTCTCGCCCGGCGTGATGGCGCGCGCGGGCCTGAGCTACGACGATCTGAAGGCCATCAACCCGCGGCTGGTGATGTGCTCCATCTCGCTGGCCGGACAGGCCGGCGAGCTGGCGCAGAAGCCGGGTTACGACTACGTGGCCCAAGCCTATGCCGGCATCACCGACCTGATCGGCGAGCGCGACGGCGAGCCCGCGCTGATCACCATGGCCATCGGCGACGCCTCCACCGGCGTGGCGGCGGCGATGGCGGTGGGCTTCGCGCTGCTGCACCGCGAGCGCACCGGCGAGGGCCAGTACATCGAGACCTCCCTGCTCGACACCTACTTCAACATGCACGAGGTGGCGGTGCCGCGCGTGAGCCTGCGCAAGAACCACACCCCGGTGCGCACCGGCTCGCAGCACCCCGACGGCGGGCCGACCGGCATCTTCCGCTGCGGCGACGGCAGCTACCTCACGCTCGCCACGCTGCCGCACCAGTGGGCGGCCTTCGTCGAGGCGCTGGGCCGGCCCGAGCTGCTGAAGGACGAGCGCTTCGCCACCGCCGCGCTGCGGCGCGACCACAACGACGCGCTCAAGCAGCTCCTCGAAGCCTGGCTGGCCGGCTTCGCCACGCGCGACGAGGCCATTGCCGCGCTGGAACGCCACCGCATTCCCTGCGCGCCCGTGCTCACCCTGCGCGAGGCCATGGCGCACCCTCACCTGCGCGAGCGCGGCGTGGTGCGCGAGGTGCACGACCCCTACATCGGCCGCTTCGACATCCCCGGGCCGCCCGCGCGCTTCTCTGCCTGGAACGTGCCCGGTGGCCTGCGCGCCGACCTGCTGGGCGAGCACAACGAAGAGATCCTCAAGACGCTCGCCGGCCTGGACGACGACGAGATCGGGCAGCTGTACCGCGACGGCGTGCTGGTGCGCGACCCCTTGCTGAGCGCGGACCGCGAATGGACCGAGAAGACGGAGGCCTGAGACCGCCGCGTCCCCCATTGATCGAACCACAACGAAGGAGACAAAGATGAAAAAACACCTATTCACCCTGGCCATGGCGCTCGGCCTGGGCAGCGCCGCGCTGGCCCAGGAGTTCCCCCAGCGCCCGGTGACGCTCATCGTGCCGTTCTCGGCCGGCGGGCCGACCGACGTGGTCGCGCGCCACCTGGCCCAGGCCATGGGCAAGTCGCTGGGCCAGCCGGTGGTGGTGGAGAACCGCGCCAGTTCGGGCGGCATCGTCGGCACCGAAGCCGTGGTGCGCGCCGAAGCCAACGGCTACACGCTGCTGATCCACAACATCGGCATGTCCACGCTGCCCGCGCTCTCGCGCTCGCTGCGCTTCAACCCGGCCACCGACCTGGACTTCATCGGTCAGGTGGCGGACGTGCCCATGACGCTGGTGGGCAAGCGCGACCTCGAACCGACCGGCTTCAAGGCGCTGCACCAGTACATCACGCTCAACCAGAAGAAGATCAACCTCGCCAACGCCGGCATCGGCACGGCCTCGCACCTGTGCGGCCTGATGCTGATGAGCCGGCTGAACCTGGCCATGACCACGGTGCCCTACAAGGGCGCCGCACCCGCCATGGCCGACCTGCAGGGGGGCCAGGTGGAGCTGCTGTGCGACCAGATCACCACCACGCTGGGGCCGATCCAGGCCGCGCGCGTCAAGCCCTATGGCAGCACCACGCGCGAGCGCCTGCCCTCGCTGCCCGAACTGCCGACGCTGAGCGAGCAGGGGATCGACGGGCTGGAGGTCACGGTCTGGCACGGCGTTTACGCGCCGAAGAACCTGCCCAGGCCCGTCACGGAAAAGCTGGTGAAGGCGCTGCAGGACGGCCTGGCCGATCCGGCGTTCCGCGACAGCCTGCAGAAGCTGGGCGCCCTGCCGGTGAGCAAGGACAAGGCCACGCCCGAAGGGCTGGGCAAGCACCTGCGCCAGGAGATCGCGCGCTGGTCGCCCGTGATCCGGCAGGCCGAGGCCTACCTGGACTGAGCGTTTTCGCTCAGTCCTTGCGCCGCGCCACCCAGTAGGTGGCACCCTCGGCGCCATAGTGCTCGGCGTGCGGCACCTCGCTGTCGATCTGGAAGGTGTCGCCCGCGCGCAGCTGGCGCGTGAGGTCGCCCACCGTCAGCCACATCTCGCCGCGCGTGACCACCGCCTTGGCGGCGAAGGGGTGGGTGTGCATGTCCAGCACCGTGAAGGGCGCCCACTCGCGCTCGATCACCTCGTCGTAGCCTTCGATCAGGGCCTGAAGGCGAAAGGCCTCGAAGTTGGCAGGGTTCATGGAAAGGCATTGTGGGCCATCGGGTGGCGGGGTGACGCGTTAGCATGGAGGGCTTGTGCACAGTGAAACGAGGCGCTCCATGTCCCACATGCTCCTGATCCTTGAACCGGCCGGCCAGCGCGGCACCCGCACCGAGGCCCAGGGCCGCGAGGCGTACGCCAGCATGCAGCGTTTCGGCGAGTCGCTGCGCTCGCGCGGCAAGCTGCTGGCGGCGGAATCGCTGGCCTCCCAGTCGCAGGGCGTGCGGGTGCACACCGGCGGCGGCAAGGCCCAGGTGGTGGACGGGCCGTTCGCCGAAGCCAAGGAAATGATCGGCGGCTTTTTCCTGCTGGACTGCGCCAGCATGGACGAGGCCGTGGCCATCGCCCAGGAGTGCCCGGCCGCCGAATGGGCCACCGTCGAGGTGCGCGCCCTGGGGCCGTGTTACGACGACAGCCGGGGCTGAATCCCGGCCTCAGGGTTTTTCCTGGGGTGTTTCTGTCGGCGCTTGTCGAAAACCGCGGGGCTGGTTCGTCGTGCCTGTTGAAGATCCCCATTTCAACAGGAGTTCTTGATGAACGCACCCGCCCGCATCCAGCCTTGCCTGTGGTTTGACACACAGGCCGAGGAGGCCGCACGGTTCTACGTGTCGGTGTTCCCGAACTCGCGCATCGGCACGATCACCCGCTACGGCCCTGGCGCCCAGCTGCCCGAGGGCACGGTGCTCACGATCGATTTCGAACTCGACGGGCAGCCGCACACCGCGCTCAATGGCGGGCCGCATTTCCGGTTCTCGCCCGCGATCTCCCTTCTGGTGCGCTGCACTTCGCAGCAGGAGGTGGACCACTATTGGCAACACCTCTCGGCCGTGCCAGAGCAGGAGCGCTGCGGCTGGCTGCAGGACCGCTACGGCCTGTCCTGGCAGGTCGTGCCCGAGCAGCTCATGGCCCAGCTGCAGCACCCCGACGCGGCGCGGCGCCAGAGCGTCACGCTGGCCATGCTCGCCATGGGCAAGCTCGACATCGCGGCCCTGCAGCACGCCTTCGACCACCCCTGACCCCCTCTCCAGGAGACCCACCATGCGATTCATGATCATCGTCAAGTCCTGCGACGAATTCGAAGCCGAGACCTCGCCCGCGCCCGACGAGGCGCTGATGGCCGAGATGGTCCGCTACCACGAGGAGCTGGCCCAGGCCGGCGTGCTGCTCGACGGCTCGGGCCTGCACCCCAGCCGCAAGGGCTGGCGCATCCAGTACAGCGCCGACGGCAAGAAGCGTGTCGTCGACGGCCCGTTCGCCGAGTCCAAGGAACTCATCGCCGGCTACACCCTGATCCAGGTGCGTTCGCGCGAGGAGGCCATGGAGTGGAGCCGCCGCTTCCCCAACCCGGCGGGCGCCGGCAAGGAGGCCGTGATCGAACTGCGCCAGCTCTACGAGATGGAGGACTTCCCGCCCAGCGAGCCATTGGAAGACTTCAAGAAGCTCGACGCCATGCACAACCCCCAGCGCTGAGGAGCCGCCACCATGCTCAAGATCCTTGCTTTGCTGATCGGCGTGGCCATCGCCGCCCTGCTGCTGTACGCCGCGAGCCGGCCCGACCGCTTCCACGTCGAGCGCTCCACCACCATCCAGGCGAGCGCCGATCGGCTGCACCCGCTCATCAACGACCTGCATCGCTTCAACACCTGGAACCCTTACGCCCGCAAGGACCCGGCCATGCAGGGCCAGTACAGCGGGCCCACCGCCGGCCCCGGCGCGGTGTACGAGTTCCAGGGCAACAAGGACGTGGGCAAGGGCCGCATCGGCATCACCGCGTCCAGCGCGCCCTCCAGCGTGACCATGCAACTCGACATGTTCGAGCCCTTCGAGGGCCACAACGTCGTCACCTTCAGCCTGGCGCCCGAAGGCGAGGCCACCCGCGTGACCTGGGCCATGGACGGCCCCAGCCCGTTCATCGCGCGGCTCATCGGCGTCTTCATGAACATGGACCAGATGATCGGCCGCGACTTCGAGGCCGGCCTGTCTTACCTCAAGTCCCTGGCCGAGAAGCCGGCGGCGTCCTGAACCTTCTTCACCCCCTCACCCTTCGAAAGGAAGCACCATGTTTCGCCAGATCTTCGTCAACCTGCCCATCAAGGACATGGCCCGCTCGCAGGCCTTCTTCAAGTCGCTGGGCCTGAACTTCAACCCGCAGTTCACCAACGAGCAGGGCGCCTGCCTGGAGGTGGGCGAGAACATCTTCGCCATGCTGCTGGTCGAGCCCTTCTTCCAGGGCTTCACCAAGCTGCCGATCTCGGACGCGAAGAAGGCCACCGAGGTCCTGGTGGCGCTCTCGGTCGACAACCGCGCCCAGGTGGACGAGGTGGTGGCCAAGGCGGTGGCCGCCGGCGCCACCACGCCGAACGCGCCGATGGACCATGGCTTCATGTACCAGCACGGTTTCGCCGACCTCGACGGCCACCAATGGGAGGTTTTCTGGATGGACATGAGCGCCGCCCCCGCGCAGATGTAAATTCGGCCCATGCATTCCAGTGTCCACCAGGCCATCGCCACCGTCTGGCGCCTCGAGTCCGCGCGCATCACGGCCAGCGTGGCGCGGGTGGTGCGCGACATCGGCGTGGCCGAGGAACTCGCGCAGGACGCGCTGGTGGCCGCTCTGGAGCACTGGCCCAGGGACGGCGTGCCGGACAACCCCGCCGCCTGGCTCATGACCACCGCCAAGCGCCGTGCGCTCGACCACCTGCGCCACCGCCAGATGGCCGACGAGAAGCACGACGGCATCGCCGCCGACCTCGAAGCCCTGGGCGCCACGCACGTGCCCGATTTCGTGGACGCGCTGGACGAGGCGCGGCAGGACGACATCGGCGACGACCTGCTGCGCCTGGTCTTCACGGCCTGCCACCCGGTGCTCTCCACCGACGCGCGCGTGGCCCTCACGCTCAAGCTGCTGGGCGGGCTCACCACGCACGAGATCGCGCGCGCCTTCCTGGTGCCCGAGGCCACCATCGCGCAGCGCATCGTGCGCGCCAAGCGCACCATCAGCGAGGCCGGCGTGCCGTTCGAGGTGCCGCGCGGCGACGCGCTGGGCGAGCGCCTGGCCTCGGTGCTCGAGGTGGTGTACCTGGTGTTCAACGAGGGCTACACGGCCACCAGCGGCGGCGACTGGATGCGCCCCGCGCTGTGCGACGAGGCGCTGCGCCTGGGGCGCATGCTGGCCGGCATCGCGCCGCAGCAGCCCGAGGTGCACGGCCTGCTGGCGCTGATGGAGATCCAGGCTTCGCGCACCGCCGCGCGCACCGACGCCAAGGGCCGCCCGGTGCTGCTGGCCGACCAGGACCGCAGCCGCTGGGACCACCTGCTGATCCGCCGCGGCCTGGCCGCGCTGGACCGGGCCGACCTGCTCGGCGCCGAGCCCGGCCCCTACCACCTGCAGGCGGCCATCGCCGCCTGCCACGCGCGCCCCGTGCGTTCCGCCGACACCGACTGGGCCCGCATCGCCGCGCTGTACGGTGAGCTCGCGCGCGTGGCGCCTTCGCCGGTGGTCGAACTCAACCGTGCGGTGGCCATCTCCATGCACGCCGGACCGGCCGCCGGCCTGGTGCTGGTGGACGCGCTGCTGAAGAACAAGGCGCTGCGCCAGTACCACTGGCTGCCCAGCGTGCGCGGCGACCTGCTGGCCAAGCTGGGGCGCGGCGGCGAGGCGCGCGCCGAGTTCGAGCGCGCGGCCGACCTCGCGGGCAACGAGCGCGAGAAGGCCTTTCTGCGCGCGCGCGCCGCCGCGCTGCCAGGTGGTCAGGCGGGGACTTGAGGCGACAGGGCTTTAAGCGAGGCATTGTGCGACAGGTTTGGCGCCTGCGTGTGGGTGAAAGCCCCATGGCGTGCGCAAAGGGTGCCGGCCAAACTGGCTGAAAATAACGGCACCGCCATGGAACACGACCCGCCCGATTTCCACACCGAGCCATTTCGCGGTTCCAACCACGCCCCCCTCGACCCCGAGACGGAAGCCGACGTGATCGTCGTCGGTGCCGGCCCGGCCGGTCTGGCGGTGGCGGCCTGCCTGGTGCAGCGCGGGCACAGCCCGCTGGTGATCGACCGCGCGCAGGACATCGCCTCGTCCTGGCGCCACCATTACGAGCGCCTGCACCTGCACACTGTCAAGACCCATTCGGCCTTGCCCGGGCGGCCATTCCCCGACGATGCGCCGCGCTATGTGCCGCGCCAGGGGGTGGTGGACTACCTGGTCGCCTACGCGCGCCAGCATGGCATCGAGCCCACGCTGGGACAGAACGTGACGGCGATCGAACCCCGGCAGGGCCCGGGCGCGCCCTGGCAGGTGGTGCTGGCCAACGGGCGCCACCTGTCGGCCAACCACGTGGTGGTGGCCACCGGCGCCAACCGCCAGCCGCGCGCGCCCCGCCTGCCGGGCGAAGACGTGTTCCAGGGCCGCCTGCTGCACAGCCGCGGCTACCGCAACGCCGCGCCCTTCATGGGCCAGCGCGTGCTGGTGGTCGGCATGGGCAACACCGGCGCCGAGATCGCGCTGGACCTGGTCGAACACGGCGTGCGCACCGCGCTCTCGGTGCGCTCGCCAGTCAACATCGTGCGGCGCGACGTGCTTGGCCGGCCCGCGCAACTCTCCAGCCTCATGCTCAGCCAGCTGCCGCCGGTGCTGGGCGATGCGCTGGCCGTGCTGCTGCGCAACCTCACCGTGGGCGACCTGCGCCGCCACGGCCTGCCCAGCGCGAGCGTCTCGCCGTTGCGCCAGTTGCGCGAGGAGGGCAAGACGCCGGTGATCGACGTGGGCACGGTGCAGCGCATCAAGACCGGCGATATCCTGGTCTACCCCGGCATCCAGCGCCTCACGTCGGGCGGGGTGCGGTTCACCGACGGCAGCGAACACCCGTTCGACACCGTGCTGCTGGCCACCGGCTACGACCCGGCGCTGGGCGAACTCTTTCCCCGCACCGCCTTGCCGCTGGACGAACGCGGCATCCCCTTGCAGCTGAGCGGCGAGGGCGTGCTCGAAGGCTTGCACTTCGTGGGGTTCGATGTGCGCCAGCCCGGCGGCCTGCTGCGCACCATCGCCCTGCAGGCGCCGCGGGTGGCGAAGCGCATCTCGGCGCGGCAGGCGAACGGAGGCCGGCATGCGTGAGGCGCGCACCCACATCGAGATCGGCAAGCAGGAGACCTTCATCGCGACCGAGCCCGTCGAAGGGGGCAGCCTGGAGTGGATGCTGGACATCGGCACCCGCGCGCTGGGCAACGGACCATTCAGGCACACGCCGCCCACGGCGCTGGAGATCGAGACCGCGATCGAACACGTGGAGAATGCGGTCATGCCGCTGCTGCGGCAGCTGCCGCGTGGCTCCCAGCTGGTGACGTCGGACGCCGCCGCGCACGAGCTGCGCCGCCTGGTGCACGAGCGCGAGGCCGGCGGCGCGCTGCTCCTGATCGACGACATCGAACAGGTGTTCAACCAGATCGCGGCGGTCTCGCTTGGCCGACCCGCCGCCTCCTCGGGCCTGCCGCCGCAGCCCGAATTCGCGGCCTACGTGCTCATCCTGCGCGAGACCATGCACCACCTCGGCTTCGCATCGCTGATGCTGCGGGCCCCCAACGACTGAACCCACCCTCCGCCATGCCCAACCCCGACACCCTCGAACGTTTCATCGCCCTGGTGGAGCAGAACGCGCACGACCAGGCCATCGAAGACTTCTACGCGGCGCACGCCACCATGCAGGAAAACCAGGCGCCGCCGCGCGTGGGCCGCGACCAGCTGGTGGCCGGCGAGCGCCAGGTGATGGCGCGCGCGGCGTCCATCAAGTCGCGCTGCGTGCGCCCCGTGCTGGTCCACGGCGACCACGTGGTGATCCGCTGGCGGTTCCGCTTCGTCTGGCGGGACGAGTCGGTCACCGAGATGGAGGAACTGGCCTGGCAGCGCTGGGAGGGCGAGCGCATCGTGTCCGAGCAGTTCTTCTACGACCCGGCGCAACGCACGCCGCAACCACCGGCCGGGGTGGCGATATGAGCTCGGACCTCGAACCCCGGGAGTTCCTGGTGATCTCGCGCGGCCAGTGGGACGCCGACAAGTCGCCCGAGGAGATCCAGGCCGCGATCGACCGGTTCTACGTGTGGCATGGCGAGCTGGTGGCCCGGGGGGTGATGCGCTCGGGCCAGCGGCTGGCGCGCGACGGCAAGCTGGTCACGCGCGAGCGCATCGTCGATGGCCCGTTCGCCGAGGCCAAGGAGGTGGTGGGCGGCTTCTGGTTCGTGCGCGCCACCAGCCTGGAAGAAGCCGCGCGCCTCTCGGCCGACAACCCCTGCCTGGCCTGCGGCCTGCAGTACGAGATCCGGCCGTTCGAGCCGGTGCGCGCCAGCGCCTTCGCGCTGACGAGCGAGACGCCGACGCGTTAGTCGTTGGCCTTGAAACCGGTGGCCTTGACCACCTGTGCCCAGCGCGCTGTCTCGCTTGCGATGGTGGCCGCGAAGGCCTCGCCATTCTCCCGCGGCACGTCAAAGCCCTGCGCTTCCAGCCTGGCCTTGTAGTCCGCGTCGGCCTGCGCCTTCACCGTGGCGGCCTGGATCTGGTCCACCACCGCCTTGGGCGTGGCCGACGGTGCCATGAGGCCGAACCACACCGTGGCGCCCAAGTCCGGGTAACCCAGTTCGGCCAGGCTGGGCACCTGGGGCAGGAACCGGGTGCGCTCGCGCGAGGTGACCGCGATGGCGTGGAGCTTGCCGCTTTGCACGTGCGGCAGCGCGGCCTGCAGCTGGGCGAAACCCAGCCGCACCTGGCCGCCGAGCAGGTCGGTGATCTGCGGTGCGCTGCCCTTGTAGGGCACGTGCACCATGTCCAGCTTGAAGCGTTCGTTGAGCTGGAAGCCCAGGAAGTGCGACGGCGTGCCGGGGCTGAACGAGGCGTAGGTGACCTGGCCCGGGTTGGCCGCCACCCACTTCACCAGATCGGGCAGCGTCCTGGCCGGCACGGAGGGGTGGGTCACCAGCACCAGCGGGTTCTCCACGCCCTTGGCGATGGGCTTGAAGTCCGACTGCTTCCAGCGCAGGGCCGGGTAGACCGAGGGGTTGATGGTGAACATGGCCTGGGTGCTGATCCACAGCGTGTGCCCGTCAGCGGCCGCGTTGCGGACCTGCTCGGCGCTGAGGTTGCCGTTGGCCCCGCCCTTGTTCTCCACCACGAAGGTGCCGCCGGTCTGTTTCGCCAACTGGTCGGCCAGCGCCCGGCCGTACACGTCCACCGCGCCGCCGGCCGGTGTGCCCACCACCAGGGTCACCGGCTTGCTCGGCCAGGTCTGCGCGACGGCCTGGGGCGCGGCCAGGCCGACCGCGAGGGCGAGCAAGAGGACGCGCACAGGGGAATGGGGGGATGGCATGGGAGTCTCCTGGATGATGTTCGGGTGCCTTTTTCGAATCTATGCCCTCCTGGATTGGTTGACCAATACAACTATGCTCAGGGTATTCACTGGTGGAGTCGATGTGTGATGGGTGAACTCTTTCTCTACCGCCTGACCCGCCTTCAGGCGGCGGCCGTCGCGCCCGTGGGGCGGCTGTGCCAGGCCCGCTATGGCGTGTCGCGCCGCGAGTGGCGGCTGATCGTGGTGCTGGCCCGGCACGGCCCGGTGCTGTCGTCGGAACTGGCAGACCTGGCGCAACTGGACCGCGCGCGCACCTCGCGCATCGTCACGACCCTGGTCGACCTCGAACTCGCTGCTCGCGAGGTCATTCCCAGCGACCGCCGGCAGGCGAGGGTGTCCCTGACGGACAGGGGCCGCGCGCTGCACGACGAGTTTCTGCCCGTGGTGGTGGAGCTCAACCGGCAGCTGCTGCTGGCGCTGGAACCCGAGGAGGTCGCGCAGCTCGACGGGCTGATGGACCGCCTGGCCGAGCGCGCCAAGGCCAACCTCGCGGCGCTGGACCTGCCCAGGCAGCGGCGCTCGCGCCCGGTGCGGCGCTAGCGCTCACCGCCGCTGCGCCCTTTGGCGCGTTTCTGCGTCGGCCAGGCCTGCATGCGGAAGGCCTCCACCAGAAAGTCGATCAGCAGGCGCACCTTGGGCGAGACGAACTTGCGCGAGGGGTAGACCACGTACACGCCCAGCTCGATGGAGCGGAACTCGGGCATCAGCTCGACCAGGGTGCCGGCCTGCAAGTCCGGGCCCACCAGAAACGAGGGCTGCAGCACGATCCCCTGGTGGCGCAGGGCCGCCAGGCGGCAGGTGTCGCCGTTGTTGCAGCGCAGCCGGGGCGAGACCTTCACCGAGACCGGCCCCTGCGGCCCCGTGAAGCTCCAGTGGTCGCCCATGGAGAACAGGCTGTAGGCCGCCACCTGGTGCTGCGCCAGATCAGCGGGGTGGCGGGGTGTGCCGTGCTGGCGCAGGTAGCCGGGTGAGGCGCACAGCACCAGGCGCGTGCTCGCGATCTGGCGGCTCACCAGGCTGGAGTCGGGCAGGCGCGCGATGCGCACCGCGATGTCGAAACCTTCCTCCACCAGATCGACCACGCGGTCCGACAGCGTCACGTCCAGCGTGAGCTTGGGGTGGTTGGCCATGAAGGCCATCCACAGCGGCGCCAGGTGCAGCAGGCCGAAGGTGAAGGGCGCGTTCACGCGCAGCAACCCGGTGGCCTCGCCGCTGCGCGAGGTGATCTCGGCCTCGGCCTCGTCCACCGAAGCCAGCACCTCCTTGCAGCGCGTGTGGAACACCTCGCCTTCCGGCGTGAGCGAGAGCCGCCGCGTCGTGCGGTTGAGCAGGCGCACGCCCAGGTGCGACTCCAGCTCCGCCACGTGCCTCGACACCGCCGCCTTGGACATGGGCAGGGCGTCGGACGCCGCGACAAAGCTGCCGGCATCGACCACGGCCACAAACACCCGCATGGCTTCCAATCGGTCCATTTGTCTCTGAATGAGGAACAGTTTGTCTCATTGAAACATGTTTATCTCTGAATGTGGAACTTTTAAAGTTCCTCCATCGACCTGTTGAAGGAGCACTTCATGAACCGCCTGCCCACCCTGTTCGTTTCCCACGGCGCTCCCACGTTCGCGCTGGAGCCCGGCCTGGCCGGCCCGAAACTGGGCGCGCTCGGGCGCGCCCTGCCCACGCCGAAGGCGGTGCTCATCGTCTCGCCGCACTGGATGACGCGCGGCGCGCGCGTGGGCCTGAGCGAGCAGCCCGCCACCATCCACGACTTCGGCGGCTTCCCGCAGCCGCTCTACGAAATCACCTACCCGGCCACCGGGCACGCCGAGCTGGCCCGCCGCACGCTGGACGCGTTGAAGAGCGCAGGCTGGACCGCCCAGGGGGAGGAACACCGCGGCCTGGACCACGGTGCCTGGGTGCCGCTGCTCTACCTGTACCCGAAGGCCGAGGTGCCGGTGTTCCAGGTGTCGTTGCCGCATGGCCTGGACGCCGCGGGTGCCTGGGCTTTCGGGCAGGCGCTCGCACCGCTGCGCGACGAGGGCGTGCTGGTGATCGGCTCCGGCAGTCTGACCCACAACCTTTACGAATTCCGCAGCGGGCACGGCGATGACGCAGCCTACGCCACCGAGTTCGTGGCCTGGGTGCGTGAGGCCGTGCAACAAGGCGACAGCCCGCGCGTGCGGCGCACGCTGGACGACGCCCCGCACGCGCAGCGCGCCCACCCGACCACCGAGCACTTCCTTCCCCTGCTCGTGGCGGCCGGTGCGGCGGGCGAGGGTGTGGCGGCCGAGGTGATCGATGGCGGCATCACGCACGGTGTACTGTCCATGGACAGCTTCGTCTTTGGCGCACCCACCGACTTGCAATGAAGGTGAGCGAGATCATGGACGATGCCATCCTTGTCCAGCAACCCGCCCCCACGCCCGACGAGCTCATTCTGCTGTTCCATGGTGTGGGCGCGCAGCCCGCCGATCTGGTGCCGCTGGGACACGCGCTCGCCCGGCACAAGCCCCTGGCCTGTGTGGTCAGCGTGCGTTCCCCCGAGCCCTCGAACCTGGGTCGGGGCTGGCAGTGGTTCTCGGTGGTCGGTGTCACCGAAGACAACCGCCCTGGGCGCGTGGCCGAGGCCATGCCGGGCTTTGTCGAGGCGGTGCGGCACTGGCAGCGAGAGAGCGGTGTGGGCGCCTCGGGCACCACGCTGATCGGCTTCTCCCAGGGCGCCATCATGGCCCTGGAATCCACGCAGCACGCCGGCGGGCTGGCGGGCACGGTGGTGTCCATCGCCGGCCGGTTCGCGGTGCCGCCGAGAACGGCGCCCGTGGGGACCCGCATTCATCTGATGCATGGCGACGCCGATGGCGTGATGCCCTTGCGGCTGGCGCGCGAAGCCGCCGATGGCCTGAGCCGGCTGCAGGCCGAGGTGACGCTGGACGTGTTCCCCGGGCTCGGGCATGGCGTGGACGCCCGCGTGCTGGCGGCCATCGACCAGCGCCTCGCATTGCCACACAACTGACACACAGGGCCGATCCAATCGGCCCATGCGAACCGTCGACCTGATCTACTTCAACGCCGGTGGCGGCCACCGCGCGTCCGCCCTGGCCCTGGAAGCGGTGTTGCGCGAACAGCCGCAACCCTGGAACGTGCGCCTGGTCAACCTGTTCGAGGTGCTGGACCCGAAAGCCAAGTTCCAGCAGATGACCGGCAGCGCGCCGGAGGACTGGTACAACCGGCGCCTCGCGCGCGGCTGGACCATCGGCATGGCGCAGGAGCTCAAGCTGCTGCAAGGCCTGATCCGACTGGCGCACCCCATGCTGCTGCGGCAACTGCAGCAACATTGGCTGCGCACCGAGCCGGATCTGGTGGTCTCGCTGGTGCCCAATTTCAACCGCGCCATGGTGGAGAGCCTGGGCGCCTCGCTGCCCGGCGTGCCCTACGTCACTGCGCTGACCGACCTGGCCGATGTGCCGCCCAGCTTCTGGATCGAGCGCGATCCGCGCCAGCACGTCGTGTGCGGCACACCGCGCGCGGTGGCGCAGGCGCTCGCGCTGGGCCACGCGCCCGAGCGGGTGCACGCCACCTCCGGCATGATCCTGCGCCCCGAGTTCTACCAGCCCATGCGGCTCGACCGTGATCAGGAGTTGCGAAAACTCGGGCTTGACCCGTCGCGGCCCACCGGCATCGTGATGTTCGGCGGCCACGGCTCCAAGGCCATGCTGGGCATCGCCGAGCGCCTGGGCGCGAGCACGCAGCTGATCCTGATCTGCGGCCACAACAAGGCCCTGGCCGCGCGCCTGCAGGCGCTGCCGCGCGGCGCGCCGCGCTGCGTGGTGGGCTTCAGCACCGAGGTGCCGCGCTACATGCGCCTGGCCGATTTCTTCATCGGCAAGCCCGGGCCGGGCAGCCTGAGCGAGGCGGTGCAGCAGGGCCTGCCCGTGATCGTGGTCGACAACGCCTGGACCATGCCGCAGGAACGCTACAACGCGCACTGGGTGCGCGAGAACGGCCTGGGCATCGTGCTGCGCAGCTTCAAGGGCATCGGCGCGGCGGTGGAGCGGCTGCTGGCCGACCTGGAGAACCACCGCGCCTGCGTGCGCCGCATGGACAACCGCGCGCTGTTCGAGATTCCCCTGCTGCTCGACCGCATTCTGGAAGAAGCGCAGGCCGCGCAACGGCCCGCAGGATCAGAACACCATCCGGTCCGCCCGTGAGGGCAGCAGGCTCATGTCGATCAGGTCTTCGGGCCGTGGCGTGGTGTTCAGCGCCGTGACCTTCGAGCGCTGCTGGAGACCGCCCGGCTCAAGCTGGTGAAGGGTCGCTGCTCACGGAACCTTGCAGTGCCTCTTTCCCACTGAAGGTGATTCGCAATTTTGGCGAATTCAAAAATCGATAATTTCAAATTTAATTATGAATACAAGTCTGGGAAAAGCTGATATGTCAAGCTACCAGTCGATGATCCTGCCAGAGATCAACGACGAACAAGCCAAATTTATTTCGCAGAATATGCTGGATCGAATTTGTACGGATGAATTTGATGATGCATTAAAAAGAACCGATCCAGAAAATCGCACCAAATGCATTCTTGATGCATTGACGTATGCCTGGGGTGGGGTCGTGGAAATGAATAATTTGTCAGAAGTGATCAATATTCAGAAGGAGTGCTATCTCAGTGCCCGGGGAGTGAATTTTAAGCATATGCCCAATGAATACAAGTGGGCGTGCATTGATTTTAATAATGCAATCAGACATGCACTATTGTCTCGACTTCATCCTGATCTAAAATACGACATCAATAGAGCGATGGCAATTTTCCTGGAGGAGAGTGCGGATTACAATAATGCCTCGGAGGCGGATAAATATTTCTTGTATAAAGAAAAGATTTGCGATGTCATTCGAGTGGTTAAAAGAGATTGCAGTGAAAATATGACAGAGCAAGTCAATGTGCTAATCGCAGAGAGTTCTTTTCCAAACTGCAATGCAGCATTGAAAAACAATGAAATTGCAACGAGCCCCACAAGGCTTTTCTTTCCAATCGTCCATGGCGTATATAAAAATCTCAACGATTTCCCTTTGCCGCGAAATCATGAAATTATTCAAGAGATATCGAGAACGGTTTTGAATAAAATCAAAAGAACGAGAACTTTCGATCGATTGGAAAAAAATATTTCCGACAATGTAAACAAAAAAGAGGGATTTCGAGAATTTTTCTATTACAACAGTGCCCGTGCAATTTTTAATGGGCTGTTGCTGGCATGGACAGGCAAGCCATCGCTCAAAATAGATTCTACAACATCTCGAATTTTGGATTTTATAGAATCCGCGAGAGCAGATTGGATCAAAGCCGATGGAGTGGAACAGATTTTCAATGAAAAATTGAAACTTCTTCTTTCGGAGCAATTTTATGTTCCATCCTTTGCAAAAGAACTTCACGCCGATTACAAGAATTTGCTAAAGGTTCGCGAAGGCTACGAAAATGAGGTGCGTAAGATTCGAGAAATATTCAGAGGCAAATCAGATGAACGAAAATTGGTGAATGCGGCGGTTGGTAAACACCTGACCGATGTCATCGAAGCACTAAACACATGTGGCAGAGAACATGCAAATTGCGAAAGAATCGCCTTGCAACTTGGCTGGAAAGCCTGACGCAGTCGAGGTCCTCAACCCTCACAGGCCGTAAAGGCAGCGCCAATGTTCAGAAGCCCGTGCTGACCAACTCGCCCATCGACGATGGCGCGGCGCGGTCCAGACGGGTTGGTCGTCGGGTGCAGGATGACATCGGCAGGCTTTCTTAACGTGGTGGCGCGCCTCGTCTCCCGCTTCAGCCGTGAGGCGGGCAACAAGAAGCGGGTGGTCCGCTTGCCTTCCTGCTGAGAACGGGTAGGCGAAGCCGGGGGCAGCACGACAACGAGCCATCTCGACTGCGTTTATTTTTACAAAGCAGGTGCTTGCTGAAAATCAAGCCGGCTGCTATCGTGCCGCGCATGAGCCTGGCCGACACCGATGCACCCCCCGCCGACGAGGCGCCGCGCCGCCCGCGCGGCCGCCCGCGCAAGACCGCCGATGAACGCGACGACGGCAACCGCCGTCGTGAGCTGATCGCGGGGGCCGCCCGCCTGTTCCGCCAGCAGGGGTTCGCCGCCACCAGCACGCGCGACATCGCCGCCGCCGTGGGCATGCGCTCGGGCTCGCCCTTCTACCACTTCGAAAGCAAGGATGCCCTTCTCGGCGCGGTGATGCTCGAAGGCATGCAGGGCGCGCTGCAGCGCCAGCAGGCCGCGCTGGCCTTGCTGCCGCCCGGTGCGCCGCCACGCGAGCGCCTGCGCGTTTTGATGCGCAACCACTTCGAGGTGCTGCTCGGGCCCGACAGCGATTTCATTCCCGTGATGCTGTACGAATGGCGCTCGCTCAACACCGCGCAGCGCGGCGAGGTCAACCAGTTGAAGGACCGCTACGAGGGCGACTGGGTGCCCGAGCTGGAAGCCCTGCACGCGCAGGGCCAGCTCGGTGCCGACCCGGTGCTCGCGCGGCTCATGATCTTCGGCGCGCTCAACTGGTCGGCCCAGTGGTACGTGCCGCCCTCGGGGCGCAGCGCCAAGGCGCGCTCGCGCGTCTCGCTCGACGAACTCACCGAATCGGCCTTGAAACTTTTCCTGAAGGAGCCGGCATGAGCACCACTTCCCATTACCGCTCGGCCTTCGCGCCGGGCCTGCTGCACGGCCGCGTGGTCGTGGTCACCGGCGGCGGCTCGGGCATCGGCCGCTGCACCGCGCACGAGCTCGCCAGCCTGGGCGCGCACGTGGTGCTGATCGGGCGCAACCTCGCCAAGCTGCAGGACACGGCCGGCGAGATCGTGGCCGACGGCGGCCGCGTGAGCTTCCACGCCTGCGACATCCGCCAGGAAGAGTCGGTGCGAACGGTGGTGACGGCCATTGTGGGCGCACACGGTCGCATCGACGGCCTGGTGAACAACGCCGGTGGCCAGTACATCACGCCACTGGAGAACATCAGCGCCAAGGGCTGGCAGGCGGTGATCGACACCAACCTCACCGGCGGCTTCCTGTTCGCGCGCGAGTGCTATGTGCAGAGCATGCAGGCGAACGGTGGCGCCATCGTCAACATCGTGGCCGACATGTGGGGCTCCATGCCCGGCATGGGCCACAGCGGCGCGGCGCGCGCGGGCATGGTGAACTTCACCGAAACCGCCGCGCTGGAGTGGGCGCGCAGCGGCGTGCGCGTGAACGCCGTGGCCCCAGGCTACATCGCCTCCAGCGGCATGGACCACTACCCACCCGAGGCCGGCCCCATGTTGCGCGAGATGCGCGAGACGGTGCCGGCCGGGCGCTTCGGCAACGAGGCCGAAACCTCGGCCGCCATCGTCTTCCTGCTCAGCCCGGCGGCCAGCTTCATCAGCGGCACGGTGCTGCGGGTGGACGGTGCGCGCCCGCAGGTGCGCATGGGTTGGGGCCAGGTGGCCGCACCGGCAGAGGCGCAGGGTCGCGATGCCGTCAGGCCCTTCGAGGGCTTTCATCGTTACGTGACGCCCAAGGTGTTCCAGGATGTTTGAGTCGTCGTTCAACCCACAGAGTCCCCAGGCTTTGCAACGGTGCGAAGCCATGCTGGCGCGCATCGCCCAGTTGCGCGCGCTCGAAGACCGCGCCGCGCTGACCTCGGCCAAGTCCAAACCCGTGTTCGACAAGCGCGGCCAGCTGCTGCCGCGCGAACGCGTGGCCCTGTTGCTGGACCCGGGCGCGCCCTATGTGCCGCTGTGCACGCTGGCCGGTTATCTGCAGGACACGAAGGAGCCCGAGAAGTCCGTGCCGGGCGGCGGCATGGTCGCTGGCATGGGCTTCATCGGGGGCGTGCGCTGCATGGTGGTGGCCAGCGATTCGGGCATCGACGCGGGCGCGATCCAGGCGCGCGGGCTGGAGAAGATTTTGCGCGTGCAGGAGATCGCGCTGGAAAACAGGCTGCCCTTCGTGCACCTGGTGGAGAGCGCGGGCGCCAATCTCACCAAGTACAAGGTGGAAGGTTTCGTGCTCGGCGGCGCGCTGTTCCGCAACCTGGCGCGGCTCTCGGCGGCGGGCATTCCCGTCATCACCGTGCAGCACGGCTCGGGCACGGCGGGCGGTGCTTACATGCCGGGGCTGAGCGACATCGTCATCATGGTCCGGGGGCGTTCGCGCGCCTTCCTGGCCGGACCGCCCCTGTTGCTGGCGGCCACGGGCGAGGTCGCGACGGAAGAGGAGCTCGGCGGTGCCGAGATGCACACCGGCGTGTCGGGCCTGGGCGAGTACCTGGCCGAGGACGACCGGCAGGCGCTGGGCATCGCGCGCGACCTGCTGCAGCGCATCGGCTGGCAGGGCGGGCGGGCCGCGACCGCGCCCGAGCCGGTGTTCCACCGCGACGAGCTGCTGGGCCTCATGCCCGCCCACCACCGCGAGCCGGTGGACATGCGCGAGGTCATGGCGCGCATCGTGGACGGCTCCGAGCTGCTCGAATTCAAGCCGCTCTACGGCGCCGCCACGCTGTGCGTGCAGGCGCGCATCGGCGGGCACGCGGTGGGCCTCATCAGCAACAACGGCCCGATCGACGTGGCCGGCGCGAACAAGGCCACACACTTCATCCAGTGGATGTGCCAGCTGGGCCACCCCCTCATCTATCTGCAGAACACCACCGGCTACATGGTGGGCAAGGACAGCGAGCAGGGCGGCATGATCAAGCACGGCAGCAAGATGATCCAGGCCGTGACCAACGCCAGCGTGCCGCAGATCACCATCCAGTGCGGTGCCTCCTTCGGCGCGGGCAACTACGGCATGTGCGGGCGCGGTTATGCGCCACGTTTCCTGTTCAGCTGGCCGCAGGCGAAGACGGCCGTGATGGGGGGCGAGCAGGCCGCGCGCACCATGCAGATCGTGGCCGAGGCCGGCATGGCGCGCAAAGGCATCACGCCCGACCCGGCGCAGATGCAGGCCCAGTTCGATCAGATCGTGCACGTGTTCGAGAGCCAGGCCGACGCTTTCCACACCAGTGGCCTGGTGCTCGACGACGGCGTGATCGACCCGCGCGACACCCGCGCCGTGCTCGCCTTCTGCCTGGACACCTGCGCCGAGGCCGGCGCGCGCGAACCCCGGCGCATGCCCTTCGGCGTGGCGCGCATGTAGCCACCGACCCCTTTCCCATTCAAAACCACCGACGGAGACAAGACCATGCAGTTGAGCCACGAACACCGTGAAGTGCAGAAGACCCTGAAGCGCTACATCGACGAGCACATCAACCCGCACGTGGATGAATGGGAAGCGGCCGAGATGATGCCGGCGCACGAAATCTTCAAGGGCCTGGGCAACCTCGGCCTGCTGGGCCTGACCAAGCCCGAGGCCTACGGCGGCGCGGGGCTGGACTACAGCTACAGCATGGCCATGGCCGAAACGCTGGGGCACATCCACTGTGGCGGCGTGCCCATGGCCATCGGCGTGCAGACCGACATGGCCACGCCCGCGCTGGCGCGCTTCGGCAGCGAAGAGCTCAAGCGCGAATTCCTCGCGCCGTCGATCGCGGGCGACCTGGTGGGCTGCATCGGCGTGAGCGAGCCCGGCGCGGGCAGCGACGTGTCGGCGATCAAGAGCGTGGCACGCAAGGACGGCGACGACTACCTCATCAGCGGCCAGAAGATGTGGATCACCAACAGCCTGCAGGCGGACTGGATGTGCATGCTGGTCAACACCGGCGACGGCCCGGCGCACAAGAACAAGAGCCTGGTGATGGTGCGCATGCGCGAGAACGGCAAGCTGGTCAAGGGCATCGAGGTCGCGCAGAAGATCAGGAAGATCGGCATGAACAGCAGCGACACCGGCCTGATCTACTTCGACGAGGTGCGCGTGCCGCAGCGCAACCTGATCGGCACCGAGGGCTCGGGCTTCATCTACCAGATGCAGCAGTTCCAGGAGGAGCGCCTGTGGTGCGCGGCGAGCACCCTGCAGAGCCTGACCAACTGCATCGGCTGGACGGTGGAGTGGGCGCAGGACCGCAAGCTCTTCGGCGCCAGCCTGGCCGACCAGCAGTGGGTGCAGTTCAAGCTGGCCGAGCTCAAGACCGAAGTGGAGAGCCTGCGCGCGCTCACCTACCTCGCGGTGGAGCATTACGTGGCCGGCGAGGACGTGACCGAATGGGCCACCATGGCCAAGCTCAAGGCCGGCCGGCTCAACCGCATCGTGCCGGACACCTGCCTGCAGTTCTGGGGTGGCATGGGCTTCACCTGGGAGAACAAGGTCTCTCGCATGTACCGCGACGGGCGCCTGGCCTCCATCGGCGGCGGTGCCGACGAGGTGATGATGGGCATCCTGAGCAAGATCATGGGCATCGCCAAGAGGCCGCAGAAGTGAGCGGCGCCGCCTTCCTGGTCGAGCGCGCGGGCGATGTGGAGCACTGGACGCTCAACGACCCGGCCACGCGCAACGCCCTGAGCGACGCCATGGTGGCGGGCCTGTACGAAGCCTGCCTGCGCGCGCAGCAGGATTCGACCCTGCGCGTGGTGGTGCTCACCGGCGCGCCAGGGGCCTTCAGCGCCGGCGGCAGCCTGGGTGGTTTCGCCAGCGCCATCGGCCAGCCCTTGCAGCCGGGCGAGGACGACCCGCTGATCGCGATGAACCGGGGTTTCGGCGACGTGTTGCACGCGCTGTGCGCGCTGCCGCAGCTGCTGGTATGTGCGGTCGACGGTGCGGCCATGGGTGGCGGTTTCGGTCTGGTGTGCTGCGCGGACCACGTGATCGCCACCGAGCGCTCCAGCTTCGCCACACCCGAGGTGACCCTGGGTCTGCCGCCGGCGCAGATCGCGCCCTTCGTGTGGCAGCGCCTGGGCGATGCCGCCGCGCGCCAGTGTCTGCTGCAAGGCCGCAGCTACCGCGCGGCCGATGCACAGACGCTCGGCCTGGTGGACGAGCTGGTGGCCGACGGCGCGCTGGCCGCCGCGTTGCCCGAACGCGTGCAGACCATGAAGCGCGCCGCCCCTGGCGCCGTGGCCGGCACCAAGCGACTGTTGCAGCGCCTGCGCGGTGAGGTGCCCGACCTGCGCCACGAGGCCGCCATCGCTTTCGCCAGTGCCTTGCGCGGGCCGGAGGCGGCCGGCGGCCTGGCCGCGTTTGCGAAGAAACAGCCCGCGCCGTGGGCCCCCAAGCCATGAAACGATTGCTCATCGCCAACCGCGGCGAGATCGCCCGCCGCATCATCCGCACCGCGCACGCCATGGGCATCGAGACCGTGGCGGTGTTCTCCGAACCCGACGCCCGCGCCCTGCACGTGCGCGAAGCCGGCAGCGCCTACGCGCTGGGCGGTGCGGCCTCGGCCGATTCCTATCTGCGCGTGGACCGCCTGCTGGACGCCGCCGTGGCCACCGGGGCCGACGCGGTGCACCCGGGCTACGGTTTCCTGAGCGAGAACGCCGACTTCGCGCAGGCTGTGATCGACGCCGGCCTCACCTGGGTCGGGCCGCCGCCGGCGGCCATCCGAGCGCTGGGCAGCAAGTCCGCCGCCAAGGCGCTGGCCGTGCAACACGGCGTGCCCTGCCTGCCGGGTTACTTCGGTGACGACCAGCGCGACGAAACCTTCGCGGCCGAGGCGCAGCGCGTCGGCTTCCCGCTGATGGTCAAGGCCGTGGCCGGTGGTGGCGGGCGCGGCATGCGTCTGGTGCACGAGGCCGCGCAGCTGCTGCCCGCGCTCAAGGGTGCGCGCTCCGAGGCACTGGCGGGCTTCGCCAACGGCGACCTGCTGATCGAGCGCGCCCTGCTGCGCCCGAGACACGTGGAGGTGCAGGTGTTCGCCGACGCGCAGGGCCACTGCGTGCATCTGGGCGAGCGGGACTGTTCGGTGCAGCGCCGGCACCAGAAGATCATCGAGGAAGCGCCGAGCCCGGCCGTCTCGCCGGCGCTGCGTGAAGAGCTGGGCCGCTGCGCTGTCGCGCTGGCCCAGGCCGCGGGCTATGTGGGCGCGGGCACGGTGGAGTTCCTGGTGGACGGCCACGAGTTCTTCCTGATGGAGATGAACACCCGCCTGCAGGTGGAACATCCAGTGACCGAAGCCCTCACCGGGCTGGACCTCGTGGAGTGGCAGTTGCGCGTGGCACGTGGCGAGGCGCTGCCGCTGGCGCAGGACGCCATCCGTTTCCACGGCCACGCCATCGAGGTGCGCCTGTGCGCGGAAGACGAGCACTTCACGCCGCACACCGGCCGCGTGCACCACTTCGCCGAGCCGCCCTTGCCGCGGGGTCTGCGCTTCGACCACGCGCTGGAAACCGGCAGCGAGGTCACGCCGCACTACGACGCCATGCTCGGCAAGCTGATTGCCCATGCGCCCACCCGACGGGAGGCGATCGACCGCCTGGCCCACGCGCTGGACCAGACCCTGGTGCTGGGCCTGCCCACCAACCGCGCCTTCCTCGCGGCTTGCCTGCGGCACCCGGTGTTCCACGAAGGCGGGGCGCTCATCCCTTTCCTGGGCGAAGAAGGCGACACGGTGCGCGCGATGCTGCTGCACCCGCCCGATGCCGTGCTGGCCGGGGTGCTCGCGGCGGTGTTCGGCGCGCAGGCGTCCGCCGCAGCCCTGCCATGCCCCTTTGCCCGCCCGCTGCGCTGGTTGCACGAGGAGCAGGTGCTGGAGCTCGCGGTGCAGGAACAAGGGCAGGGCGCCCTGAGCGTGGTCTGGGGCGAACGCACGGTGCCCGCCCGCGTGGCCCCGGGTCGCGTGGTCATCGGCGGTGTCACCTGGCCCGTGATCGCCGTGCCTCTCGGCGGGGGCCGCTGGCAGGTGCAGGCCGGCGCGCACACGGTGGCCCTCACCGATCTCAGCCTCGCGCCGCGCGAGCGCGCGGGGGGCGGATCCGCCGCGTGCGAACTTCGGGCGCCTTTCAACGGCAAGCTCATCGCCGTGCATGCGCAACCAGGCGCGAGCATCGCCAAAGGTGAGCCGCTGCTGGTCATCGAATCCATGAAGCTCGAACACACCCTGGCCGCACCGCGCGACGTCACCGTGGAAGCGCTCTCGGTGGCGGCGGGGCAGCAGGTTGCGCCCGGGCAATTGCTGGTCACCTTCACCGCCGCATGAACGCCACCGCCGACTTCACCACCGAAGACCGCGCCGCGCTGGTCGACACCGTGCAGCGCTTCGCCACCCAGCTCATCGCGCCGAACGTGCCCGCCTGGGAAGAGGCGGGCGAGTTGCCGCGCTCGCTGCACCGCCAGGCGGCTGAGATCGGCCTGCTGGGTCTGGGCTACCCGGAGCACCTGGGCGGCACGCCCGCGCCCTGGAGCGCGCGCAACGCCATGTCGCGCACCCTGGCGCGGTACGGCGGCAGCGGCGGCGTGATGGCCAGCCTGTTCACCCACAACATCGGCCTGCCGCCCGTGCTCGCGCACGGCACGCCCGAGCTGCAGCAGGAAGTCATTCCGCCCGTGCTGCGCGGCGAGAAGATCGCGGCCCTGGGCATCACCGAGCCCGGCGGTGGCTCCGACGTGGCCGCGCTGCGCACCACCGCGCGACTCGACGGTGACGAGTACGTCATCGACGGCGAAAAGGTGTTCATCACCTCTGGCATGCGCTGCGACTGGATCACCCTCGCGGTGCGCACCGACCCCCAGAGCCAGGGAGCGAGCGGCATCTCGATGATCGTGGTGCCCTGCGACGCGCCCGGCATCTCGCGCAGCGCGCTGCAGAAAATGGGCTGGCTGTGCTCGGACACGGCGCACCTGCGCTTCGACGGCGTGCGCGTGCCCGCGCGCTACCGCCTGGGCGCCGAGGGCGCGGGTTTCCGCATGATCATGGGCAACTTCAACGGCGAGCGCCTGGCCCTGTCCGCCATGGCGCTCGGCTTTGCCGAGGCCTGCCACGACGAGGCCCTGGCCTGGTCCCGGCAGCGCAGCACCTTCGGCGCGCCCCTCATCGAGCGCCAGGTGATCCGCCACAAGCTGATGGACATACAGATGCGCATCCGTTCCACCGAAGCCTGGCTGGAAGCGCTGGGCGCGCGCGTGGACGCGGGCGACGACGGCGCCGACTGGGTCGCCAACGTCTGCCTGCTCAAGAACCACGCCACGCAGACCATGCAGTTCTGCGCCGACGCTGGGGTGCAGATCCTCGGCGGCATGGGCTACATGCGCGGCACCGTGAGCGAGCGCGTCTACCGCGAGGTGAAGGTGATGATGATCGGTGGCGGTGCCGAGGAAATCATGAAGGAACTGGCCGCACGACAATGGGGACTATGAGCAAACACACCGCCGCCACTTCTTCCCCACCGGTCGAGTTCGAGCCCGAGTTCATCGCCGTGCTCAAGGACCTGTTCGAAAACAAGATCGTCTTCAACAAGGTGCTGGGCCTGAAGATCGAGGACATCCGCCCCGAGCGCGTGACTGCGCGCATCGACATGAAGGCCGACCTGATCGGGCACTACCAGCACGGCCGCGTGCATGGCGGCGTGGTCAGCGCCGCGCTCGACGCCATGGGCGGCCTGGCCTGCATTGCCGCCAACGGCGCGCGCCACATGACCGAAGAGCCGATGCAGCGCCTGCAGCGCTTCACCAAGCTCGGCACCATCGACCTGCGCATCGACTACCTGCGGCCCTGCGTGGGCGATTACTTCCTGCTCAGCGCCGAGGTGTTGCGGCTGGGCTCGAGAGTGGCGAACACGAGAATGGCGTTCGAGGGGGCGGACGGGAAGCTGCTGTGTGTGGGGGCGGGGGCGTACATCGTTTCCTGACCAAGGGTCGTCAGGCCTGGCGTGAGGGGAAGTGAACCTTCCGCGTCGGCCACGGTCAGACGCCGTTACAAGCAGTTGCGAATGGCTATCATCTGGCGTTCGTGCCTGCGATCACGCAGCCAGCGTCGGCGCCGCCAGAGAGGCTGGTGTTCGACCAGCCACCGGCCCGCCTTTCGCCTCTCCTTTGCGTCTTTCCACTCGTTTCCATGTCCGCATCTGAGCCTTCCTCCGCCGCTGCGCGCTCGCCTTCCCGTCTGTCCTGGCCGCGCGGGCTGTTGTGGCTGGGCCTGTTCCTGGGCATCGGTTTCGCGGCGTGGGGGTTCCTGCTGCGCCCGCCGCCACAACCCCCCCCCGCACCCCGCGCCTGGCGCGGCCCGGGGGCGGGGCGGGGGGGGCCGGCGCGCCCCGCAGGCCTCACGGCGCCGGGCCGGGGCCGCGGCCACGGGGGGCCCCAC